>VBIU01000251.1 GCA_005880945.1 Chloroflexota bacterium | reverse complement strand
CGGCCAGGTCATCCCCTGGAACTTCCCGCTCCTCATGCTGGCGTGGAAGATCGCCCCGGCGCTTGCGGCCGGGAACACCGTGGTGCTCAAACCTGCGGAGACGACGCCGCTCTCGGCCCTGCTGTTCGCGGAGATCTGCCAGCAGGCGGAGCTGCCTCCCGGCGTCGTCAACATCATCACCGGCGCCGGTAAGACCGGCTCGCTGCTCGTGTCGCACCCGGGCGTGAAAAAGGTCGCCTTCACCGGCTCGACCGAAGTCGGCAAGATGATCCAGCGCGCGCTCGCCGGCACCGGCAAGCGGCTGACTCTCGAGCTCGGTGGCAAGGCTGCAAACATCGTTTTCGAGGACGCCCCCCTGGACCAGGCGGTGGAAGGCATCGTCAACGGCATCTACTTCAACCAGGGCCACGTCTGCTGCGCCGGCAGCCGGCTGCTCGTGCAGGAGTCGATAGCGCAGCCTCTCCTGGAGAAGCTGAAGCAGCGCGTGTCCACCCTGCGGCTCGGCGATCCCCTCGACAAGAACACCGACATCGGGGCGATCAACTCCAGGGCCCAGCTGGAGAAGATCCAGGGCCTTGTCGAATCGGGCGTCGAGGAAGGTGCGGAGATGTTCCAGCCCGAGTGCAAGATCCCCGAGCGCGGCTACTGGTTCCCCCCGACGATATTCACCAACGTCTCGCAGTCGTATCGCATAGCGCGCGAGGAGATCTTCGGACCGGTCCTTTCAGTGCTTACTTTCCGGACCCCGTCCGAGGCGGTCGAGAAAGCGAACAACACGCCTTACGGTTTGTCGGCCGGAGTGTGGACCGACAAGGGATCGCGCATCCTCTGGATGGCGGAGCGCATGCGAGCCGGCGTCGTTTGGGCCAACACTTTCAACCGCTTCGACCCGACCTCGCCGTTTGGCGGATACAAGGAATCCGGGTTCGGCCGCGAGGGCGGCGTTCACGGCCTGCTTCCTTACCTGGAGCTCGCGTAGTGCCCGGCAAAAACGGAGACCGCGTCGAGGTGCGCAAAACGTACAAGCAGTACGTGGGCGGCGAGTTCGTCCGCTCTGAGTCGGGGCGCGCCTACCGGCCGGACGGATCCGTCAACGTCCCCCGAGGGTCGCGCAAAGACCTGCGCGATGCGGTGCGCGCGGCGCGCGGCGCGTTCTCCGGCTGGGCGGCGCGCACCGCCATGAACCGCGGCCAGATCCTCTACCGCGCCGCCGAAATGCTGGATGGACGGCGCACGCAGTTCGTTGAGCTGCTCGGCGGCGGCAGGCAGGCTCGCCTCGAGCTCGACGAGGCCGTCGAGATCCTGGTCTGGTACGCGGGCTGGACCGACAAGCTGACCCAGGTCACGGGCACGGTCAACCCGGTCGCCGGGCCTTACTTCAACTTCACCATCCCTGAGCCGACCGGTGTTGTCGGCATCGTTGCACCCGAGATGCCTGCATTGGCGGGGCTCGTGCGACGACTGGCGCCTGTCCTGTGCGGCGGCAACGTGATCGTCGCGCTTGCCCCCGAGACCCGACCCCTGCCGGCTCTCACGCTCGCGGAGGTGCTCGCCACCAGCGACTTTCCGTCCGGCGTGGTCAACGTGCTCAGTGGACAGCGTCGGGAGCTGCTGCCGTGGCTCGCCGCGCACATGGACGTGAACGCGATCGACGCCGCCGGCTGCACGCCGGACGAGGTCGCCGAAATCGAGAGGGCGGCGGCGGACAACGTGAAGCGGGTTGTAAAGGTCCCATCGGGAGAGATGAGCCCGCAGCTGATCACTGCCTTCATGGAAATGAAGACGGTCTGGCATCCGATCGGGGTCTAGACGAGCCAGTAAGCTTTACTTGCATGCCTGAGGTCGTGACCAGGGCGACTCCGATTTCAGCGCGCGGCTCGGCTCGGGCCATGATCTCGTCCGCCCGCATCGCGAAGCGGGTTCAGGAGCTCGGCAAGCAGATCTCCGAGGTCTACAAGGACATCGACACGCCCCTCGTGATGGTCGTGATTCTCAAAGGCGCGACGGTCTTTGCCGCCGATCTGTTGCGGAGCCTGAGCATCCCCGCCGAGCTCGAGTTCATGCGCGCCGCCAGCTACGGATCTGGCACCTCCAGCAGCGGGAAGCTGCGGCTGGCGCACATGGTCGAGGGCCCGTTGGTCGGCCGCCATGTCTTGCTCGTCGAAGACATCGTCGACTCGGGACGCACTGTGAACGCGATCGCGCAGCGCATCCGCAAGCTCGGCCCGGCTTCCCTTCGACTGGCCGCACTCCTCGACCGCCCGGCACGGCGCGAGGTCGAAGTTCAAATCGACTTCACCGGCTTTGTGATTCCAGACAAGTTCGTGATCGGCTACGGCCTCGACTACGCGGGCCTGTATCGCGAGCTGCCCGGCATCTACTCGCTCTCATAACCTCGGAGCATCGCGGCCCGACCGACGTGCGAGGCGGCATGTACCGCGAGTGGCGCAAGGCTGAGCTTCACGTCCACCTGGATGGGGCGGTGCGTCAGGCGACGGCGGAGGAGCTCGCGCGTGACCACGGCATCGAACGGCCACTTCGATTGGTGGCGCCGCCGGACTGCCCGTCGCAGGCGGCCTACATCTCGTACTTCGATGACGCCATCGCCGTGATGCAGACCGAGGCGGCCCTGACGCGGACCGCGTACGAGCTCGGCGTCGACTCGGCCGCTGAGAACATCGACTACCTGGAGGTGAGGTGGGCGCCCCGGCTCCACATGCTGGCCGGGCTCACAGTGTCCGAGGTGATCGCGGCCGTGCTCGCTGG
>VBIU01000064.1 GCA_005880945.1 Chloroflexota bacterium | reverse complement strand
GGCCAACGGCTTGATCGCCGAGGTCACACCACCCACCCAGCGAGGTCGTGCCTTTGGAACTATGCAGTCGACCAACATGGCGGGCATGCTGCTCGGCCCAGCGATCGGCGGTTTCGTCGCGCTGTTCAACCTCAATGCGATCTTCGCGATCTCGGCCGGCGCGTCCGGGCTGTCCGCGGTGGCATTGGCGACTCTTCCAAGCGTGCGCGTGGTGGCATCGATCGAAGCGCCGGTCCGGGCTTTGGCGATCGCACGAAGGCTATTTCCGATGCTGCTCCTGGGTGCCGGAACGTCGTACATGATCGGGACCTTCGACACCATCTGGCCGCTTTACATGACGCATCGGGGAGCCAGCACTTTCGCGGTCGGCATCTCCTTTATGGCCTTTGCCGTCCCGGCCACCTTGCTAAGCGCCCAGGCCGGCGCGTTCGGCGACCGTTTCGGGCCGCGCCGCCTAATCGTGGTGGCTCTCGTGGGCACCGCGGTGTTCGCGGCCATCTATCCCTTCGTGACGTCGGTCGCGTGGCTGATCGGCCTCGGCCTCATCGAGGGCGTCTTCACGATCTCCGGCTCCCCGAGTCTCAACGCGGAGGTCAGCCGGACGGCCGAGCCGGGGCAGCAGGCTCGCACGCAGGGCGTGTTCCAGACTGTGCAGTTCGCGATTCAGATCGTCGGTGCGCTCGCCGGCGGGGCGCTCTTCACGATCAGTCCCACCCTGGCCTTTCTGGCCATCAGCGGCGTCTGCATGCTCGGCGCGGCGACCGCCCTCCTGCCCCACCGCCCATGGCTGTCAAGCGTCAGTAGCGCACCAGGTCGAGGCGCGGCCAGCCGTATGACACCTCCTCCAGGGACGCCGAACCGACAGTGATGGGCTGGGTTCGGACGTAGATGCCCCCCAACCGCTCGTAGAAAAGGCGAGCCGGACGGTTGTCTTTCAGGACCCAGATGATCATGTCGTCCAGGCCCATCTCTTGGAGGCCGCCGACCACCGCCCTCACCAGCTCGAGCCCGTGGCCGCGCCTCTGAAAGGCGTCCAGGACGTAAATGGCGTAGAGCTCGCCCGAATACGCGACCTCGCCGGCGCGCTCATGCCCGCCTGAGGCAAAACCCACGACCGCGCCCCCGTCTTCCGCCACATACACCCGGCTCGTCCCATCGCCGATGAAGCGCGTCCACCTGTTGGTGTATTCGGACAACGCAAGAGAATCAAGGAAGTCGGCCGCGAGCAATCGCCGATAAGTCGAGCGCCAGCTCTCGATATGGACCCGGGCGATAGCGGGCGCATCGTCAAGGAGCGCGGGCCGAATCACGTCCACAATCTATCGCCGGCGCTCCCCGACGGGGCTAAGCTGGCTTTCTGCCGGGATGGAACCAGAAGACGAGCTCCCGTCGCTATCGAGGCACTCGCGAGTCCCGCGCGCGCTGACCCTCATCCTGCTTTCCGTCGTGGTGATGAGCGTTGCCGGCATCGCTTACGTGCGTCCGGACCTGGGTCGGGTCTTGTCGGCGCCCACGGGCAAGGCTGCCGTCGCGACCCAGCTGGCGGCTGTCGATTTTGTCAGTGCGACGACAGGATGGGTCATCGTCGAGAGCCGGCCCCACGACTTCACCCTTCTGCACACGGCCGATGCGGGCGAGAGCTGGACCCGACAGCTTGGCGGGCCGGCCGGGATCATCGGCGAGTACTTGCGATTTTTCGATCCAGCAAACGGGGTCGTGGTGCTGCTCGGGCCGCAGGCCATGCTGTACCAGACCGCCGACGGCGGACGGACTTGGGACTGGCACCACCTGACCCAGTACGGCGGCTACATCTGGTCCGCGGATTTCGTCGACGCCGACCACGGGTGGCTGCTGGCGCAGGATCCCACGGAGGGCGAGGCGCTCCTCCGCACCGAGGATGGCGGCAGGACCTGGTCCGACCTCGGCAGTCCCGTGCAGTACTCGGACTGGGCGTACCGCGTCCTGTTCGCCAATCCGAGTGACGGCTGGCTTTACAGCCAGTCGACGGAGCCGGATGCCTACAAGACAGAGGACGGCGGCGCCACCTGGGGTCGGGTCCGCTTGCCCGAGCCGCCCGGAGGCTGGCCCGCAGCTCAGGGCGGCTCGATCACGAGGGGGCAATTCTTCGTGGCGGCGCACCCCACGCGAGGCTCCGGCGTCATGACCACCGTCGTCGGTATCGCACCGCCCCCGGGCCGTTCAGCGGCAGGCGGTGTCCTGATCGGCTACCCGCCGCTCCGCGTGGCCACATGGGACGGCGGCCGCCCCGTCACCTATGTGTACGCGGACGTGAGCCCATATCGCTATGCGTCCATCGAGCACGTGAACCCGGGGCCGTTCGTCGACACGCAGCTCACCAACCAGTTCCAGCTGAGCTCGGTGGATGGAGGTGCGTCGTGGACCGCGATCCTGCCTCCTTCCACGGATGGCGCGGTCGGCTACGTCGACGACCTCAACTGGTGGTGGATCGGCTCAGGCGCGCAGTCGACCAGCTCGGATGCGGGCAAGACCTGGACTCGAAAGCGAGCCGTGGGCGTCCCCGAGCCGCTGCCTGGCACGCTTCAATTCATCGACTCGAGTCATGCATGGTTCGGAGCGATGGCCGGCGACAGGCCGCTGGTCGAGTTCACCCAGGACGGCGGCCTCCACTGGAGCATGGTTCTGCTGCCGAGCGCGTTCAGGCCTTGACGTAAGCGATTACAGCTCGCGCCTCCGCCACGATCTCGCCATCCTTCTCGACGCTCGCCTGGCAGAACGCAAGCCGTCGCGTGCGGTGGCGCACCGAGGCGCGCACGATCAGACGACCTGGCGAGCACGGACGGTAATAATCGACGTTGAGCTCTGCGGTCGTCGTCGTCTCGCCTTCTTCAGCAAGCGTGAACGCGACCGACGCGAGCGCTTCGTCCGCCAGGGTCGCGATGGCGCCACCGTGAACGATCAACCCGCGCCCGGTTGGAAAGCCGTGGGCCTCGCCTGTCATGTTCCCTTCGAGAACCAGGCTGCCGGCAGTGGCCTCGACCAATCGGGTGCCGATGTTCGCGACCATCCCCGTCGACGCCCATTCCCTGTAGAGGTCAGACAGAGCCTTCACGCCATAGGGCTCGCTCACGTGCCCAGCTCGCGGTGCAGCTCGATCACCGGGTCGATGGGCCGGTAGCCCATTTCTGTGTTGAGGTGGAGGATCGGCGCATTGGCGCCGTCGTTGTTTGTTCGAATCCTCTGCGCTCCGAGCGAGATCGCCTGCGCCACGGTCTCACATTTCAGAGCTCGCGCCACGCCCTGCCCGCGGACGCTGCGCGAGGTCGCGGTGAAAAACGTCCAGGGCAAGCCGCGCTTGGGCGGAAACCCGATCACGGAAAGCCCGACGATCTCGTCGCCTTTGCGCGCGATCCAGTATCTATCCGGCCTGATCCCCGGGTTCTCGAACCAGAAGCGGTGCCATTCGTCGTAGGGCGGCGGCCGCAACGGAACAGTGGTGGGGATGTCCTGCTCCGCCGCCTTGCTGAGCTCGTACAGCTTGCGCATCCGATCGGGGTCGTCATCCTGGTCGAGCGTCATCAACCGCACGCCCTGCTTCTTCATCTGTTCGCGAGAGCGCCCGGCGCTCGCAAGGAGATGCTCTCGGCCGGCAACTAGGTCGAGCTCCGACACCTTCGAGCGCCTGACCTCGCGGTAACCACGATCCTCGAAAATCCGGAGCTCGTCACGGAAGCTCTCGCGCAGGCGCGCCACCGCGATGGCGCCTTGTTCCTCGCGCAGCCACGACTCGCCGGCATCGATGAGCTGTCCGAATCGCGTCAAGGACCAGTGCTTCGGATGCACCAGGGGACGGAGCCAGCCGAATCTCTTCGGAATCGTGTCCCACGGATCGTGGCCCGCTCCGAGGAAGGCGACGGCGGCGCCCTCCCGTTCAGCAACCAGCTCCATGTGGACTTCGTCGGGCGGTCGTCCGGCCGTCCACCAGTGCCTGAGCATCATCGGGTCGCGGGGGTCCTCGGGGTTTCGCGCCGCCTCCAGGTCGGCCACGATCTCGGCGTCGTCCAGCGTCCCGGCGCGCAGCTCGAGGTCGAAATCATCCATCGCCGTCACCCCGACGTGAGCCTAGCACCGGCCATTCGGCGGCTCATCGGGCCGACAGGTAATCTCTGCGCCGTGATCGCGCGCACGATTCCTCGGCTGACCCGCAAGAAGCCTGGCCCTCGGATCGCCCTGTCGCCTGCGTCATGGGGCGTGAGCGATGCACCCGGCTGGGGCCATCAGCTCGAGCCCGAGCGCGTCCTGTCAGAGGCCGCGGCGGTTGGCGAGGGAGCGATCGAGGCCGGCCCGCCGGGCTTTCTGCCCGACCGGAGCGACCAGGTGAAACCGATCCTGAAACAGCATCGTCTCCGTGTCGTCGCGGGTCCGGCGCACGCCATCCTCCACCATCACGACATCGGCGGCCCTGAGCTGGCGCACATCGACGGCCAGGCGAGCTGGCTGGCAGCTCTCGGCGCCGAAACCCTGATCCTGTCGGCGATGGCCCCGAAGACCGCGGGTTTCGCACACGGCATCGTCCTCTCGAGCATGGGGTGGGCTCATCTGCTTCATCTCATCGGATCCGTGCAGCACGTCTGCTCGAGGCACAAGCTGCGCCTTGCGGTGCAGCCGCGTTACGGCAGCATGATCCAGGGTCCTGGCGACATCGAGCGGCTCCTGGTCGGCACCGAGGCCGGACTCTGCCTCGACACTGGCCATCTGGTGCTGGTGGGCGCAGATCCGGTCGAAGTGCTCGAGCTGGCCGCAGGCCGCATCCAGCACGTGCACCTGAACGACATCGACGGCAGCCTGGCACTCCAGGTTCGTGAGTACGGCCTCGACTACGCGGAGGCTGTGTCTGGGGACCTGTTCAAGCCGCTGGGCACAGGAGACGCAAGCGTGGACCGAGTCGTCGAGACTCTGCGCCACGCGGGCTATCGCGGCTGGTACACGCTGGACCAGGACACCAGGCTGCCTTCAGCGGAGGATCGCCCCCTGGGGACGATCAGCCGCTCACTCCAGCACCTTCGCAAGCTACTGGCCTAGCCCTCCCCCCGCTAGGGGGGAGGGTGTCACGCCCGCGAAGCGGGCCTGACGGAAGAGGGGCGTGAGCTGGGTCTCCCCCGCTAGGGGGGAGGGTGTCACGCCCGCGAAGCGGGCCTGACGGAAGAGGGGCGTGAGCTGGGTCTCTCCCCCCGCTAGGGGGGAGGGTGTCACGCCCGCGAAGCGGGCCTGACGGAAGAGGGCGTGAGCTGGGTCTCTCCCTCCTGCAGGTGGGAAGGGTGTCACGCCCGCGAAGCGGGCCTGACGGAAGAGGGGCGTTAGCTGGGACAGCCTATATTCGGCGCCCGGTCCCAGCCCAGTAGGGTTCCCTGATCCTCCGCTTCAGCAGCTTGCCGGCGGCATCCCGAGGCAGCTCGTCGACGAAGTCGACCGACCGCGGCTTCTTGTAACCCGCAACGCGTTCCGCGGTAAAAGCGATCAGCTCATCCGGTGTCGCGCTCGCACCGGGGCGGAGCTGCACGACCGCCTTCACCGCCTCACCCCACTGCTCGTCGGGCACGCCGATGACGGCAGCATCCAGAACCGCGGGGTGCGCGTGAAGGGCCGCCTCGACCTCCGCTGGGTAGACGTTGACGCCGCCCGAGATGACCATGTCGACCTGGCGGTCGCAGATGAAGTAATACCCCTCGGAATCGCGATACGCGACGTCGCCGACCGAGAAGAAGCCGTCATGCAGGCTCTTGCTGGTCGCGTCCGGACGCTGGTAATACTCGGCGAGCCACGTGTTGCGCACCATGAATTCTCCGGGCTCGCCGTCGGCGACCTCCGCGCCGTCCGCGCCGACCAGCCGGATCTCCTGGCCGGGGACGGCGGTGCCACACGACCCGGGCTTGCGCAGCTGATCCTCTGGCCGGAGCACCGTGTTGATGCCGGTCTCGGTGGCGCCGTAGAACTCCCACAGCACTCGACCAAAGGCAGTCTCGGCGCGCACCTTCAGCGCATGCGGGCAGGGCGCGGCGCCGAGGATGAGCGCCCGCAGCGACGAGACGTCGCGCGGATTGCGAATCTGCGCATCGACCAGCCGCTGCAGCAATGTTGGTGCCATGAACGAGGTCGTCACGCGATGACGCTCAATCAGGTCGAGAGCGTCGTCAGCATCGAACTTGGGCTGCACCACGACAGTGGCCCCAAGCACCTGGTGGAGCGCCGAGAAGAATGAGACCGCGCTGTGGTAGCCGGGCCCGCACATCAGGTGAACGTCGGATTCGCCGAGCTCGAAGATGGAGATGACCTGGAGGACGTTCTCGATGTTCACCCCGTTGGGACGCCACGCGCCTTTGGGATGCCCCGTCGTGCCCGACGTGTAGATCATCGACGCGCCCAGGGCGCCACCGCCGGAATCCTCGGGCGGCTGGTCGGAACCTTCGTCCATCAGCCCTCGATACGAGAGCCATCCTTCCGGCGTTCGTTCGCCGAGGGCGATGAAGCGAGCGTCGTGGTCAACTCCGCCGCGCGCTGCGTCGACGAAGTCGACCAGCTCTCGACCGGCCACCACCACCTTGGCCCCTGAGTCGTTCAAGACGTAGGCGACTTCAGCGCCGCGCAACCGATAGTTGACGGGCACGCCGACCAGGTTCACCTTGCGCAACCCGTTCGAGATCTCGAAGCCTTCGATGGAGTTGAACGACATCACCGCGACCCGGTCGTGGAGCTCGCAGCCCAACTTCCGGAAGACGTTGGCCGCCTGGATGGAACGACGGTTCAGTGACTCGAAGTCGACCACCCTGGTGCCGGATACGAGCGCGATCTTGGCCGGGATCGTTGCCGCATGGCGAGCGAGAAAGTCGATGTCCGACACTGATCAATCGTAGGTCGGGCGGCTGATGCGCTAGGGCGACGCCTTCTTGCAGGGCTCGTTCGAACCAAGGCCGAACGTGAAGGCAACCGGGGGGATGCTGCCTTTGATGACCACCCGATAGCGGTAACAGCCACCGCTCAGCGCCCAGCTGGCGGAAGGGGCCCAGTGGTGAAAGGCAACTGCCGCGGCCATCGGCGGGTACTGCTGCAGCACGGTCGCCGTCGCGTCGGCGATCGTCGCGATCGGTGAGGCTTTGCTGGAGTCGTATTGCCAGACATACACCTTTGTCAGCGGACGGTTGGCGGACGTGTCTGCGGCTGCGGGAAGCTTGGTCGACTTCAGCAGGGCGTCGACGACCGGCTGCGGGGCGGTAGCGGGCTTGACCGACGCGAAGCTCTGGCCGTGGATCGCCTCAGACCAGTCGACGCCGCTTACCCCCGAGCCCGTCAGGTACGTCTTGGCGGCCGGGGTTCCGTCCTTTCCGGACGCGCTGTAGATCTGCAGCCGTCCGCTGACCGCGAGCGCGAGGAGCGAAGCGTCAGGGCTCCAAGCCACCCCGTCGGCATGGGGAAGCTTGGAGTTCAAAGCACGGGGCTTGGAAGCAGGGTGGGGCGTCGTGGTCGTCGGCGTCGGCGAGCTGCCGGCAGCCGGAGAGGACCCAGACGGCACCGTCACGTCTATGGGCTGAATGATCGGCCCGTGATCGGGGCGCGACACGGCGACAGTCGTGCCATCGGCGCTGATTGCGATAGGACCGTCGTCAGGGCCGAGCTTCAAAGGGAAGGCGTGAAGGACGTTGGCGTCCAGGTCGAGCCAGTACCACAGGCCGGTCGCGAAGGCGCGCACGGCGACTAGTCCGCTGACGCCAGGCGCGGCTCCCTCGCTGAACAGAGCGGTCTGGGTCGGCGGCTTGGTCACCACCTTGAGTGCGGACGATGACTTGGTGAGGTCGAGCGCATCGACCTCGTACGTGGTGCAGCATCCCACCGTCAGGGCGAGGTAGTGGCTGTTTGCGACCAGCCCGAAGGGTCCCTCGCTCTGAAAGTCGTACGACGCCGCCACCGGGGTGATCACCCCAGCGAATGGGTCGACTCGGAACAGCCAGTCATACGGCACGACGCCGCTCGTGGTTCTGCTCTCGGCCGGGCGGTCGTCGTGAATCGTGAAATAAAGGACGGGGTAGGGCAAGCCGGGAGCCGGTGCCCAAACCGGCCCCGAGACCTTGAACGCCGAGCCGGCCGGCAGTGGCGCCACCACGATCGCCTTGCCGGTGGCCGGGTCGAGGACTCCGACGCCTCTGGCACCCGCGTATGCGATGAGGCCTTGAGACAGGGCTCCGTCGACAGGCGAAGGCGACTCGACCGCGGCGGGGGGGCCGCTGCCGGCGCACGACGCCGCGACCATTGTCAAGGCTGCGAGGCGGCAGAGTCGTTTGAGCACGTGAGTTGCCGATGTTATCGCCACAGGTGTGTTACGCGGATCGGCCCAGCCGCGTTACGGAGGGTCGCTTAGACTGCGGCGCTACCCGGCTCCGCCGCGAAGCGCGGAGGCGATGGTCTCCAGCTCCGCACGGCTGCGGGGCTCCGTGTAGTTCCGCGGGAACGTAAGGCCGAACCCGTCGTTCGGGTAGCGCGGGATGACATGCACGTGGAAATGGGGCACGTCCTGAAACGCGACCTCGCCGTCGGCGACGAACAGGTTCACGCCGCCGGCGCCAAGGGTGTGCCGCGCTGCTGCGGCCAGGTTCCGAGCCACTCTGAACGTGCGCATCGCGGAGGTCTCGTTGAGGTCTGACATCAGTACCGCATGCTCACGCGGGACGACGAGCATGTGCCCATGGGTGATGGGTTGGATGTCCATGAACGCAACGACGGTGTCGTCCTGGTGCACGAAGGTGGCCGGGGAATCGCCTCGCAGGATCTCGCAGAACACGCACTCGTCGGCCACTTCGTCGTACGAAGCTTAAAGCGGAGGGTCGGTCTCCGTGGGCAGCTCGAGTGGCGCAGTGACGTGTGGAGCGTGATCCTCGAGCTGCACCGGCGTGGAGAGCGGCAGATCCGATCCGCCGTTCGAGCTGATCTCTGGCTGGGAGTCGCTGGTCGCCGTCACCAGGTCCGAGGGCTCGCCCGCGAGCGCCTCGCCATTGGTGGCGCCGTCGAGCGGCGCCCGCTGACCTCTCCGGCGCCGTCGGGAACGCCGCTCGCCGCGGTGCGGGCGCGAAAGCCGCTGCACCTGGGATCGGATGCCCACTCGCTGGCAGGCGGTCACGACCGCGCCAACTCCCGCAACCAGGCCCTCCGCCTTGGCGTGCTCGAACAGCGGACCGAAAAGCTCGGGCGCGCCGCCGATCACGGTCTTGGAGTCGCCGACGATCACGAGCAGCTTCTTGGCCCGAGAGATGGCGACGTTGACACGGTTGGGATCGTTGAGGAATCCGATGGCGGCCCGATCGTTCGAACGCACCAGGGAAAGGATCACAGCGTCCGACTCGCGGCCTTCGAAGGCATCCACAGACTCGACGTCATCCGGCGGCACGATTCCCTTCAGCGCCGACACGAGGCGATTGACCTGCGACGCGTACATGGCGATGACCGCGAGCTTGGCTTTGCGGACTCGGCGCCGGATGATCGAGGTGATGTCTTTGCAGAGCGCCACCTCGAACTCGTTGGCGACTGATCGCTGCGCATCGCGGTACTCGTCCTGCGCTCCGGTGTCGACCCACACGAGCTCTCGATCGAACGGCCACGGCAGCGGCATGCGCGGGTGCGGCGCTTCATGGATGAGCTTGCCCTCGTAGAACAGGTCGGAGACCACGCTTCCGATCGGCTCGCGCATGCGGTCGTGCCGCGGCAGCATGATCTTCGAGCTGGCCGGCACCTTGTCCCAGATCCAGCCGTAGAAGCTGTCGTCGCGCACCATCTCGTCGAGCGGCTGCTCGATCTTGAACGTCGATGCCGCCTCCTCCATGACCGGGGGCAGCTGCTTGAGGTCGCCGATCATGACCCAGCGCTTGGCCAGGGGCATCAGGGCGAGGGCTTCGTTTGCCCGGACCTTGTTCGCCTCGTCGAGGATCAGCCAGTCGAAGATCTTGAATCGAAGCCGCGAGTCGATGGCGAGCCTGTTGCAGGTGCCCGCGACGAGGTTGTACGGCTCGAGGTCGTCGCCCTCCACAAGGGTCGGTCGCAGTCTCCGGGGCACCTTGCCCGGCTCGGCGATGCGCGCCTGCCGCACGTGGGAGAAGCCGAGCAGGCGCTCCTGGCCGGTGTCGACAGCGTCGTTGGAGTGCGACGAGAGCAGGATCGAAGAGCTCGGGTTGCGCCCGAGGATCCGCCGGATCGACTCGACGATCGCGGTGGTTTTGCCGGTTCCAGGCGGGCCCTGGATGAGATAGAGCTGGCCCGGTCGCATGCCCATGACGCGCGCCACTGCCTCGGCCTGCTCTTCGTTCGGATCGGGCAGGTGGTGGGCCTTCTTGCCGTCGAGCTGCACGCGTGGCGGGCTGCCCAACCAGCCGGTGTCGGCCAGCTCGGCCGCGAGCGCCCCGGTGCGCGGGCTGCCGATCTGCAGCTGGCGGATGACCGAGCGCTGCGCCTCGAACATCTCGACGCTGGCTGTGGGCAGCACGATGCCCTCATCCGGAAGTGGGTCGTAACGGCGGAAGCTGACCCAGAGGTTGGAGCCCTGGATGCGGTCGAGGGACATGCCCCGGTACTCGGGGAAGCCCGCCGAGCGCACCGTGAGGGAATCGATGCCGCGATAGATCCGGCCGTCCGCATCGTCGACCAGGTGAAGGACGGCGCGCACGTACTCGCCGCCGCGCATGTCCTCGCCGCACTCGGGGCAGTGGATGCTGCTGGCGGTGGGCACCTCAGCCTCACATTTCGGGCACTCCATCCACTGCTCGGTGGCCTCGTAACGCCGGACGGCGGCCTCGGCGAGCTTCTCGCGATAGTCGCGGAGGTGCTCGATGAATCGCATGGTCGAGTCGAGGATGGGCAGGGTCTTGGCCTGCTCGCGCAGGGCTATCGCGGTGAAGCTTTCCAGCTCGCCGTCCCATTCTTTCACCAGCAGCAGCTCCTGGTAGCGGAGCCGGAGGCGGTTCTTCTCCATCTCAAACTCGCCGTCCAGGTCCTGCCAGTCGGTGATCTCGAGAGCCAGTCCTTGCGGAGTGCGCCCGAGCCTGCCGGTCAGCAGCGTCTGCTTGACCTGGCCGACGAACTCGAGGGGCTTCTCCGGCTTGACGACGGTGTAGGTGCCGTCGATGATCCGCTGCTCCTCGAGGACCTGCCTGAGCAGCTCGGCGCCGCCCGCGGCTTCGAGCGCCGAGACCTTGAGCGCAGCAGGTGTGCCGGGGCGCACCCGGATGCCGAGGCGGCCGGCCTGGATCTCCTCGCCCGGTATATCCGGGTTCCAGAGTGGTAGGACGTCGCCGGGGTTGGGCGTGCTCACATCAAGCGGACCTAGGGGTTCGCCACAGGCTGATTGGGCGTGAAATGGGAGTCAACTGAGTTCAAAAGAGGGTCCGCAGGCGGGACCAAGCACCCCAATGGGCGACTCTTACGTTAGCACAGGCCGGCTCGGAAGCGGATGGTTTAAGCCGGTGATGCAAACTTGATTGCTATGTGGAAGAACCGCCTGAAGCCCTACGACATCCTGTCTGGCGAGGACGTCGAGGCGATCCACGAGCAGGCGATGACCATCCTGGAGGAGATCGGCGTCGATTTCCTCCACGACCGCGCCCGCGAGATCTTCGGCAGCGCCGGGATGGCCGTCGACGGGATGCGGGTGCGCTTCGACCGAGGCTTCGTGATGGAGATGGCCGCCAAGACCCCCTCCACTTTCACACTCCAGGCGCGGAACCCGATGCGGACGGTCACGCTCGGCGGCGACAACATGGTCACCGCTCCCGTGTATGGACCACCGTTCATCACGGACCTCGAGCGCGGGCGTCGCGGTGCCACCATCGAAGACTTCAACAACTTCGACAAGATGGCGCAGGCCATCGACCAGATCCACTGCGCGGGCGGGACCACTGTCGAGCCCGAGGATCTGCCGCTCGGCACGCGCCACCTCGACATGCTCTATTCGCACATGCGCTGGACCGACAAGCCGTTCATGGGCAGCGTCATCTCAGCCGAGAACGCGCGTGACACGATCGAGATGGCCTCGATCCTGCTCGGAGGACGGGACAAGATCGAGGAAGCACCCGCCGTCATCAGCCTGATCAACGTCAACAGCCCGCTTCGCTACGACGACCGCATGCTGGGCGCGCTCCTCGAGTACACCGACGCCGGCCAGCCGGTGATCGTGACGCCGTTCTTGATGGCAGGCGCGATGTCACCTATGGGCCTCGCCGGCACTGTGGCTCAGCAGACGGCTGAGGCGCTGGCGGGGATCGCGCTGGTGCAGCTCATGCGTCCCGGCACCCCATGCGTGTACGGATCGTTCCTCACCAATACAGATATGCAGTCCGGCAGCCCCGCCTTTGGCACGCCCGAGTCGGCGATGGGAATTCTCGCAAGCGCTCAGATGGCACGCCACTACCGAATACCTTTCCGCGGCGGCGGTGCGCTGACATCCTCCAAATCGCCCGATGCCCAGGCCGCATACGAATCGATGATGTGCATGTGGCCGACCATCCTCGGTGGCGTCCATTTCGTCTTGCACGCAGCCGGCTGGCTCGAAAGCGCTCTGCTCGCGTCCTATGAGAAATTCATCATCGACGTCGAAGCCCTGCGCATGTTCGAGTGGATCCTTCAGCGCGGCCTGCCTGTGGATGAGGAGGGCATGGCCATGGATGCGCTGAGAGAGGTGGGGCCGGGCGGCCACTTTCTGGGGGCGGAGCACACGCTGCGCAACTACAGGACGGGTTTCTACAGGCCGTGGATCTCGTCCACCGAGAACTTCGACCGGTGGAACCGGATGGGTGCCAAAACCGCGGACGTTGTCGCTGCCGCGCGCTGGAAGAAGGTGCTGGAGGAGTATCCGGACCCCGGCATCGACCCGGGCGTCGACGAGCAGCTGCGTGAGCACATCGCAAAGCGCAAGCTGGAGATCGGCGACGACTGAGCTGAGCGGACCGGATGGCCGGGTGAGCGCGCTCCTCGCGGGCCTCGCCTCAGGTCAGCCCGTCCCGGCGGGCGGGTCTGCGGCAGCCGCGGTCATCGCTCTGGCGGCAGCGCTGCTGGAGAAAGCGTCGAGATTGTCGACTGGACAATGGGCAAGTGCCAATGCCGCGCTCGACGCGGCGCACGCGCTGCGCCTGCGCGCCGAAGAGCTGGTGGACGCGGACGCGAATGCCTACATGTCCTTCGTCGAAGCGAGTCGAGCCGCAAAGGGGCTGCGCGGCGCCGCGCGCGAACGCAGCGTCAAGCCTGCTCGCGAAGCGACGGTGGACGTGCCGCTTGCGATAGTGCGGCTGGGCGCGGAAACTGTCGAGCTCGCGGGCAAGGTCGCTGCGCACGGAAATCCAAATCTGCGCGCTGACGCGACTGTGGCGGCGACGATAGCGGCGGCTGGCGCCACAGCAGCTTCGAGGTTGATCGCCTCCAACCTGGCCGGCGGTCGCGACCCGAGGCTTGATGAGGCGAGGCGAATTGCCAAGACCGCGAACGACCAGGCGGACGCCCTCGGAAACCAGCCCTAAGGGCTGCTCATCAAGCGCGCTCTCGGATTGGCTTCGTCGAGCTCCTTGATGACTGCGGCAAGGACCTCCGCCGGCGTGCCGGGGCGCTCTTCGATCGTCCCCCGGCGCCAACCCTCCAGGTAGGCGTCCATGTCCGTTGAGCCCTCGCGCATCGAGTAGGCGTCGATCGCGACCTGGAAGCGGTCCGGCATCATGCCCTTGACCTCGGCGCTCTCGTCCCACGCCTTGACCTGGGACGGAATGTGCTTCCAGTAAGTCACCTGGTAGCTGGCCACTATTGCCCTCGCCCCTCCGGGGAGAGGGGCGTTGGTTGGCACGAACCATCGACCTCGACCAGTTCAGCCAGACGTTCCTCGAGCTCGCCCAGTCCAACGTCGACAATCTCCATCGGTAGCCCAAGGTAAGCGGCAATCTCTTGGGCCCTGGCCGCCAGACGCGGGTTGGGCACCTGACGTAGGTACAGCACAGCCTCGTAGCCGCCGAAGAGCATCGGCATCAGCTCAGGGTCGCGGTCGAGACCCAATCCGCGGATCACTGCGCGATCGAAGTTGCGAACGAGCCAGTCAGTGAGGAAGAAGGTTCCGGGCCGTTCCTCCGACACCTGGTGAAAAAGGTCCGTGCCGGCGAGCATCTCGTAGCAATGCGGTCCTCTGACCTGCGAGGCGCCCACCTCATCCAGCACGGGTTGGAGGCGGCCGTTGGTGCCGCACTCGCCGTACACGACGACAAGCCGATCGTATTGCGGTCGCAACGAGCGCAGCTTGTCGCGTAGCTCGTCGACGATCCTCTTGGGGTACAGGTGGAGCATCGCCGACAAGCCATAGATGTCGACATCCCAACCGCGGCGATCCACGATGTCCTTGACCTCAGCTCCAAGTGCGCCACAAATGACGAAAGCGGTGCTCAACCGACCAGCTCCAGGTGCGGAAACTGAAGGACTGACACGAATGCGTCGTTGAAGTCGGCTCGGCCCGACAGCTCGACGTACTCGATGCGGGAGGGCAGCTCGAAGGCGACCTGCCGCTCGCGGTACGACAGCAGCGCGATCTTGGCTCCCTCGCCGGCCGAGTTGCCGACTGCGATGATCTTGTCGAGGTCGACCGGCGGCACGAGGCCGATGATCTTCGCGCTCTCCGGGTTCAGGTACGAGCCGAACGAGCCGCCGAGCAACACCTGGTCGAGATCCTTGGTCTCGACGCCGAGGATGTCCATCAACACCTTGATTCCTGTCGCGATCGAGCCCTTTGCGAACTGCAGCTCCCTCACATCTCGTTGTGTGAGGAATACGCCGTCGGCGAGGAGGAATGCGCGCACGCCGTCGACGTCGATGAGGCGGTCCGCCAATGGATGGCCGGGAACGTCGCCAGCGCCTTTCATGCGACCGGAGTGGTCCAGGAGCCCGACATGGAGGAGTTGCGCCACCGCGTCGACCAGGCCCGAGCCGCAGATGCCCATGGCACGCACATCGCCCCCGATCACCTGCAGCTCGACGGTGTCGCCGAGCTGCACGCCTTCAATCGCCCCTTCGGTGGCGCGCATGCCGCAGCGGATCTGGCTGCCCTCGAACGCGGGTCCGGCGGGCGCGGCAGTGGCGAGCGCGCGCTGCGCGCTGCCGAGGACGATCTCCCCGTTCGTGCCGACGTCTACGAACACCCGGAGCTTGTCTTCGCGGACGACGCTGGTCGCCAGCACGCCGGCGACGATGTCCGCACCGACGTAAGCGCCGAGGGCCGGCAGTGTCTGCAGGAAACCGTTTGGATGGATGTCCAGCCCGACCTCGCGGGCGGCGATGAGAAGCGGCTCCATGAATGCAGGCGTGAACGGCATGACCGCGAGCGGGCTTGGGTCGATGCCGAAAAGCAGGTGGAGCATTGTCGCGTTGCCGACGACCACCGCCTCATACGTGCGGGCCGGCGACACGCCGGTTTGCTCATACAGGTCGGCGAGGATCGTGTTCATCGTGGTCACGACGGCGGTCTGCAGCTCGAGGACGGAGTCAGGGCCGTTCATCCCGTGGCTGATGCGTGAGATGACGTCGGCGCCGAACGGCGCCTGGCCGTTGAGCGTTGAGAGCACGCCGGCCGCCATCCCCGTTCGGAGGTTCATGAGCGTTCCCACAAGAGTGGTCGTGCCGACGTCGAACGCGACGCCGAAGCTCTCGTCGGTGGTGTCGCCCGGCTCGAGCGCGACCAGCTGCTCGCCGGCCAGCACTGCCGTCACCTTGAATCCGGAATCTCGCAGGACCCTTGGAATCGTGCGCAGCACGGCGACTCCCGCCGCCATGTCGTGGCCCTCGGCGGTGAGCGCGTCACCCAGGCGCATCACGTCGCTGCGCTGGTCTTCGAGCGTCGGCTCCGCAAGCTCGAGATAGACCTTGCGAACGTTCGGGTCGAGGATGACGAGCCGGCCGAGGCCCATCGTTGCTGCCTTCGGCACCCGCAGCAGCTGTGGCACCTCGCACACCATGTCCTCATAGATCCGCGCCTGACACGAAAGCCGCCAGCCGCCATCGAGCTCCTCTTTGCGCAGGAGGCGATGGTCTGCAGTGGTAACCTCCGCTGCGCCTTCGATCACACGCACCTTGCACTTGCCACAAGTGCCCCGGCCGCCACAGGTCGAATCGATGGGCAGGCCGATCCAATGCGCGGCGCTGAAGAGAGTGGTCCCAGGCGGCACCCTTGTGGTGCGGTCGAACGGCTGGTAGATCACCTCCAGCTTGCGCTGGATCATGCTGGGGCCGCACCCTCCCGGGCCACCTGCCGCGCTGCCTCCGCGCGGTAGCTCGCTATCCATCGCATCGCGTACTCGTCGTGCCCGAGCAGAAGGTCGCCGGCCAGCACAGCTCTACGGACCTCGGGAACGAGAGGGTTGGTGATCGCGCAAGTCAGGCCCGCATGCATCGCGAGCGGCAGAAAGGCAGCGTTGACAGTGGCGCGATCGGGTAGCCCAAACGAGACGTTGGAAGCGCCGCAGGTCATGTTGTTGCCGAGCCGGTCGCGGATGAGCCTCATGGTCTCGAGCGTCACGACCCCACACGTCGGGTCCGCCGCGACGGTCATCGCGATCGGGTCGATGATCACATCCTCCTGGGGTATGCCGTGATCGCCCGCCCGCTCGATGATTCGGCGCGCCAGCGCGAGCCGCTCCTCGGGCACCATCGAGATGCCTGTCTCATCGTTCGCCATCCCAATGACCGCTGCCCCGTGCTTCTTGACGAGCGGGAGGATTCGTTCCATCCGCTCCTCCTCGGCGGTGACCGAGTTGACCAGGGCCTTGCCCTCATAGGCGGCAAGACCCGCCTCCAGGGCTTCGATCACAGAAGAGTCGATGCAGATGGGCGCGTCGGTGACCTCCGCGACTGCCTTGATGGCAGCGACCAAGAGCGCGGCTTCGTCGAGCGCGGGAATGCCGGCGTTGACGTCGAGCATGTGCGCGCCGGCGGCCGCCTGTGCGATCGCGTCAGAGCGGACGCGGTCCATCCTGCCGTCCTTCATCTCGGCCGCCAGCACCTTGCGACCGGTCGGGTTGATGCGCTCGCCGATGATCACGAATGGGCGGTCGATCGACACCACGACCTTGCGGCCGCGGGAGCTCAGGACTGTCTCCACTATCCCTTCTTCAGCGTGTCGTCGATCAGCTTGACAGCCTGCTCCAATGCCTGGGCGCCCTGCGAGGCTTCGTTCCGCGCTCCGACCAGCTGCTTCGCCTGGCGCGTGGCCATCGAAGCGTCAGGCGCATAGCTGTCAGCGCCGACATGCTTGGCATATTCCTCGGTCACTGGCGCGCCGCCGACCGCGATGTGCACCTGGTCTCGAATGCCGGCCTTCTTGAGCGCTTCGATGTTGACCTTGAACATCGGCATGGTCGTTGTGAGGAAGGCCGAGAAGCCCAGGACGTCGGGCTTGTGGGCGATCACCGCCTCGACAAACTTCTCGGGAGGCGTGTTGACGCCGAGGTCGAAGACCTCGAAGCCCGCGCCTTCGAGCATGATCACGACGAGGTTCTTGCCGATGTCGTGGATGTCCCCTTTCACTGTGCCGATGACATACCGGCCGACCGGCTGGGCGCCGGTCTCGGCGATGAGCGGTCGAAGGAGGGTCAAGGCGCCCTGCATCGCTCGGGCCGCCATCAGCATCTCGGGGACGAAGAAGTCGCCCTTCTCGAAGCGCCGCCCGACCTCTTCCAACGACGGGATCAGCGCTTTGAAGAGGATGTCCATGGGATCCATGTGGAGGGCCAGGCCCTCCTCGGTGAGGGCTTTGACCTCGGGCGCGCGACCGTTGAGAGTGTTGTCGAACAGGCCGGCGCGAATCTCCTCTTCTCGGCTCATGCCGTTCCTCCTTGTATGACGCAAGTTCCGTAAGGGAGGCCGGCGGGGCCTCCCGGCCTTGAAGCTATATCAAGCCAGGCGATGGGAGGCGACTGGAATTGTTGCGCATTGCTCAACAGATGCTCAGAGACCAACAAGTTTACCCTGGCGCCTGGCACCTCGCAAGGCTGTATTGTTGCGCAGTGAGCAACGGGTGACCCAGGTCAAACCGCCCCGCGATCCCTCGCTCATCCGCTCAGTCGACCGCGCGGTGGCCATCCTGGACCTGCTGGCGCGCGATGGCTTGCGGGCCGGCGCGGAGGTGGCGCGCGATCTCGGCGTCCACCGCTCCACGGCGCTGCGGCTGCTGGGGACGCTGGAGCGGCACGGTCTGGTGGAGCGCGACTCTCGAACCGCCAAGTACCGCCTTGGGCACCGGTTGCCACAGCTGGCCAGCGTCGTGACCGGCGAGTTCGATCTGCGCTTTGCGGCCCGCCCCGTCTGCGAGCGACTCGCTGCAGCGCTCGGAGAGACGGTCACCCTCGACGTCCTGGACGCCGATGAGATAGTCCCTATCGAGCAGGCCAGCGGATCGACCTCCGTGGTCAGCGTCAACTGGCTGGGCAGCCGCACTCCTATCCATTGCACCGCCAGCGGCAAGGTGATCCTCGCGTTCGCACCTCCCGACGTCCGCCAGCGGCTGCTGGCGCGGCCTCTGGAACGCCGGACGCCGCACACCATCGTCGACCGAGGCGAGCTCGAGGACCAGCTGACCGCCGCGGTGGAAGCTGGGTTTGCTCGCACCTACCAGGAGCTGGAGGTCGGCCTCGACGCCATCGCCGCGCCGGTGCGTTCGGCGGAAGGCGCGGTGGTGGGCGCCATCGACGTGTCGGGGCCCGCTCACCGCCTCCAGGAAGGCGACCGGCCCGAGCTCGTCGACCTCACCCGAGAGGCCGCGGCGGACCTGTCGCGGCGGCTCGGCTATCGCAGCCCGACGACCCAGAACTAACAGTTAGCCAGTCTCAACTCGCGTGCGCCCCGTGCGCTCCTTGCAACAGCATCGTGGAGGGCGCATCATGTCGGCTGCAAACCTGGGCGCGAGGCGTCCACGCGGTCACCGGCCAATACAAGTGGGGAGCTAACGGAATGAACTGGCATCGGATCCATCGTTTAGGCCTTGTCCTCGGAATCATCACTCTGCTTTCGGCGGCATGCGGATCAACCGGGGGCGGCAACACGGCCAGCACGTGGGGAACCGCAACCTCTGCCGCAGCCAACGGTGGGATGGATGCACTGGTGACGGCGGCGAAGAAGGAAGGCAAGCTGAACGTCATCGCGCTGCCGCCCGACTGGGCCAACTACGGCGCGATCATCAGCGGTTTCACCGCCAAGTACGGGATCCGCATCGACTCCGCCAACCCGAACGGCAGCAGCCAGCAGGAGGTCGACGCGATCAAGCAGCTGCAGGGCACCAACCGTGCCCCCGACGTCGTTGACGTCGGCATGAAGGTCGCGCTCGCCAACACGTCGATCTTCACGCCTTACCAGGTGTCGACCTGGAACGACATCCTCGCGGGCCAGAAAGAGTCGACGGGCCTTTGGGTCCAGGACTACGGCGGTTTCATGGGCATCGGCTACGACACGAGCCGGGTTCCCGGCGGGACCATAACCGCGGTGTCGGACCTCTTGAAGCCCGGATTCAAGGTCGCCCTCGCCGGCGACCCGACGCAGTCGAACCAAGCGCTCAACGGCGTGATCCTGGCGTCGGTAGCCAACGGCGGCTCGCTCGACGACGTGAGCAAGGGCGTCGACTTCTTCCACACGCTGAAAACCAAGGGAAACTTCGTGCCTGTCGTCGGCACGTCCGCCACGGTGAAGGCCGGCCAGACCCCTGTGCTGTTCGAGTGGGACTACCTCTCAACGTCACACGGCAAGGACGTGAAGACCTGGAAGATCTTCGTGCCCGAAAACGCCACGATCGGCGGCTACTACGCGCAGGCGATCAGCAAGACCGCGCCGCACCCAGCTGCCGCAAGGCTGTGGGAGGAGTACCTCTACTCTGACGAAGGCCAGAACCTGTGGCTCAAGGGCGGCGCTCGACCCGTTCGCCAAGCCGCGATGGAGAAGGCTGGAACCCTTGACAAGGCCGCAGCGGCAGCGCTGCCACCCGTCACCGGGACGCCGCAGTTTCCGACCCAGGACCAGCAGACGGCTGCTGGAACCTACCTCGCCTCTCACTGGTCCCAGGCCATTTCTTGACGGCAGCCGGCAATCCGGCGATCAGCACCGCCGCCCGGCCTCCGATGAGGACCGGGCGGCGGCTGCCCCTGGCCTGGCTTGGGGTGGTGCCGTTCTTCGCCTACTGCGGCCTCTTCCTACTCCTGCCGACACTGATCATCACAGGAGGGTCATTCGCGACCAAGGACGGCGCCTTCACTCTCTCCAACTTCACCGATATCAACCAGCCGTACCTGGTCAAAGCGTTCCTGTACAGCACGATCATTGCTGCCGTGAGCGCGGTGGTTGGTGCTCTGGCGGGGGCGCTCCTCGCCTACGCGGTGGTCACCAGCAACCCGCGAGGAATCCTCCGGCGCAGTGTTACGTCCGCGTCTGGTGTGCTCGCCCAGTTCGGTGGTGTGACCCTGGCATTCGCATTCCTCGCCACAGTCGGGCAGGTGGGCTTTATCTCCGAAATCCTCCTGCAGCGCGGGATCGACTCTCTCTCCCGCAGCACGTGGTTGTATGAGCTGCCCGGCCTGATCCTCGTCTACATGTATTTCCAGGTGCCGCTGATGGTCATCGTCTTCCTGCCCGCGCTTGACGGCGTCCGGCCCCAGTGGCGCGAGGCGACCGAGAGCCTCGGCGGCAGCACGTGGCATTACTGGCGCTACGTGGCGGGGCCTCTGCTGGCGCCGTCTTTCCTGGGTTGCACCCTGCTCCTGTTCGCGAACGCGTTCTCCGCTTACGCCACCGCGGCCGCGCTCGTCTCGCAGGGCAGCATCATCGTGCCTCTCGCAATCAGCAACCTGCTGACCAGCGAGACGGGCCGGGCCCAGCCCGGGCTCGCGCAGGCGCTGGCCCTCTCGATGATCATCATCGTCACCGTCGTCACGGTGCTGTACTCCTTGCTGCAGCGCAGGACTTCGAGGTGGCTGCGATGAGCAATCTGCCCCCACGCAGCCTTGGCGTCGGAAGCGGAGGCCTGCTGTTGGGGCATGAGGCCGCCACGTCGAGGGGGGCTGGTAGCCCAAGACCCGGTTCGTTGATGCGGACGCGCCGAATCAAGCTGCAGATCTTCCGTGGCGTCGTCTTTCTGATCATGGGTCTGTTCTTTCTGGTGCCGATCGGGGCGATGTTCGAGTTCTCGACCCGAGGCGACACCATGACTTCGCCGCGAACGCTCGAAGCCTGGACGGCTATCATCAAAGTCCCCGAGCTTACGGACGCGATCTCGGTCTCCCTGCAGCTGGCGGCGATCACCTCGATCGCGATGCTCGTCCTGCTCCTGCCGACGATGGTGTGGGTGCGATTGCGGATCCCGCAGTTGAACCGGATCCTGGAATTCATCTGCCTGCTTCCGCTGACTGTTCCGGCCATCGCCCTGGTCGTTGGCATGGTTCCGCTCTACCGATGGATCGGTGTGAACTTGAGCGACTCGATACTCACGCTCTCGTTCGCATATCTCATTTTGGTGCTGCCGTACACGTACCGCACGCTCGATGCCGGGCTGGCCGCCATCGACCTGAAAACGCTCACCGAGGCGGCCCGCAGCCTCGGGGCCGGGTGGGGAACCGTGATGCTTCGGGTGGTGGTCCCGAACATGTCGAGTGCCATCCTCAACGCCTGCCTGCTGGCGGTCGCCCTGGTCCTCGGCGAGTTCACCATGGCCAACTTGCTGAATTTCGAGAACCTTCAGGTCGCGATCCTGTACATCGGCCTCGTCAGCGCCAGCACGTCGATCGCCGTCGCGGTGGCATCCCTGGTGTTCGCCTTCGTGCTGCTGATGATCCTGTCGTACGTCGGCCGGCCGAAGGATCGTGTTGCACGTGCGGAAGAAATCCCCGGCTCGCTCGTCCCGTCGATGACCGGAGTTTCGGTACTGGCAGAGCTGGTAGACCAACCCAAGTGAGGCTGCAATGAGTGAAATGCGAGACACGCGCGCAGGGATCGAGGTCCGGCTCGAGGACCTTCGACGCAGCTATGCAGGCGTCACGGCCCTCGACGGCCTCAGCCTCACGCTGGCGCCAGGTGAGCTGGTGGCGCTGCTCGGACCGTCTGGCTGCGGCAAGACCACTGCGATGCGGCTGGTGGCCGGCCTCGAGGAGGCCAACAGCGGCCGCGTCATGTTCGCGGGCAAGGAGGTCACCGGTCTACCGGCTAACAAGCGTGACGTGGGCATGGTGTTCCAGGCGTACTCGCTGTTCCCGCACATGACCGCGCATCAGAACGTGGCGTTCGGCTTGAGCCTCCACAAGGTAGGCCCGGATGAGCGCAAGCGCCGGGCGGGCGAGATGCTGGAGCTGGTCGGCCTGTCCGCATATGCGAACCGATATGCGCATCAGCTCTCGGGCGGCCAGCAGCAGCGCGTGGCGCTCGCGCGAGCCCTTGCCATCCAGCCGACAGTGCTTCTGCTGGACGAGCCGCTGTCCGCCCTGGACGCCAAGGTGCGCTCTCGCCTGCGCGATGAGATCCGCCGCGTCCAGCTCGAGGTAGGGACGACGACTCTGTTCGTCACCCACGACCAGGAGGAGGCGCTCGCCATCGCGGATCGGGTCGGGGTGATGAACAAAGGCCGGCTGGAGCAGCTCGGGTCGCCGACAGTGATCTATTCGCGGCCGGCCACGCCTTTCGTCGCCGAGTTCGTCGGTCTGACCAACCGGCTGGACGGAGTGGTGCGCGACGGTGAGGTCGAGGTGCGGGGCATGCGCCTGCCGCTCGTGCAGCCAAATGCCGCCAATGGCCCGGCGACCGCGCTGGTGCGGCCGGAGGCGGTCGCCCTGGCTGCCGACAGCGAGAACGTGCCGGGCCCGCTGATCGGCACCGTGATCGCGGTCTCCTTCCTTGGCGCGACGAGCCGGGTCACCGTCGACCTCGGCGACACGACGATCCTCGCCCAGCTGCCAACCTCGGAGGCGTCAGCACACCCGGCCGGCACCCGCGTCCGGCTGGCGATCCGCAAGGATCCCGTGCTGATCGCGCGGGAAGAGACAGCCCCGGCCGAAGTAAATTAGTCCCGCGCTCACACATCATCGCCGTCTCGACGCCGGGCCCGTTCAACGTCGCGGCTCGCTCGCCCCATACCGCTCGATAGTCGAGGCGGATGGGGAGCCACACGCGACCCGGTTCGACCTGGTTGAGTCCGAACGTGTCGACTCACCTGGACGGGCGCTGGCATCCATCGCACACATCACCGACCTGCACATGACCGACGTCGAATCGCCGGCGCGGTTCGAGTTCATCAACCGGGAATATGCCGATCCACGCTTTCGCGAGCTCCTTCCAATGCAGCGGGCACAGGAGGCATTGAACGCCCACGCGATCGACGCCATGGTCCGCACTCTCAACGAGGTCGCCGGTGGGCCAGTGACAGGCGGGCCGCTCGAGCTCGTCGTCTTCACGGGCGACGGGGTGGACAACGTGCAGGGCAACGAGCTCGATGCGTTCATCGGCCTGCTGGAGGGCGGACTCGTGAGCCCAAACTCGGGCGGACCTGGATATGAAGGAGTGCAAGCGGCGGGTTGGCCTGACGACTTCTTCTGGAAGCCGGACGGCAGCGAGATGGGACAAGACGTTCACCAGTCGGCGTTTGGGTTTCCCCAGATACCGGGGTTGATCGAGCGGGCTCTGCAGCCGCTGCAAGCTGCGGGACTGAGCCTGCCCTGGCTCGGATGCCATGGCAATCACGAAGAGGTTTGCCAGGGAGTCGGCGTGGTCAACCCCGCGCTTGCGGCCGCGACAATCCGCACGCGCAAGCCGCTCCGCCTGCCGGACGGGCTCGACCCGGACCGGATCGTCGAGACGTTCGTGGCGCGGCCGGAGGTGTTCATGACCGGTCCATATGTCGATGTGACATCGGATCCGGCGAGGCGGCCTTTCGCGCTCGATGAATTCGTCGATGCACATCTGCGGTCCCGAGCGCGCCCGTCCGGCCATGGCTTCTCTGAGGAGAACCGAGAGCGCGGAACTGCTTACTACGTTCATGACACGCCTGCCGTGCGTTTCATCACGCTCGACACCGCCTGCCCTGCCGGCGGCGCACAGGGATGCATCACCGCCGACCAGCTCCACTGGCTCGAGAGACGTCTCGAAGAGGCACACTCGTCATTCCGCTCTCGCGGCGGAGCGATGGTGCGCACAGGGCGCGAGGACCGGCTTGTGGTCATCCTTTCGCACCACGGCTTCGACAGCCTCACCAACCAGAGGACGCATCAAGCTGCGCCGGGTTCCGACCACGTCGATCGCGGCCAGCTGCTCGAGACGCTGTTGAGGTTCTCCAACGTCGTGCTGTGGCTGAACGGGCACATCCATGCCAACCGCGTCCAGCCGCGCCCTGATCAGAGCGGGCAGGGCGGTGGCTTCTGGGAGGTGACCACCGCTTCTCTCGTGGACTGGCCGTGCCAGGGCCGGGTCGTGGAGCTCTCCGACATCGGCGACGGGATGCTTGCGATCGCTTGCACGATGGTCGACCACCAAGGCTCGGAGCTCGCCGGGCTTCATCGAGAGCTGGCGGGCAATGCCCCGGCTGGTGGTTTCACTGCCGGTCGCGCGGGGACTCCGCTCGACCGAAACGTGATCCTGCCGCTCCGCGCCCCGTTCGCCCTCGAACGGCTGCACTCAAACCAGTGAGTGCGTTGCGTGCAGCGC
>VBIU01000109.1 GCA_005880945.1 Chloroflexota bacterium | reverse complement strand
TATTAGCATCGGTTTCCCGGTGTTATCCCCCGCGATAGGAAAGGTTGCCCACGTGTTACTCACCCGTTCGCCGCTAGGAACTCACCTCCCTTGCGGGAGATAAGCCCTCGCTCGACTTGCATGTGTTATGCGCGCCGCCAGCGTTAACCCTGAGCCAGGATCAAACTCTCCGTCTAAAACGGAGGACCCAAGGCCTTTGCCCTGAGTCATAAGACTCTCAGAGTCTTTCCCACTCTTCAGTTGTCAAGGTGCTGATCCCCCTGACACCCCGAGCGCCTTTTTAGGGCGCGCGAAGCCTTCCGTCAGGGGAACCTGGGAATTCTACCCGTGTTCGGGTTCGTATTGCAAGGAAGCCTTAACCGGAGTCGCGGATCCCTAGCTCATCGAGGTGTCCCAGGAGGTCGGCCGGGTCGGCATACACGCGGTATGCGCCCGCGGTCACGAGCTCCTCGCTGCCGTAACCTCCGGACAGGAGGCCGACCCCGAGGGCGCCGGCGCGCTGGGCGGCGAGAAGGTCCCAGATGCTGTCGCCGACCACGAAGCAATCACCTGGCGGCACATGCAGTCGTTCCGCCGCCGCGAGGAACAGGTCGGGGTTGGGCTTGGCGTAGGCCACCTGGTCGCGCGTGATGATCGGCGTCCCGTCAGGTATGCCGAGCAAGCCCAGTGGACCCTTGGCGGATTGCTCGCTGCCGCTGGTGGCGATCGCCCAGGGCACACGCATCGAGGTCAGAGTCGTGAGCAGCTCCTTGGCTCCTGGCAGCGGCCGGATCTGATCCCACAGCTGCCTGAAGCTCGCCGCATGGTTTTTGCGCAGCCGTTCAGCCACCTCTTCGCCGAGGCTGCGGCCAAGCTCGCGATCCAGCGCCTTGAGGAACAGGCCGCCGCTCATTCCGATGCGCCGGTGGATCCGCCACACCGACAGTTCGATGCCCTCGGTCTCGAGCGCCTCGCGCCACGCCAGCACGTGCTGATAGACGCTGTCCACCAGGGTGCCGTCGAGATCAAAGAGCAGCGCCGGCCGCGCCGACAGGCTTGGGGTCGACACTAGAAGGCGCGGCGCCCGGCCAGCGCCCGGGCCAGCGTGAGCTCGTCTGCGTACTCCAGGTCGCCGCCCACCGGAAGTCCGTGCGCCGGACGCGTGACCGTCGCTACCAAGGGCATGAGTGCCCGCTGCAGATATACCGCAGTCGCCTCACCCTCGATGTCGGCGTCGGTGGCGACGATCACCTCGGTCACGCCCTCCTCCCGCACGCGATCCAGCAGGTGCGGTATGTGGAGCTGGTCGGGACCGATGCCATCGATCGGCGATATCACTCCATGAAGCACGAAGTAGAGGCCGTTGAACTCCGACGTCCTCTCGACAGCAAGCACATCGAGTGCGGACTCCACCACGCACAACACCGAAGCGTCGCGCCGGGAAGACGTGCAGATCGCGCACAGCGGCCCCTCCGCGATGTTGTAGCAGCGTTCGCAGTAACCGATCCGGGCCTTGACATCACCGATCGCCTGCGCGAGCGAGTCCGCGCGTTGGCGGTCGGCGCGCAGCAGATGAAAGGCGAGGCGCTGGGCGGTCTTCGGTCCCACGCCCGGAAGCCGCGAAAGCTCCTGGATGAGCCTCTCGAGCGGCTCCGGCAGCTGCGGCAATGGACCTACACGAGACCGGGGGGTAGACCCAGCCCGGACGCGACCGCCTGCATCTTCGACGCCGCCAGCTGCTTGGACTTCTCCATCGCATCGTTGACAGCGGCCACCACCATGTCCTGCAGCATCTCGACCTCTGAAGCCGCGGCGGGGTCGATCGTCACGGAGACGAGCTTCTGCGTACCCGTCGCGACGACGCGTACCGCGCCGCCGCCGGCCGTGGCCTCGACCGTCTCGCTCTCCAGCTCGGACTGAACCTTGTTCATGCGGTCCTGCATCTGCTGGACCTGGCGCAGCATCTTCATCGGGTCCTTCACTCGGACACCTCCTTGACTCGGGTCACCCGGCCGTCGAAACGGCGAACGACCTCGCGAACGAAAGGATCGTCCTCCGGGCTGGAAGGTGTCTTGGGACCTGGACCGCTCGCACCACCCGCCTCCCTCAAACGGAAATCGATCTTCACTCCATCGCCCAGCCACGCGCGGACCAGAGGCATCAGCTGCGCCGACTGCTCCTGCGCCTTCTTGTGGTGGAAGCCGTAACGGAACCAGAGGACGAGCGTCGAGCCGTCGACCTCGGGCTGCGCGTCCAGGTATGCGGCGCGCACAGTTCGGTTGAGCTTTTCGAGCACCTCTGTCCAGCCCTTGGCGGCCGTACCTGTCGCGGCGCCCCCATCCCCCGGCTGCGCCGCGGACGTTCCCGCAGACGCGGAGGACGCCTTTTCCATGCCACCTTTAGAGGTCGTCCGTGTTTCGTCGTCCCCATCCCCCGGCTGCGGGGGCTCCCACGCCTTCGGCGCGGGGACCCCAGCGGGCGGGGAAGACGCCTTTTCTATGCCACCTTGCGCGGTCGCCAGTTGCTCTGTGGTGCCCAGCTCTACCGCCAGGCGAGCCAGGGTGGCCTCGACCAGGAAGCGCGGCTCGGCGTGGCGCCGGACCTCGCCATCGAGGTGGAGCAGCGCGTCGAGCACGCTCGACAGCCTTCGCGCCGTCGCTTGATCGCGACGCGTCAGCGCCGCCACGAGCCGATCGCGACAGCCCTCCATCAATCCTCTGACGACCTGGCGCAGCTCGGCGCCCGCGGAGTACACGCGGTTCAGCTCGTCGAGCGCCTCCGCCGCGCGGCCGCTCAGCACATCGTCGAGCAGCGAGTCGAGCAGGCGCGGGTCGGCGATGCCGAGCAGGGAACGTGCGCCCTCCAGGGTGATCGGTCCGGTCGCGAGTGGCACCAGCTGGTCCAGCAGGCCGACCGCGTCGCGCATCGATCCCTGGGCGGTGCGCGCGATGAGCTGCATCGCATCCGCGTCCACCTGCACGTTCTCGGTCCTCGCGATGTGCGTGAGGCGGCCGACGATCTGCTCCTCACTGTGACGCCGAAAGACGAATTGCTGACAGCGGCCGATGACTGTCAAGGGGATCTTCTGCGCGTCCGTCGTGCACAAGACGAAGACCACGTGGGCCGGAGGTTCCTCGAGGGTTTTGAGCAGCGCGTTGAATGCGGGCTCGGTGAGCATGTGGGCCTCGTCGATGATGTAGACCTTGAACGGGCCGAGCGCCGGGGACAGGTTCACCTTCTCACGCAGGTCGCGAATCTCGTCGATGCCGCGGTTCGATGCCGCGTCGATCTCGATGAGGTCGAGCGCCGAGCCTGCTGTCATCTCGATGCACGACTGGCACTTGTTGCACGGTTCAGCCGAGTCACGCGCGCGCCCCGAGCAGTTGAGCGCTTTCGCGAGGAGCCGGGCAGCCGACGTTTTCCCGGTGCCGCGGCTGCCGCTGAACAGGTAGGCATGCGCAACGCGCGCGGAGATGATCGCGCCTTGCAGCGCCCGCGACGCGGCTTCCTGGCCGACCAGGTCGGCGAAGGTCTGCGAGCGGTACTTGCGGTAGAGGCTCTGGTATTCAGGCATCTTCACGGACCAATCTTCGGAACGCCCCTCTCTCAGGCTCTCTCCCCCCAGGGGGAGAGAGGTTAGAAGTTCGGACTTTATTGATGTGGTCGCGCACCCTCACCTCGATCGATAACCCCCAGCTCGCACCGCGGTTCACAGCTCCGGCCCGAATTGCTGCGGCACCCTCGAGTTCTCTCCTTACCGCTGCTTCCTTCCGGACCTGACGGGGTTCGGAGACCCGAGCTGCGCAGGTCCCGACCTTCAACGCCGCTAGCCGCGGCCAGGCGTGAGAGCCATGACCTCAGCGCTGGAATTCGGCCCGGCTAAGGCGGATTGCCGGTTCAGGGTACCGCCAGCACCCCACTTAGCGCGACCACGACTCATGTTACCCGGGCTCTGGCACAGCGGGCCGCCGCGCCACCAGGCCGAGGTGAACGAATGTGGCGACGGTCGTGATCGGAATGACGATCTCGGCGCCGGCGACCACGTTGCTCGCGTCCTGGTTGAAGAATCGAAACAGGCAGATGCCGCCGATCAGAACGATGATCAAGGACGTCGAGACCTGGCCGCTGACGGTGTGGCGAAGCTCAGGCCGGCGGTGCATCGAGATCAGCGCCAACCCGACCACGGCCGGCAGCAAGTACCGCGCGACGATCACGAGCGCCAGCCACAGCGGGAAAGTCCCGCCCAGCGCCAGGCCGATTGCGACAGCGCCGAGAAAGATGCCGTCGACGACCGGGTCGAGCCCTCCGCCAAGCGTCGAAGGACGGTCGAAGCGACGGGCGATGGTGCCGTCGACCAGGTCCGTCAGGCCCGCGACCGCAAGCACCACGGCGAGCAGTCCCAACCGGCCGGGGACGAGACCATACGCAAGCGCGGGCGCGGCGAGGTGCGCACGGGCGAGCGAGACCTGGTTGGCGATCCCGGGGATCGTGCTGCCGACTGCCGCGACCGCGGCGAACCAGGCGACGAGCGGCAGCGCGGGTCCTGGGTCCGTCGCGGCCACCCACGTCACCCCGACCAGGAAATACGCGGCACCCCAGACGACGCCCGCTCGATTGAGCCTCACCGAGTGAGCTTAGGGAGACGGGCCGGGCGAATGAGGGGGTGGTGTGGAGGAAGGTGTGGCTGAAGGGCTCGGTGACGGCGGGAGGTACGGAGCGGCGCCGGGAGGCGGGTTGGCGCCGCACGGATAGCTTGGCTCGCCGATCCCCTTCAAGAACAGCTCGTTGAAGCCCCCGGCGGAGATGTGACCGCCATCGTACGAGCAGACCATGCGGGTCACGACTCCCGCGGGCTGAGTCCAGAACGCGGGCCAGGGGTGCTTCGCGTAGTACTCCACGAGAAACGGCTTCCAGACCGAGACGCCGACGTTCTCCCCGAACAGAATCGTCGTCGGGCATTGCCACCCGGAGGGCGGAAAGTTCGTGGCGAGGTACGCGTAGCCCGACTTGCATTTGGCACCGGCGTCGATGTGCATCAGCGAGGCGGCGACCGCCAGGCCCGGCGTGTAGCCGATGAAGATCGAGCCGGTGTAGGCCTCGGTCGTCCCCGACTTGCCGGCGACAGGCCGGTTGCCGAGATCTCCCAGGTAGAGCTTCACGGGGCCGCGCAGCAGGTCGGTCATCACGTAGCCCAGGGCTGGGCTGATCACCTGGACCTTTCTCGCCGACGGGTTGAAAGCCTCGAGTACCTTGCCGCTGGGGTCGGTCACCTTGAGGACGGCTTGTGGAGTGATTCGGTAGCCCCCGTTGTCGAAGGCCGAGTAGGCCGCAAGGTGCTGAGCCATCGAGATCGGGTCGTGGCCGAGCGTGGTCGACACGCCCGGAGCATTCTCGATGCTCGCAGTGATGCCGAGCTGATGCAGGAACGAGACGACACGATCACCGCCCGCCTGTTTATACGTCCACAACGCCGGCAGGTTCCGAGACTCTGCAAGCGCCTTCCGCAAAGTGATCCAACCCTCGTGCTTTCCATCCCAATCGCTGAACGCGTGACCGCCGATGACGCTGTTCTCGTCGTTCAGCAGCGTCGCGGGCGTGACGAGTCCTGCGTTGAGCGCGGCGCCATACGTGTAGACCTTGAACGACGATCCGACTCCACGCCAGCCCAACGGGTCGACGCCGGTGAGGTTGATCTGGCCTCGTATGTTCACGTTGTTGTAATTGGCGCTGCCCACCATGGCGAGGATCTCGCCGTCGTTCGGGTTCATCACCAGCATCGCGCCGGTGTTCACACCTCGCGCCGCGTATGTGCGCACCCCGGCCTTGACCCACTTGTCGGCCATCGCCTGGGTGTTGACGTCCAGGGTGGTGGTGATTCGCAGGCCGCCCTCGTACAGAGCCTGCTCACCGTATCGCCGCGCTATGTACTGCTCGACATAGTCGACGAAATGCGCGGTGAGGGGGTTGTGCTGGACGGGCAGCCGCTTGCGCGCCGCGATCATCTTCGCGATCAGGTCGCTGCCAAACAGCTCGTCCGCTGCTGAAGCGCTGAGGTCGCCGACCGCGACCATCCCGTCGAGGACCTGGCGCCATCGCTGCCTGGCGGCGTCCAGCTGGTCGGGCGTGCCGAAGACGTCGTAGTCGGAAGGCGCCTGGGGCAGTCCCGCGAGAAAGCTCGCCTGGGCCCAGGTGAGGTCGCTTGCATGAACCTGGAAATACGTCACGGACGCCGCCTCCGCCCCGTAAGCACCGTTGCCGTAGTTGATGGTGTTGAGGTACAGCTCGAGGATCTGCTGCTTCGAGTAGCGGCGCTCCATCTCCTCAGCCAGGACCAGCTCGCGGAACTTGCGGCTGATCGTCTTGGTCTGCGCCTCCTCGCTGTCGAGGACGTTGTTCTTGACCACCTGCTGCGTGATGGTCGAACCGCCGAGCGTCGCCGACCCGTGGGTGAGGTCGTACACGACCGCGATCGCGAGCCGGCGGTAATCGACACCTGAGTTGTCGTAGAACGAGCGGTCCTCGGTATCGATGGTCGCGCGCTGGAGCCTGACGCTGATCTTGCTCAGAGGGACGACAGTTCGATTCTGGTGGTACAGCGCCTCGATCAGGTTGCCGCGCCGGTCCACAATCCGGCTGGTCTGGGTCAGCTTGTTCGCTTGCAGCGATTCGATGGAGGGAAGGTCGCCGGCGAAGTAATCGATCACTCCGATCGTCCCGCCGGTGCCGAGCAGGCCGACCGCCGTCACTGCGAGAAGCGCGACCAGGACTGCGTGAGCAAGCCACCCCGCCACAACATGGTGGCGACTGCGCCGCGCTTTCATGTGCGGACGGGGTCGCGTTTTGGCAGGCGGCGACGCTGCCAGGCGGCGAACAGAGCGGCGGCTGCGGCGAGTCGCCACGGTCAGGCGGGACCTCCAGGACGGTTTCTAGAACGTTTGGTGCGACGCTTGGGGGCAGTCTACCGAAGGCCCAGCGCCTCTGCTCCCTGGTACGCAAGGCCCAGGATCGGGTTGGCGAAGACCCCGTAGGCCACTATCACGGCGGACAGGCCGACCGCCCCGGCGGTCGACAGGAGAGTCAGCGCCGGCATTCCGGTCCCGCCCGGGCGCCGTGCCTCCTCGGGAGGGCTCTGTATGTACAAGACGCGAAGAGTGCCCAAGACAGCGGCCAGGCTCAGGAGGGATCCGAGCACACCGAGCGCCAGGAGACCGAACTGGCCGCTTTGGGCGAGCGCGGCCGCGACGGCGAACTCGCCGAAAAACCCGGCCAGCGGCGGTGCCCCGGCCAGCGACAGGAAGACCACGGCGATGCCGAGAGCACGAGCCGGCCTCAAGGTTCCCATCCCGGCGAGGGATGCCTCGCCCCCCTCCACCGCACCCATCACCGCCGGCCCACAGGTGGCCGCCAGGGTCAATGCCCCCAGCATGAAGATCGCCCCACCGACGCCGCCGCGGTAGTGGGTGGCGAGGCCGGCGGCGACCCACCCGACCTGGCCGACGGCCAGGTAAGCGAGCCTGGCCCGTGGCGCGCGCACCGCAAGGGCCGCCAATCCCCCGCTCACCATCGCCACCCCGGCAACCACGGCCAGGTAGGGCGTGAGCAGGTCCGGAACGGGACTCAGCAAGGCGGCGATCTTGATGGCCGCGACGAGGCTGGCCGCGGCGACCAGGCCGAGCAGGAGGCCGGCACCGAGTGGCGTGGCGCCAAGGCTCGCGGGCACGCTCGCCAGGTGGAATGGCGCGAGGCCGGCGCGAACCGCCAGACCGCCGAGGAGGAGCATTAGGGGAATCGCCAGCGGAAGGGTGGGCGCCACGCTCCGCAGGAGCCCCCGGCCGGTGACAAAGTCAGCGGTTCCAGCCGTCGCATACAGGTAGGCGAAACCGACCAGGAGCAGCGCGGTCGCGACACCCCCGGCGACCAGCAGCCGCAGGCCGAGGTCAGGGCGGCGAAGTCCGACCAGCACGACCCCCGCAGCCGCCGCCAGCTCGAGACCGGCCCACAGGCCGACGAAGTCTCCGGCCGACGCGGCGACCATGACGCCGAATACCGCCAGCAATGGCATGGCGAGGCCGACGGAGAGCGAATCCTCAGCGCTCCAGTCCGCCGCAGCGATCGCCGTGCCTGCAGCGAGCAGGGCGGCGGCTTTGACGAAGACCGAGAAGCGGTCCTGAACGAATCCACCCCCGAAAAGGCTGGCGAGCGTCCCGCCCATCCAGAGCTCCGCGACCAGAGCGACGAGCACCACAAGCGTGACAAGACCCGGGAGATACGGGCGGAGCGACCTCGGCACCCCGCCGAGTGGTCCCGACACAAGAAGAAGGAAAGCGGTGGCGGCCACCAGGCCTTCCGGAACCAGCACCAGCGATCTCAAGGTTGAACCGAGTAGAGGTTTGCGATGTCGGTGATTCCGGCTGCCATGGTGTTGACCAGGCCAGGGTCGAAGATGGGCGTGTCGGTCCCAGGCAGCTTCGGACCGCCAGGGAACAAGCCGACCCAGAGGAGCCCGCCCGCCAGGAGCGCGAGGAACCAGGTCTCGCCGAGCGCGGCATCGGA
>VBIU01000108.1 GCA_005880945.1 Chloroflexota bacterium | reverse complement strand
GCATCGGCTCGGGCCAGCTGCTCGGCCCCGACCAGCCGATCGTCCTCCGCCTGCTCGAGATCGAGCCGGCCATGAAAGCCCTCGAAGGCGTGGCCATGGAGCTGGACGACTGCGCCTTCCCCCTGCTCACCGACATCATCCTCACGAGCAAGGCGGAGAAGGCCTTCGAAGGCGCGTCGTGGGCGCTCCTCGTCGGGTCGGTGCCGCGGAAAACTGGCATGGAGCGCGGCGACTTGCTGTCGATCAACGGCGGCATCTTCGGCCCCCAGGGCAAGGCGATCCAGGCCAAGGCCGCGAACGACGTTCGGATCCTCGTGGTCGGCAATCCCTGCAACACCAACTGCCTCATCGCCCGACTGAACGCACCGGAGATCGCGCCTGAGCGGTGGTTCGCGATGATGCGCCTCGACGAGAACCGGGCCAAGACCCAGCTGGCCAGGAAAGCAGGCATGCCCGTTTCGGCGGTGAGCAACATGGCGATCTGGGGCAATCACTCGGCAACCCAGTACCCAGACGCGCGCAACGCCCGGATCGTGGGGCTGCCGACCTTCGAGATCATCAAGGACCACCGGTGGCTGAGGGGAGACTTCATCAACAAGGTCCAGAAGCGCGGGGCGGAGGTCATCGAGGCTCGGGGCCTGTCGTCAGCAGCGTCGGCCGCCAATGCCGTCATCGATTCCGTGAACAGCATCAGGACGGCCACTGCATGGGGCGACTGGACCTCGCTTGCGGTGGTCAGCCACGGCGAGTACGGCACGCCCGAGGGCTTGCAGTTCGGCTTCCCGGTGGCTACCGACGGCACCGGCTGGAAGGTGGTCGAAGGGCTCGAGCACGACGACGACGCCAAGGACCGTATCCGCAAGACCACCGAAGAGCTGATCCAGGAAAGGGACTTGGTGAAGGCGCTGGTCCCATCTAGCTGACTCGGGCTCGCGGTACGACCCTATCCTGAGTCAATGAGCATCGTGCTCGACCGTCACGTCTTTCCGTTCACGGCGATCGTGGGCCAGGAGTCGATGAAGCTCGCCCTGATCCTCAACGCGATAGTGCCCACTATCGGCGGGGTGCTGATCCGCGGCGAGAAGGGCACCGGCAAGTCGACCGCGGTGCGAGCGCTCGCGAGGCTGTTGCCCGAGCACTCAGTGGTCGAGGGCTGCCACTTCGGCTGCGACCCTGACGACCGCGATGCGTTGTGTGCCGACTGCCGGGCCCGGCTTGCCGCGAGCGGGATGCTGCCGTCACACAAGCGCCGCATGCGCGTGGTCGAGCTGCCGATCAACTCCTCCGAGGATCGGGTGGTGGGCACCATCGACATCGAGGCTGCGCTTCGCGCCGGGGCCAAGCGCTTCGAGCCTGGCGTGCTCGCCGAGGCGAACCGAAACATCCTCTACGTCGACGAGGTCAACCTCCTCGACGATCACCTCGTGGACGTTCTGCTCGATGCGGCGGCGATGGGAGTGAACGTGGTCGAGCGCGAGGGTGTCTCGTTCGCGCATCCATCGCGCTTCATCCTCGTCGGGACGATGAACCCGGAGGAGGGCGAGCTGCGACCGCAGCTGCTCGACCGCTTCGGGCTCTGTGTCGACGTGGAGGGCATCCGCGACCCGGATGAGCGGGTGCTGATCTCCGAGCGGGACGCCGCGTTCAAGAAGGGCGACCACGAATTCGCCAACGAGTTCGCGGCGGCCGACCACAATCTCTCGCGCGCGCTAGCCGAGGCGATAGCGGCGGTCAGGAAGGTTCGCATCAAGGCCGGCCAGGCGCGACTCATCTCATCGATCTGCGTGGAGGCGGAGGTGCTCGGCCACCGCGCTGACGTCGTCATCGATCACGCCGCCCGGGCCCTCGCCGCATACCGCCGTCACGCATCGCCCAGCCGCGAGGACATCTACGACGCCGCGACTCTCGCGCTGGCCCACCGTGCGCGCCAACCCCTCCGCAGGGATCAGGAGGAGACCACCTCGCCCGAGCAGGGAGACGAGCAGGAGGGCTCGCGCGAGACTGAATCGGACGCCGGCGAGCCTCAAGCCTCGGAGAGCGAGTCAACGTCTGAGGCGTCGGCCGAGCAGAGCGCGAGCGCGTCCGACTCGGGACAGCAGTCCGCCGGCAGCGACCAGGGCATGACCACGGGCGGCGCCAGCGGACATGAGTCGTCGCCGGACGCGACCGAGATCTTCAACCTGAAGCGCATCGACCTCCCGAGGCAGCGCCGCGTGCGCAAGCAGGGAGGCAAGCGATCGGCGAGCCAGACCCCGGACCGCCGTGGTCGCTACGTTCGAGCGCAGCCGAAAGCCAAGGTCAACGACCTGGCCATCGATGCGACTGTGCGGGCGGCCGCCCCGATGCAGAAAGAGCGTGGGCGGCTTCCAGGCGAGCGCCTCAAGCTCGAGCGCGACGACCTCCGCCAGAAGGTCCGCGAACGCAAGATCGGCAACCTGATCGTTTTCGTGGTGGACGCATCAGCGTCGATGGACGCCGAGCAGCGGATGGCCGCGACGAAAGGCGCCATCCTCTCGCTGCTCCAGGACGCGTATGTGCGCCGCGATCGGGTCGCTGTTGTGATCTTCAAGAACCGGACGGCCGAGGTCGTTCTGCGCCCGACCTCGAGCGTGTCGCTCGCCAGGCGCAAGCTCGAGAAGCTATCGGTGGGGGGGACCACGCCGCTCACGCATGGACTGATGGCGGGATACAAGGTCGTGAAGACGGAGCTGCTGCGCGACCCGACGATTCGCCCTCTGCTCGTGCTCATCAGCGACGGGCGCGGGAACATCTCGATGTTCAAGGAGGAACCACTCGTCGAGGCGCAGAAGGTGGCGGCGATGATCGACGCGGAGAAGATCGATGCGCTGGTCATCGACTCCGCTCGCGACTACAGCCACCTCCCGTCGGTCCAGCATCTGGCGCGCGTCGCGCCGATGTACCAGACGTACGCGATCAACGCGTGCGCCGACCTCGCCGAGAGGATGGGCGCGCGTTACTACGGTCTGTACGACCTGTCGCGCGATGAGATCGCGTCCGCGGTGGAACGGGAGCTGCGCAGCGGCGGACGCTGACGCGAGATGACCCACTGGCGCTCGGCCGTTGCCGCGATGCTCCTGTTGAGCAGCTGCTCGAACCCGTCGTCGACCGGCCGTACCTCGAGCCCGTCGCCAAACGCAACGCCCACTGTCGCCGCTCAAACGCCCGTGGCCAGGCAACTGTTGCCCCCGGCCCGCTCGCTGCCCGTCGTCGCTTTGTGCTCGCAGCCGCTGGCCACCGACCAGAATGGCAACGCCGCGCCTGTCCTGTGCACCGACGGAGCGCTGAACGTCCTGGCGTGGAAGGTCTACGCGCCGATTTCGCCTCGCGTGCTTTCGGCGGGCCCGGCCGCCTCGCTGGACTCTGTCCGGACCGCGCTCCGGCGCGACGTGAACGTCGGCCACGCGAGCACCACCCAGGAGCGATCCGCCTATGAGCTGGCCGCTGCGTACTACGGCTGGAACTTCAGCACCGATCCGACAGCGAGCCCTTAGCGCATGGCCCCCCGGTAACATCAGTCCCCATGGCGATAGACCGGTACTCGTACCCCTTCACGGCGATCGTCGGCCAGGAGCAGATGAAGCTCGCCTTGGTTCTCAACGCGATCAACCCCGCGATCGGCGGCGTGCTGATTCGCGGTGAGAAAGGCACCGGCAAGTCCACCGCGGTGCGGGCACTGGCCAAGCTCCTGCCCGAGCAGAAGGTTGTGGAGGGCTGCCACTTCGGCTGCCACCCGGACGACCCCGAGGATTTCTGCCTCGACTGCCGCGAGCGCTCAGCCGCAGGTGAGCTTCCTGTGACGACTCGGCGCATGCGCGTGGTGGAGCTTCCGATCAACGCTTCCGAGGACCGCGTGGTGGGAACGATCGACCTCGAGGCAGCACTCAAGGAGGGTTCTCGCCGCTTTGAGCCCGGCGTCCTGGCCGAGGCGAACCGCAACATCCTTTACGTCGACGAGGTCAACCTGTTGGACGACCACATCGTCGACGTGCTGCTCGACGCTGCGGCGATGGGCATCAATACCGTCGAGCGCGAGGGCGTTTCCGTCTCGCACCCCTCGCGGTTCATCCTCATCGGCACCATGAACCCCGAGGAGGGCGAGCTGCGCCCCCAGCTGCTCGACCGCTTTGGGCTGTGCGTCGACGTGGAGGGCATCCGCGACCTCGACCAGCGCGTCTCGATCGTAGAGAAGCGTGCGGTTTGGGAGGACGACCCCATGGGGTTCTACCAGCAGCACGCCGAGTCGGAGCAGGACGTGCGCTCTCACATCGCCGAGGCGATCGTCACCTTCCCGGAGGTCGACCTGCCGCGAGAGATCCTTCGCCTCATTGCTCAGCTCTCGATCGCGCTCGAGGTGGACGGCCATCGTTCGGACCTCGTGTGCGCGCGTGCCGCGCAGGCCAAGGCCGCCTACGACACCTCCGGCGAGGTCGGGGTCAGTCAGGTCGGCGAGGTTGCCGAGATGGTGTTCGCCCACCGCGTCCACTCGGTCCCGTTCGGCAAGGGTGGGCCGAACCTGGCCGAGGTCATCACTCGGATGATCGGCCAGTCTTGAGGTCCTCCACCCGCTCTTAAAACGGAGGGAATGGAGGGGCGCCGAACTAGACTGGGTCGGCTATGTCCGCCTCACGTGAACCCGCCCTCGTACCGCGCCGCGCCGCCGACCTCCTGGGACGCATCGAGGACAACGTCCATCGGGTCATCGTCGGCAAGCAGAGGGTGGTGCGGCTGGCAGCGGCGGGCCTGGTCGCCGGCGGCCACGTCCTTCTCCAGGACCTCCCGGGCACCGGCAAGACCCTCCTGGCGAGGGCGCTCGCGACCTCGGTGGGCGGAACCTTCCGGCGCATCCAGTGCACCCCGGACCTTCTCCCTTCGGACATCACCGGCTCGAGCATCTTCAACCAGAAGGACCTGAGCTTCGAGTTCGTCGCCGGCCCGGTGTTCGCCAACATCGTCCTGGCCGACGAGGTGAACCGGGCGACACCGCGCACTCAGTCGGCTCTGCTCGAGGCGATGGGTGAGGGTCAGGTGACCGTCGAAGGCGTCACGCGGGCGCTCGAACGGCCCTTCTTCGTCGTAGCGACGCAAAACCCGACCGAATTCCACGGCACGTACCCGCTACCGGAATCCCAGCTCGACCGGTTCATCCTGGCCGCGGAGATGGGGCCGCCCACCGACGAGGAGGCCGTCGAAGTGCTGGCGCGACGCGAGCACGGCGATCCCATCGCCGATCTGGGAGCGGTCGTGGGCCTCCAGGAGGTGATCGAGCTGCAGGACGCGTGCCTCAGGGTGGTGGCGGCGCCCGCGATCAGGACGTACATCGTCTCCCTCCTGCACGCGATCCGCTCGCGGCCGGAGGTGCTGCTCCCGGCGAGCATGCGCTCGGGCGTGTACCTGCAGCGCGCCGCCCAGGCCTGGGCGTTGTTCGAGGGTCGAGACTTCGTCCTCCCGGACGACATCAAGCTGCTGGCGCTGCCGGTCCTGTCTCACCGCCTCGGCATGCGGGGGCGGGCCAGGGCGGCCGACGTCCTCACCGAGGTGGTGGCCTCGGTTCCATTGCCGCCGCTGAGGCAGCACTGAGAGGACATGTGGCCGGAGGGCCGGGCGAGAGATTTGGAGATCCAGGGGTCCCTCCCGTGGCTTCGCCACGGGGGCCCCAGTGGAAGGGGTGGCCCGGCTAGGAGCGCATCGCCAGATGCGTGACGACGACGGGACGGGCCCCCTAACGCGCGGATCGGGCCGCATGGGCTCCAAAGATCCGTCTGGCATCTCTGGCCGCATGTCCCTAACCTGGCGCTTGGTTGGCGCGCTGGCGGTCGCAGCCGTCGTCTTTTACTACGGGACCACCTCGCAGGTCGCCTGGCTCTTTCTTCTCGCGTACTGGATCGCCGCGCTCATCGTCGCGGCGTTCATCTATGCGCGCTGGAACTGGAGGGGATTGTCGGCAGGCTTCGGGCTCGCCGGCACCCTGTCGGCGCCCGACTCGCCGGTTGAGGGGCTGCCGGAGCAGCTCCTGCGCAGCGGCCCCATACCGGCGCCGGTCTTCGAAGGCGACACGGCCCAGATCGAGCTCAGGCTGACGACGAAGGGAGGCGCGAGGGGCCCGGCGCGCCTTTCAGGCTCCGTCGGACCCGTCGACATACGAACTGCGACAGGCGTGGTGCCAAAGTCGGGTTGGAGCGAACGCCGCACTGCCGGCCCGCTGGCGCGCGGGCCGATCCTCGCGAAGTCCTGGGTCCTCGAGTCGAGCGATCCTCTCGGCTTCTTCCGCTTTCGGCGCAAAGGCGCGGACGGAGAAGCCGGCCTGGTGCTGCCGCGCTTCATGTCGCTATCAGCGCAACCGCAGGCGAGAGAGCTGGAGGCCAGCGTCTCTGCGCCCCGCGCGGGCTCGGGAATGGAGCTGTTCGGTGTGCGCGAGTACCGGCCGGGCGACACGCTGCGGCGCATCCACTGGCGATCGAGCGCGCGGCGGGGAGAGCTCGTGGTCCGCGAGTACGAGCCGCCTGGGGTGCAAACGCTCGGGATCTTCTGCGACCCGAACCCGTCATCACGTGAGGTCGCCGACCAGGTGGCGCGGCTGGCCGCTTCCGAGGCCTGGGATTGCATCCGGGACGGCGGCAGCGTGGTGCTGTGGGCGCCCGGCATGGAGCCGAGCCTACCGAGCGAGGCCCGATCGCTGTGGGCGCTGCTGGAATGGCTTGCGCGCTACCCGTCGTTGTCCTCCCCGCTCCGCGGGGAGGTGGCGCGAAGCGCCGGAGGGGGCGCGGCCACAGAATCATCCGATCCTCCGCAAGTGAACGACGCCGTTGGTGTAACGGCCGGGGCCGGCGTGGACTTGGTCGAGGCGCTCGAGACCGTCCAGCAGCGCGGCGGCCGAGTGCGAGCGTGGGTGGTGGGGGACGCCGACATCGACCTGGAGGTCCCTATCCAGCGCGTGGGGATGGCCTGGCCACTGTGAGAATCACGCGGTTCCTGCGGCTCCCGCCATCGCCAATCGAGAACTCTCTCGAGGGACGGGCCTTCGTGTTCGCGGGCTTCACCGTGGCGGCGCTCGCGGTAGTGCTGTACGGCCAGGACTACGTGGTGCCGGCGCTCGGCGTGATCGTGGCCGCCATAGGCCATGTCGTGAGCTATCGCGGGCGAGCGCGCAAGCGCAGCGTGGCCGGCCAGATCTTGGTCGCCGGACTCGTGATCGCGGCGCTGGCCTACTTCCTCGCCGACTCGGTGGGCGCGATCTTCGGGGGGGTCCTGCCTCAGGCGAACTTCGCCATCCTGCTGGTCGCGGTGACGAGCTTCGACATCAAGACACGCCGCAACTGCTATTCCAGCCTGTGGATCAGCCTCGCCATCCTCTATCTCGCCGCGGTCTTCGCGTGGGATTACGCATTCGGCATCCTGGTTGCCCTGTGGGCGGCCTGCCTCGCCGGCTTCTGGATGAGCTCCCACCTGCGCCGACTCGAGGCAAAAGTGGCCGCGCCGATACGGCCCCTGGCGCTGACCGTAGTGGGCGCGCTCGCGCTGGGGCTTGCGGGTTTCATCCTCATCCCGCAGCCGGCTTCCCTTTCACCGACCCCGCTGGTCGTCTCGCTCCCCAACTTCACCAGCTTCAAAGGCGAGCTCGAGAACCCCGCCCTGCCGCTGGTCCAGATCGCCGGCGATCCATCCGGCGCGACGAACAGCATCGACCTGCGTTTCAGAGGGAGGCTGGGAGACGCGCCTGTCATGTACGTGCGCACCGGCGCGCCGGCCTACTGGCGCGGCCTTGTCTTCGACACCTACCGGGCTCCCGGCACCTGGACGACCTCCAACCAGAGCTACGTCACGTTCCAGCCGTATATCCAGCCGCGGTTCCTGCCGGCCGCTCCGCGACACAACCTGGGCACTTTCGCGCAGGTCTTTCGGGTC
>VBIU01000063.1 GCA_005880945.1 Chloroflexota bacterium | reverse complement strand
GCGTTCGGACTCCCCCTGGTCGTTCTGTGGTCGACGAACGACCAGGTCGTCTTGCCCAAGCTGCTGGCGGCGCGCCTGTTCCTTCTGATTCTCGCGGCCGTGATGCTGACCCGTTGGTACCGCGGCGAGCAGAGATTCCGGAGGACGCCTCTTGACCTGCCCATCCTTGCGTACGTTGCGTCAGCTGGCATGTCGACAGTCTTTGCCGCCAACGTAAACCTGGCGCTTTTCGGCTCGTACGGCAGGTTGGAAGGCTTCGTCACCATCGCGACGTATGCTCTTTTGTTCTGGCTGACGGCCCAATCGCTGTCCAACGCGGCTGAAGCGCGCGGCGTTGTCAGGGCCTTGCTGGCCGGCGCGTTCGTAGTCTCGCTGATTGCAGTCCTGCAAACGGTCGCCGCCACGTTGACCGCCGGCCCGTCGGGCGGTGTGGGCCGAGCCACTGCCACTTTCGGCAACCCCAACGTGCTCGCCGCGTTTCTGGCGATGGCGCTTCCCTTGGGAATCAACGAACTCTTGCAGGCGACCAAATCGTCAGACCGCGTTCTTGGCGGCAACCTGGTGGCGATGATGGCGCTCGCGCTCGTCCTCACGCTCGGGCGGGGAGCCTGGGTCGGCGCAGCGGTGGGATCAGGGATAGTGATCGTTACGACCCGGCCATCGCTCAAGCGAGTCGCATTTGTGGGCGCTGTCGCAGCTGGTGTAGTCGTGGTGATCGCAGTTGCTGTGACGTTTCTAAGTGCAGGCGGGCCTCCAATCGTTCAATCCGCCTCGACCCGGCTTACATCGCTTCTGGATCCGACCTCCGGAACCGCAGCCATCAGGCTTCATATCTGGACCGACACGCTGGGCCTGATCGGCTCGCAGCCCCTGGTTGGCTACGGGCCTGACAACTTTGGGCTGGTCTACCCGCGCTTTCAAACCGGCCCGTGGGCGCATCGGGCGATCATCGATGAGGCGCATTCCGAATTTCTACAGATCGCTGCCACGCAGGGGGTCATCGGACTGGCGGCTTTCAGCTGGTTGTGCATCGCGCTGCTGCGGCTGTGGTCGAAGGGGCGCCGGCAAGTCCTTGCCGGTGGAGTGCTCGGCGCGTGTGCCGGCTACGTGATCACCGGAGCTTTCAATTTCTCCGTGGTGCCCGCAGCGCTGCCTTTCTGGATGTTTCTCGGCGCCGCGACGGTCCTCTTGCGACCAGACGCGCCGCTGTCGACTCCCGCGCCGACCAGCCACCCACGTCGAGTCCTGCCACTCGCCTTCGGCCTCCTGGCCGTGGCCGCGATTTCGGTCCCCGCAATCGCCATGCCCTATGCAGGCGATAGCCGCTTTCGCGACGCATTGGCGACTTACGTTGCCGGCGACCGCGGGCGGGCGGCTGGATTGATTTCAGACGCAAGGGCGGCCCAGCCGCAGGTCGCCCTGTACGCGGCGGAAGCGGGTAACGTCGCGATGGACAGCTCCGAGTGGGCCGCGGCGCGCGAAGCCTACGGGCGGGCGGCCGAGCTCGGCTCGTTCGACCCGACAGTGTTCAGGCAACTGGCCATCGCCGATCACCATCTCGGCCTCCAGGCCGAAGCCGTTGCGGCTGCTCGCCGGAGCGTCGAACTGGGCAGGTTCGATCCGCGAAACCAAGCGGTGCTCGAGGAAGTCTCGTCGCCCTAACCGGAATGGGAACGCTTACGGCGCCAGAACGTGGTAGAAAGGAGGCGAGGTGAACCCGGCGCTGATGCAGCTTCCGGCGGCCTTCGGTCTCGCTGGGGCAACTGGTCTCAACGCCACCCTGCCCCTCCTCATCGTGAGCCTTCTCGCGCGGCTGGGCCTGGTCCACCTGGCGCCCCCCTACGACGCGTTGGCGTCGGACATCGCCTTCTGGGCGCTCCTCGTTCTGGCGATCGTCGAGTTCGCCATGGACAAGGTGCCGGCGCTGGACTCGGTCGGACACGCTGTGATGCTGCCCTTGTCGATTGCGGCGGGGGCGATCCTCTTCGCCTCCGAGACCGGGACGGTGACCTCGATCGACCCCGGCCTGTCGGTGGTCGTCAGCCTGCTTGCGGGCGGCGCCGTTTCGGGCACTGTACACGTCGCCAGGGCGGCGGTCCGGCCTGTATTGAACCTGGCTTTCCTGGGGCCGCCCGTCTCGCTCGCGGAGGACGCCGTTTCTGCCGCGCTGGCGCTCGCGGCGACCTTGCTGCCAATTCTGGTTCCCTTCCTGCTCGCACTCCTCGTGCTGGGCGCGATCTTGCTGTGGGAGCGGCGCCGCGCCGTCCGGCCGGCCGCTCCAATTCAGCGCTGACTTCAGCTCGATCGACCGGGGCGTCCTCCCCCATCCAGAGATGGCCTGACGCCCCTAATTCGCAGGTGGCTGTGGCGATGACCTACGACTAGTGTCACTGCGTGGTCGAGCCGGCGGCTAAACCTCGCAGGACTCTCAGGTGGGCGCTCGCTGTCTTGACGCTCGGCGCCATTTGCGCAGTGGCGGTCGGCTTCTACCTGCGCCGCGACGCAAATCCGGGCTGTGAGCCTGGCGGTCCCAGCAAATGCACGCGAGTTTTCTTCATCGGCAACAGCTACACGTCCGTCAACGACCTTCCGACGATGTTTTCGAATCTCGCATGGTCAGGAGGCCACCGCGTCGAGACTGGCGCGCAGGCTCCAGGTGGGTGGACCCTTGCCGACCACGACCGAACTCTGGACACTGATAACGCCCTCGCGGCATCGAAGTGGGACCTCGTGGTGCTTCAAGAGCAGAGCGAGATCCCGTCCGATAAGAGGCTTCGCGAGGCCAACATGTATCCAGCTGCGCACGACCTCGTGGTCATGGCTCGCCACGTAGGGGCGCAGCCGATGTTCTTCATCACGTGGGCTCATCGGAACGGATGGCCTGCGTTCAGCCTGCCCGATTACGCAAGCATGCAATCGTCCATCGACGATGGCTATCTCTTCATAGCGGCCCAGCAACATGCCGAAGTCGCGCCAGTCGGATTCGCATGGAAGGCGGTGGTCGACCAGGGGTCAGACTCCGGATTGTGGCAGGACGACGGCAGCCACCCGACCACAAAGGGCACGTACCTGGCGGCGTGCGTGTTCTACGCCTCAATCTTCCTGGAGAGCCCGGCCGGGCTCCAATACCACGCGGATCTCTCGGACAGCGACGCCGCGCAGACTCAGCAGGCTGCCGCTGCGACAGTCCTCGGCGACCCGGCGAAGTGGGGCTTGCCCTAGCGCGCCACGAAGGGAGAAGCATCGGTGAGGGCGTTTCACAAGAGAGGCTCTCACGCAAATGTCATTCAATCCGAACACTCCGCTCGATCCCGGCCAGGTCAAAGACGTGCGCGGGACGCGTTTCGGCGGTCGTGGTCTTGCGATCGGCGGGGGTGGCGTCGGGGTCGTTCTCGTGATCATCTACCTGTTGCTCGGAGGCAATCCTTCCGATCTGGGCACCGTGCTGGATCCCGGAAGTGGAGCTCCGTCCGGCACCAGCACCCTCCAGCAGGACTGCAGCACCGGTGCAGACGCGAACCGGCGAGAGGACTGCCGGATCGTGGGTTATGTGAACAGCGTGCAGAAGTTCTGGAAGGACGAGTTCAAACAGGGCGGCCGGCAATACCAGCCCGCCGAGACCGTGATCTTCACCGACCAGGTCTCGACGGGATGCGGCGTGGCTTCCACGCAGGTCGGCCCGTTCTACTGCCCGGAAGACAAACAGGTCTATCTCGACCTGGGGTTCTTCCAGGACCTGCAGACGAAGTTCGGAGCCCGTGGCGGATCGCTGGCCGAAGGTTATGTGGTGGCTCATGAGTACGGGCACCACATCCAGGACCTGACGGGTCAGCTGTCATCGGGTTCAGGCCAGCAGGGCGCGGGCGGGCTCTCTGTACGCACGGAGCTCCAGGCGGACTGTTTCGCTGGCGTTTGGGCAAACCATGCAGCGGAAACGGGTTTCCTTCAACCCCTGACCACCGACCAGATCGCACAGGCGCTGGACGCCGCGGCGGCGGTCGGCGACGACAGGATCCAGAAGGAGTTTCAAGGCCGCGTCAACCCGGAGGCCTGGACCCACGGGTCGTCGGCGCAACGCCAGCACTGGTTCACGGTCGGGTACCAGCAGGGCAACCCAGGTGATTGCGACACGTTCCACGCCAACATTTGATCGACATCGCGCCCCCGTTCTCATCGACGAATGAGGTGAGGATGTAGGGGAGTAGCCCGGCGCTTTGCGTTCACCTATGTGGAGGTGATGAGTACTTGGACATCACGACATTGGTGATCGTCGGCGTGATCGTGTTGGTGATACTGATGCTGGTGGCGTTGGGCGGCCGCTCGCGGCGGAGCGCAAGGCCCGCTCTCCGGCCCCTGGCGCCGGACGCGACGGATCGCTACGCAACGGCGTGGGACCGAATCGAGTCACATTTCGTCGATGCCCCGGAGGAAGCGGTTCGCGAGGCTGACGCCCTGGCGCTGGCGCTTTTGGGAGAGCGTGAGCACCCGCTGGCGGAGGACCGCCTTCCCGGTGAGATGCGGCGGGCGCGCCGCGCCGCTGCAGGTAAGGAAGGGCGCGGAACCGAGGGCCTGCGCATGGCGATGCTCCACTATCGTGCGGTTATCGAAGAAATGGCCGGCGGTCCGGAACATCGCGAGCGGGCACGCGGTCGGCGAGAGATCGCTTCGTAAAGCAAGTACGAGCCGCCGGGGCGACCTGGCGGCTCCATCGCGCTGGCGCAGCGCTGATCTGGTGGACAAGTCCACATGATCGCGCTAGGTTTAGCAGCGCTCATGGTGGACATCAAAGTCCTGCTGCAGTTCCAGCTCAACGGGTCCTTCAATGTTCTGACCGAGGTTCTCAAGGGCATGACCGATGAGGAGTGGAGGTCGCGTTCGTACCCAGGCGCCAATTTGGTGGGCTTCACGGTTTGGCACTGCGCCCGCACCATCGACTGGGGGGTGAATTGCGTCCTTCGAGGCTCGCCGGAGCTTGCCGACCAGGTTGAATGGAACGACATGCGAGCGAATGGCGCGGCTTTTGGGGCCGGGGCAACTAAAGAGGCCGCGGACGGCGTGGCGCGAGATGTGCCGCGGGCCAGGGTGTTGGAGTATGTGACCGCCCTTCGCGCGGGAGCGCTCGAGTGGCTCGCCGCGGTGCCGCCAGAGCAGCTCGCAGGCCCGATCGACCTCCGGACCAGCCACGCGGAGAAGACCGAATACATGACGACCGCGGTGTGGGAGGAGCTCGAGAACCTGGACGGAATTCCGACATGGCAGTTCCTCGCGCGGCCATGCGTCTCGCACATCCGGATCCACTACGGCGAGATCACCAGTCAACTGGAGGCGATAAGAGCAGCAGCGCGGGCCTGACGAGCGACCTATTGACAGCCGCCCTCGCCAGCCTACATGCTCAGGGGGAGGCTGGCCCTCTGTGGGGGTGCGGTACTGGTCTCAATCCGGATTCCCTGCCCTCTCGGGGCGTGGAGCATGGTGGAGGCGAGGATCGATGAGAAGGATTCGGCGACTGTTGATGGCGGGTTCGTTGTTATTGGCCTCGGCGCCGATAGTCGCCGCGGTTCAGACAGCGCATGCGGGTACGCAGCAGACGTACCTGGTCGTGTACAGCCAGCAAGCGGTGCCTGCCGGCGCGCCGGCGACGATCTCGAGCGCGGGAGGAACGCTCGTGGCGAGCTATGGCGCCATCGGCGTTGCCGTCGCACGTTCTGACAGCTCGGCATTCCGCGACAACGTGATGAAGGACTCGAAGGTCGAAGGCGTCGCCGCCACAGGCGGGTTCGCGACACAGCTGAACGACGGCGTGGTAGGCGACACGACCACGTCTACCGACACCGCGACCCCTGCTCCCGGCAACGACACTCTCTCGAGCCTCCAGTGGGACATGGATCAGATCAACGCCCCCGCGGCGAGGGCGATCAACGGCGGCAGCCCGTCTGTAACCGTCGGTGACATCGATACGGGCATCGACTACACCCACCCCGACCTTGCGGCCAACGTGGACTTCGGCAAGAGCGTTTCGTGCATCGGTGGCGTGCAGGACACCACTCCCGCGGCATGGAAGGACGACCATGGCCACGGCACCCACACCGCAGGGACGATCGCAGCCGCCAAGAACGGCATCGGCATCGTCGGCGTGGCGCCGAACGTGAAGATCGCCGCCATCAAAGCAGGCAACGCCGACGGCTTCTTTTTCCCCGAAGCCGTGGTCTGCGCCTTCATGTGGGCCGGCACGCACAACATTCAGGTCACCAACAACAGCTACTTCGCGGATCCCTGGCTGTTCAACTGCAAGAACGACCCGGGCCAGCGGGCGATCTGGAACGCGGAGCGACGCGCGATCAAGTTTGCGCAGCAGAGCGGCACAGTGGTGGTGGCGGCTATAGGCAACCAGGCCGACGACGTCGCCCACCCAACCCAGGACGCCACCAGCCCGGACGACACCATCCCGGTCGAGCGACGAGTCACCAACGCATGTGCGGTAGTCCCGGTCGAGGTACCTGGAGTGATTGGCGTCTCGGGTGACGGGAACAAGCTCATGAAGTCCTTCTTCTCGAGCTATGGCGTGGGCAGCACACAGGTGGTCGCTCCGAGCGGGGACTCGATACTCCAGGTCACGGCTGCAGCGCCGAACGGTCGTGTGCTCTCGACATGGCCGTCATACAGGCCATGCACGCGGAAAGTCACGGAGGGCACGACCGTGTACTGCTACCTTCAGGGCACATCGATGGCTTCGCCGCACGTGGCGGGAGTCGCTGCCCTCATCGTGAGCATGGGCATCACGTCACCGGGCGCGGTCACGGCGAGGATCAACAACACCGCCGACCCGATGGCCTGCCCGACCGATGTGTCCGTCTACGCGCCCTTCCCGGCAACAGACAACGGAGCGCCGCAGACGTGCCAGGGAGGCATTGGCTACAACTCTTGGTTCGGTCACGGGCAAGTGAATGCTCTGAAGGCGGTCGGCGGGTAACAGGTCCGGCAAACCAACAACCCCCTTTCGCGAGCGCACAGCTCCGGGGCTTCGGTCCCGGGGCTGTGCCTTTTATTTGCTGATCGCATGCAGGCCGCCGAGCCATATATTGCAAGGCTCACCCATGACTGATTCCATCGCTTCGCCACCGATCTCCGCGCGAAACCTCGTCAAGCGGTTCGGCGACCTGGTCGCCGTTGACGGCATCGACTTCGAGGTTGCCGCCGGAGAGGCCTTCGGCTTTCTGGGCCCCAACGGGGCCGGCAAGACGTCAACGATGCGAATGATCGCTTGCGTTTCGCCGGTGACCTCCGGCAGGCTCACCGTCTTCGGCAAGGACCCGGAGGTCTACGGCGCCGAGATCCGAGGGCGCCTGGGCGTAGTCCCGCAGGCCGACAATCTGGACCTCGAGCTGACGGTTCGCGAGAACCTGATCATGTACGCGCGCTACTTCGATCTCGCCTGGTCCGAGGGGCGCAAGAGGGCTGACGAGCTGCTGGAGTTCGTGCAGCTCGATGAACGTGCAAAGGACAAGGTCGACGACCTGAGCGGCGGCATGAAGCGCCGCTTGACGATCGCGCGTGCTCTCATCAACCAGCCGGATCTGCTGCTGCTCGACGAGCCGACCACCGGCCTGGATCCGCAGGCCCGGCACCTCGTGTGGGAGCGCCTTTACCGGCTCAAGCAACGCGGCGTGACCCTGGCCCTGACGACCCATTACATGGACGAAGCAGAGCAGCTGTGCGACCGTCTCGTGGTCATGGACAAAGCCAAGATCGCCGCCGAAGGCACTCCACGCGAGCTGATTGCCAAGTACTCGACCAAAGAGGTCCTGGAGCTGCGTTTCCCAGCGGACGAGCAGCCCGCCATCGACGGCCGGCTCGACGGGCTGGCCGACCGGGTCGAGCTACTGCCTGACCGCGTCCTGCTCTACACATCCGATGGGGAGGAGGCGGCCGCCGCCGTTCACCGTCGCGGGCTGCGCCCGGAGAGCTCCCTGGTGCGGCGCGGCACGCTGGAGGACGTCTTCCTCCGGCTCACCGGAAGAAGCCTGATCGACTGATGGCGGTGCGCGTCGTCGAGCACAACGTGGTCGTCTTCAGGCGGCTGTGGCGCGGTTACATCATGGTGTCGTTCTTCACGCCGCTCTTCTTCCTTGCGTCAATGGGACTCGGCCTGGGCAGCCTCGTGAATCGAGGCTCCGGAGGCGTGGGCGGGGTGCCCTACATCGACTACCTTGCCCCCGGACTGCTGGCGGCGACGACCATGCAGGCAGCCGCTTTCGAGTGCATGTATCCGATCCTCGCCAAGATTCTCTGGGACCGCATTTACGACGCGATGCTGGCGACACGGCTGTCGGTGCGCGACGTCATTGCGGGGGAGGTGGCGTGGGTCGCCCTGCGCATGCTGATGGTAGCCACCATCTTCTGGGTCGTGATGGCCGCGTTCGGGGTGGCCCATACGTTCGAGTCTCTTCTCGTCATCCCCGCTGCCGCGCTCAACGGACTTGCGTTTGCGACCCCGATCATGGCCTTCACGGCGACGCAGCGGAACGACAACGCCTTCAGCACGATCTTCCGCTTCGTGATCACCCCGCTCTACCTTCTCGGCGGAGCGTTCTTCCCAATCAGCTCACTGCCGGGCGCGCTGCAGGCGGTGGCGTGGGCAACCCCCCTTGCTCATGGCGTCGAGCTGTGCCGCGGATTGGTGCTCGGGGATCTCGTCCCCGCCCAGGCAGTCTTGCACCTGACCGTCCTGCTCGCATACGCGATCGCTGGAGTGGTCTTCGTCCGACCTCTGCTGACGAAGAGGCTCCTCAAGTGAGCGTTCGCACTCTGCGAATTCCGACCCGTTCGGTCCGGATGATCGAGCGCAACGCAATGGCGTTCCGCCACAACTGGATGGTCATCTTCTCCGGCTTCGTGGAGCCGGTCCTCTACCTCCTCGGAATCGGCTTCGGCATCGGTTCCCTGGTGCGGACGATTCCGATCGGCGACGGTCACACGGTGAGCTATGCGGTGTTCGTGGCGCCGGCGCTGATGGCATCGTCGGCGATGAACGGCGCCATCTACGAATCGACCTTCAACCTGTTCTACAAGCTCCGCTATGCCAGGACGTTCGAGGCCGTCATCTCGACACCGGTCGGCGTCGAAGACGCCACGCTCGGCGAGGTGATGTGGGCCATCGGCCGCGGCAGTCTGTACTCGGTCGGCTTCGTGATCGTGATGCTGGCGTTGGGCCTGGTGGCCTCGCCCTGGGCAATCCTTGCGGTCCCGGCATCCATCCTCGTCGGCTTTGCATTTGCCGCGCTTGGCGCCGCGCTCACGACATTCGTCCGCCAGTGGCAGGACCTCGACATCATCCAGCTGGCGCTGCAGCCGATGTTCCTCTTCTCGGCCACATTCTTTCCGGTCACGGTGTACCCGCCGGCTCTGCGTCTCCTGGTCGAATGGACTCCCCTTTACCGGGGCATCGATCTCGTCCGCGGTCTCACCACCGGCGGTGTCGGGCCGGGACTTCTCGGAGACGTCGCCTATCTGGCGGTCATGGGGCTGATCGGTGTCACGATCGCGGCGCTGCGGCTGCGCAGTCGCCTGCTCAAGTAGCTCGGATCACGGACCTTTAGGATCGCGTCCGGTCAGTCCGAGCAGGCGGTCGAGCAGCGGCGCGTCCGAGGGCACGGCCACCGCCTCGGGAAAGACGCCCATCTTTCGCCACTCCTCGGCGTGGGGGCTGATCTCGTCCCAGATGCCTTGCACCAGGTCGGCGGGCAGCTCCACGCCGGCGCCGATCACCTTGGCGATGTCATGAGCGCGTAGGCCGCGGAACATGTTGATCTGCCAGAGGTATTCGCGCGCCTTGAAGTCACCGAAGGAGGTATGAACGACGCGGTCGAGGGCGTCGAAATTGCGAGCCGCGGCGCAGGCCTTCTCGACGATCTCTGCAAAGCGAGCTTTCGGGTCGTCGCCCAGAAGATCACCCTTGTGGTTGTCCTTGCCGGCCTCGTCCATGGTTCGGCCCGCCAGCATGTCTGGAACCCAGGCGTCGTCATATGCGTGGTAGTTGATGATCTGACGCAGGGTGGGCCGGCGATCGCTTCGCCGCGTCTGGAAGCTCGCCGGCATCTCCATCGACCACTGGTCGTCCCCGATCCTGGCGACGACCTTGTTGAGCGCCTGGTCGGCGAGAACGAACACCTCTGGCTCGGAGAGGGAGTTGCCCGGCACGACACCAGCGTAAGCAAGTCGTGGCGCGGAGCGCCGGGCCGCTGGACGAACCAACACCGTCTGAGTGAGAATTTCGGCGATGGCCGAGGTTTCAAAAGCTGAGGGCGGCATGGCGGCGGACATCCAGGGGCTCACGCCGAGGGTGGCTTCGGGGCCCGACATCAGCATCGAAGAGCTGCAGCTCGCGGCTCGAAACCATTCGATGCCGCTCGAGGCCCTCCGTTACGACATCACGCCAGTCGGCATGCACTACCTTCTCATCCACTGGGACATCCCATCGGTCGACCCGGCGGGTTGGCGGCTCACGCTAGGCGGCTCGGTAAGCGAACAGCTGTCGCTGACGCTGGCCGATTTGAAAGGGCTCCCGAAAGTCAGCTCGCAAGTGACGCTCGAATGCGCCGGCAACGGCCGGGCGCTCTTCACACCACGGCCGGTAAGCCAACCCTGGTTGCTGGAGGCGGTCGGCAATGCCGAGTGGACCGGCACTCCGCTGCGTGCGTTGATCGAGGCAGCGCGCCCGCTCGCAAGGGCCGCCGAGGTCGTCTTCACCGGTCTCGACCGAGGCGTTCAAGGAGGCATCGAGCAGCAGTACGAGCGAAGCTTGAGCTTGACCGAGGCGAGTCGGGCAGAGGCTTTGCTTGCCTACGAGATGAACGGCCTGCCGCTGACGCCGCAGCATGGATTTCCGCTGCGCCTCGTCGTCCCTGGCTGGTATGGCATGGCGCAAGTCAAGTGGCTCCACTCCATCACGCTTGTCGACGAGCCGTTTCGCGGATACCAGCAGGAGCCTGCATATCACGTGGCGAGCTCGGACGAAGACCTGGGAAATCCGGTCACCAGAATCCTGCCGCGTTCCCTCATGGTTCCCCCCGGCATTCCGGATTTCATATCGCGCATCCGCTACCTGAGCCCTGGCTCCTGCGTTCTGGAGGGGCGTGCGTGGTCGGGCCACGGGCATATCAACCAGGTTCGGGTGAGCACCGGTGGTGGTTTGGATTGGGCGAACGCGGAGCTGGGGCCCCAAGTTTCAGAATTCTCATGGCGCCCCTGGCGCTACGTGTGGCACGCGGAGGCCGGCGAATATGAGCTGTGCTGCCGGGCGGCTGATTCCGCCGGCAACATCCAGCCCCTGACGACCGAGTGGAACGCACAGGGTATGTGCAACAACGCCGTCCAGAGAGTCAGGGTCGTGGTCGGGACCGGCGTCGTGCCCGTGCAGTCGCCCGCCGGCCCCTGACACGAATCCTCAGGACATCGCCGGAACCCTGGGCAACTGCTCGATGGCGGCGTCTATCCGCGATTGCGAAAGCTCGATGTCTTCCAGCTTTCCGGCGAAATACGCGTCGTAGGCCGACATGTCGAAATGGCCATGGCCCGACAGGCCGAAGAGGATCGTCCTCGCCTCGCCGGCCTCTCGGGCGGCGATGGCCTCCTCAGCGACCGCGCGGATGGCATGCGCAGATTCAGGCGCGGGCAGGAAGCCTTCGCAACGCGCGAATCGCACAGCCTCGGAGAAGCACTCGTTCTGCTTGTAGGCCCGAGCTTCGACCACTCCATGATCGACGAGCATGCAGAGCGATGGAGCGTCTCCGTGGTAACGGAGCCCGCCCGAGTGGATGCGATCGGGAACGAAGCTGTGGCCAAGGGTGAACATCTTCACGACCGGCCCCATGCCGACCGCGTCGCCAAAGTCGTACGCATAGACGCCGCGGGTGAGCGTCGGGCACGCGGCCGGCTCGGCTGCGATGAATCGCGTCTTGGGGTGCTTGCCTTTCAGCTTGTCCCCGATGAACGGATACGTCAGTCCGGCGAAGTTGGAGCCACCACCGACGCAGGCGATGATCACGTCCGGGTAGGCGCCCGCCATCTCCATCTGCTTCTGGGCTTCGAGGCCCATCACCGTCTGATGGAGGAGGACATGGTTGACCACGGAGCCGAGTGAGTACTTGGCGTCGTCGTGTGTCGCAGCATCTTCAACTGCCTCGGAGATGGCGATGCCCAGGCTGCCCGGCGAGTCGGGATCGTCGGCCAGTATCCCGCGGCCCGCATTGGTGAGCTTGGTCGGGGACGCATGCACTGTGGCGCCCCAGGCTTCCATCATCGCCCGGCGATATGGCTTCTGCTCGTAAGACACCTTCACCATGTACACGGTCACCGAGAGGTTGAAGAAAGCGCCGGCAAACGCCAGCGCAGAGCCCCACTGCCCCGCCCCGGTCTCGGTGGTCAGGCGCGTGACGCCTTCTTTGGCGTTGTAATAGGCCTGCGGGACGGCGGTGTTCGGCTTGTGCGACCCGGCAGGCGAGCCTCCTTCGTACTTGTAGTAAATGTGGGCCGGCGTGTCCAACGCCTTCTCGAGGCGTTCAGCCCGGTAGACGGGGCTCGGCCTCCAGATTCGGTACACGTCCCGCACCTCGTCAGGGATCTCGATCCACGGCTCGGCCGAGACCTCCTGGGCGATGATGGCTTGAGGAAAGATCGGCGCGAGGTCCGCAGGGCCCATGGGCTGCAGCGTCTGGGGGTTCAGGTAGGGAGCCGGCGGGGCCGGAAGGTCTGGCAGGATGTTGTACCAGCGTTCAGGGATGTCGCTCTCGTTGAGCAGGATCTTCTTAACCATCTCCAGCCCTCCTGAATGACCCGCCTTGTGAACGCCTAGGGTAGCGCGCCCCGGACCCGCGCACGACTGTGAGAGTTGACTCAACCATCATCATTTGACCGTGCTGCTCGACGCTTTCGCCCCACTCGAGACCGCGCCGGCAGTGTTCGAGATAGGCATGGTCCTACTGCTCGCGGTCGGAGCCGGCTGGATCGCGCGCCGACTCGGCCTGCCGGCAGTGCTCGGATATCTCGCGGCCGGGCTGATCGTCTCGCCGTTCACGCCGGGTTATGTCGCCGATCGAAACCAGCTGCAGGTGCTTGCCGACGTGGGTGTGGTGCTGCTCCTGTTCGAGGTCGGCATCGAGGTCAACCCGCTCCGTCTCGGTCGGGAGCATCGATCGGTGCTCTGGGCAGCCCCTGCGCAGGTGGTCATCACAACGCTGGCTGCGGGAGGCGGTGCCTACCTGCTCGGGGTGAGCCTTGCCGGCTCGGCATTGATCGGGCTGTCGATCGCCATCTCTTCAAGCGTTGTCGTGGTGAACATCACTCGCAGCCGCAGGCGCACGACCAACCCGGCGACCGAGGCGGCCCTGCTCAGCTGGAGCGTGATGCAGGACATGACGGGGGTCGCCTTCGCTCTGGTCCTCCTTGCGGGACTCGGCCTGGCGGACCGCCCGCCGGCGACGGCCGCCGTTTTCATCTTGGCGTTTGTCGCCCTGGTGGCTGCGGCGGCCTGGGTTCTGCCTCGGATGCTCGGGCGGCTCCACAGCGAGCACGACCTGTTCCTGCTCCTTTCAGTGGGCAGCGGGCTGGCGCTCGCGGGGCTCGGCGCTCGGTTCTTCGGCGTTCCGCTCGCACTGGCCGCATTCGTGGCAGGGCTAGCGGTGGGCGAGAGCCCCGCGGCGGCCGAGGCCAGGCGGCGGATCCTGCCTTTCCGAGACCTCTTCGCCGTGCTGTTCTTCGTTTCGCTCGGCAGCCTGATCGACCCATCGGCCGTGCCCGGCGCTCTGCCATGGCTGGCCTTCCTACTTGGGGCGGTGGCTTTGGCAAAGCTCGTCCCCGTCCTGCTTTTCAGCCGGCTCGCCCGCATACCCGATGTTCGCCACTGGCAGATGGCTGTCGGCCTTGGGCAGATTGGGGAATTCAGCTTCGTGCTGGCGTCGATAGTTCTTGGACGCGCACTCATCCCGCCGACCCTGTACAGCGCGCTGCTCGCCGCGGTCGTCGTCACGATCGTCATCTCGACCACGCTGGTGAAGGTCGGCCGCCGACCCGTCCCGGCACCAGCCACGGCCGCAGGCTAGGGCCCGAGCAGGTACCCCATACGGCGCGGCATGCGAGCTATGGCGGACATCACAGCGTTCGGGCGGCGGCCCGTCTCCTCGGCGGTGTCCTTCGCGATGATCGCCCGCCGCACCACCGCCGCCCCGATCGACCTCAGCGGTTCGGGGGGAAACAGGCGAGCCTTTCGGTTGACCATCGGCAGCCGGGTTGAATCGGTGTCCGAGCCTGTCACCAGGTCGGCGATCACCTTACCGGCCAGGTGCGTGGGCGCGACTCCGTTTCCCGTGTAACCGAGGGCGTAAAAGAGATTTCCTGGCTCCAGGGTGCCGAACGTCGGAAGGTGGGTGCTCGAGACGTCAATCGGGCCTCCCCAGGCATCTTCCAGCGGCACCTCGGAAAAGCTCGGAAAGAGGCGCCGAAACCCCTCGGCGGCTTCCTCCACTGCGCGCATGTCATGCGTGAACGAGTCGTCGATCCGGCTCGAGGCGCGCCCGCCTCCGCCGCCGAACGCGATACGGCCGTCGCGAGTCGTGCGGAAGTAGCGGACTGAGGTGCGGAAGTCGGTGATCAGCTCGCCACCGGTCCAACCGATCTCGGCGACCTTCTCCGGCGCCGGCGCCGTGAGAACGATGTAGCTGCTCCATGCCACGAGCCGGCGGCGCAGCTGGGGCCATCCGACTCCCCATGCGTTGACCGCCAGCACGGCGCGCGGCGCGCGGACGGTGCCGTTCGGAGTGATCGCGACAGCCGGCGGCCCCGCATTGAGGCTGGTCACGGGGGTGCCTTCGTGGATGGTGACTCCACGCTCCATCACGACTCGGCGAAGGCCGCGCGCGAGGAAGGCCGGCTGCACTGAGGCGCCATCCTTCATGAAGGCACCGCTGCGGAAGGCCGGTGAAGCGCACCTCGCCTTGACCTCTTCTCGCGTGAGCGCCCGCAGCTCCTCCGGCGCCCCGATCTCGCGCGCGAGCTTGACCACCTCCTCACAGACCGCCTCGTGCTGGGGTGAGGTGGCCGCGTAGAGATACCCGGCATGCCGGAACCAGGCGTCGACACCGTGGGCGCTGCAGAAATCGCCGATCGCGTTGATGCTGTCGGAGATCGCCCGACATGCGCGCACCGCGTCGGCCTCGCCGTACAAGGTGATCAGGCCATCGAGCTCATCCCACCAGCCGCTGGCGAAGCCACCGTTGCGCCCGCTCGGCCCGCCGCCGCAGATGTCTTGCTCCAACACGACCACTTTCAGGTCCGGTTTGGTCTGGGTCAGGTGGTACGCGGTCCACAGGCCAGTGAACCCGCCGCCGACTATGACGACGTCCGCTTTGATGTCGCCAGTCAAAGGCGGGCAGGCAAGGCCGTCCTTCTCGGCCGCCAGCGCCTCGCGAAGCCACCAGCTGCGCTGGGCGCCCGGCGTCAACGCTTTGCCGGTGAGGTTCAGTGCGGTCGTGGCTGCTGTCACTCGCACATCCTGACGGTTTCCAAGACGCGCAAAACCTCCCCGTATTGGACCGGGTACCATGCCGGTGATGGCACACAAGGTGGCGGCGGTGGAGGTCGATGGTGCACGAGTCCAATCACTGATCGCGCGCGAGGAAGACAGGTTCCGCGCCGCGCGGCGGCGCTCAGACGAGCTCTGGCGCAAGGCGCGCAACTTCAGCCCGCGGGGGGTGCCATCGTCCTTCCAGGATGCCTCACCCCAGCCGATCTTCGTGGAGTACGGCCGTGGCAGTCGCGTGTGGGATGTCGACGGCAACGAGTACGTCGATTTCCACAACGGATTCGGAGTCATGGTCGTCGGCCATGCCCATCCGCTGATCGTTGACGCCGTCTCCAAACGCATCGCTCGAGGCTCCCACTTCGCGCAACCTGTTGCCGAGGTTGCGATCGTCGCCGAGGAGCTGTCAAAACGCTTCGGCTTGCCGCAATGGAGGTTCACCAACAGCGGGACCGAGTCCACTCTCGACGCTGTTCGCATCGCGCGCGGATTCACCGGCCGCGAGCGGCTCGTCAAGATAGAGGCTTCCTACCACGGCCACCACGATGCCCTGATGGTGTCGGTTGAACCGCCCCCTGACAGGATGGGCCCCGCTGACGAGCCTGCCTCCTATCCTCAGAGCGAAGGCATCCCGAAGGCGGTGGTCGAGCTGACCACGGTGGTGCCTTTCAATGACCTCCCGGCGCTAGAGCGTGCCTTCAAGAAGCATCCCGACGACATCGCGGCTGTGATCGTGGAGCCGGCCATGATGAACGTCGGGATCGTCTTGCCCGACGCCGGTTACCTGGCCGGAATCAAGGAGCTCGCGCATCGAAACGGCGCGCTCCTGATCTTCGACGAGGTCAAGACCGGGGTGACGATCGCCCCCGGTGGAGCAACCGGGCGTTTCGGCGTGCAACCCGACCTCATAGCGCTCGCCAAGGCGATCGGCGGCGGCCTTCCTTGCGGTGCGGTGGGTGGCCGCCAGGACGTGATGGCCGTGATCGAGGACAAGCGCGTTTCCCAGATGGGGACGTTCAACGGCAACCCACTGACTCTGGCGGCGGCGAAGGTGACGCTGCAGGACATCCTGACCCCGAAGGCGTATGCGCACTTCGACGCGCTGGCCGAGGTGCTCCAGGGTGGGCTCGACAGCGTGATCGTCGAGAGCTCACTCCCTTTCCATGTCACGACCCTGGCCGCCCGCGGCGGGATCACGTACAGGGCCGAGCGTGTGCGCAATTACCGCGATTACCTCACCGTCGACAAGCCGGCGGCCTACCTGTCCTGGCTCTACCAGTGCAACCGCGGGGTGCTCATGGCGCCCGGCGCGGAGGAGAACTGGACCCTGTCGGTCCAGCACTCGCAGGAGGACGTCCAGCGCTACGTCGACAACTTCGCGGAGATGGCGCGCGACCTGAGGGCGTAACGCTCAACCGTCGTTTTCCGTACGCGACTGAAGATGCCGGCCGGACGTGGATAATGCGCCCATGAGCTTAGAAAACGTCCTTTTGATCGTTGCCTTGATAGCGTTCGTTCTCGCCGCGATCGGTTGGGGATTCAAGAAGGTCGACCTGATCGCAATCGGCCTGGCGGCGTGGTCCCTTTCGACGTTCATCGGTAACCTGTCGAGTCTTTCGCTCCCGAGGATCCTGGTCATCCTGGCCTTCATCGCCTTCGTGCTCGCCTCGGTCGGATGGAAGTACAAGAAGGTCGGTTTGATCGGCGTCGGCCTTGCCCTATGGGTGGGGTCGCTCCTGGTCGGCCTGATCACCTAGGCGCATCTGATGGCATATTCGGCCGCTTACACAGTCACCGTCAATGCACCGCAGACCAGGGTGTTCGACTACATCGCCGACGTTTCCCGGCATGGCGAGTGGGGCAGTGCGGACGACAAGATGAAAGCGACCGCCGAGAAGCCCGGTCCTCCGGCGGTTGGGGCACGCTACAAAGCCGAGGGACTGCTCAACGGCAAACCGAACTCATCGGTGGTGACCATCACCGACTACGAGCCTTCGAAACGCATCGCCTTCGACGCTGAAGATTCGAACTCGGTGTTCCACCACGAGTTCCTGTTCACACCGGACGGCGGCGGGACGCGGGTGGAGCGCCGGGTGACCATGCCCAAGGGCCCTTGGTACTTTCCGATGGTCTTGGCGATCTTCAAGAGCACCGTCGTCAAGAACTACGACGGCGCCATGGCAAATGTGAAGGCCAGGCTGGAGGCGGGCACATAGTCACCCTGGGTTTCCTGGTATTCCTGATCCCGATCACCATCGTCGGGCTGATCGTCTGGGCCATCGTCGGATTCACACGAGGGCGCGGTGGCGGCGAGCCGTTCACGCTCGCCAGCGCAACCGCCCTCTACGCCCGAGTGCTGGTCATCGTCGGCGTGGTGATGGCTCTGATCGGAGTGGGCACGATCCTCAAAGCCGGGCTCGGGTTCATCAATTTCGGCTACTCGTATTTCGACCCGAACGTGTACGGACCGACCAACGCCGTACCTGCGCCTGGCGAGCCGCCGAGCTACCTCGACGCGCAGAGGGGCCAGGACCTGGTCCTGGGCATCACGTTGCTCGTGATCGGCGTGCTGGTGGCGGTCGGCCATCACTACCTGGCACGCGCCGTATCCCATATGGCGGGTGGCTCACCCGCGTGGGTAACCCGAGGCGCGCTCCTGGCGCTGACTGTCGTGACCGCGATCGCCGGAATCTGGTCCGCGGCCATCGGGCTCAACGAGATGCCCGGCTATTTCATCATCGGCCCGTCACGGAGCCAGCAACCCTGGGGAGCGTCGGTCGGAATGGCCATCGCGTTCGTGCCCGCCTGGATTTACGCCATGACCAGGTTGGTCCAGGATCTACGACGTCCACGTGCCGCCACGCCGTCAAGCGCCCTCACGGCCGAGGGCAGCGCTTAGCGCCAGTTTTCGGGGCAGCGCTCAGTCAGCGCTCGGCCTGGGTTCGGACGACGCCGCTCCCTCCGGTCAGGCGCGCGGCAATGGCGACCGGCACGATGGTGACCAGGATCACGAACGAGACAACCACGTTGACTTCAGGCAGACGCTGGCCCAGCCGAACGGCGCCGAAGATCCACAGCGGCAGGGTGTTCTGGGCGCCCGCGACGAGAGTGGTCACGATCACCTCGTCGAAAGACAGCGCGAACGCGAGCATGGCGCCCGCGACCACCGCCGTCGCGATCAGCGGCAGGGTGATGTCCCTGAAGGTTTGAAAGCCATTCGCGCCGAGGTCCATGGCGGCCTCGATCAATGAGCCCTGGGTGCGTCTCAGTCGCGCAAGCACGTTGTTGTAGACGACCACTATGCAGAAGGTCGTGTGGCCGACGACTATCGTCCAGATCGACAGCGTGATTCCGTTGAAGTGAAAGAACGAGTTCAGCGCCATGCCCGTCACGATCCCGGGGAGCGCGAGAGGCAGCACGAACAGCAAGCTCACCACGTCGCGGCCGAAGAATGTCATGCGTTGAACCGCAAATGCGGCACATGAGCCCAGGACGAGAGCCAGTCCCGTCGCCGTCAGGCCGGCCCTCAGCGAGAGCTCCAGTGCGGCGCGTATCTCCGGGTCGTCCCACGTCGCAGCGAACCATTTCGTGCTCAAGCCGGGGAGAGGCCAGCTCTCGATGTTCGAGCTGTTGAACGCGTAGACGAGGATGAGGATGATCGGAATGAACAGGAAGAGCAGGATCAGGACAGCCCACGTTCGCAGCGCCAGCTTGGTCAAGAAGCCTTCCATTTAAAGTGCCTTCTAAAGGGCCTCGAACGCGCCAAGGCGCTTGGCCCCGATGAGGTACAGGGCCATGATCGCGACGGGAACCGTCGCAAGGGCCGCCGCAAAGGGCACGTTGTTGGCGATGCCCACATTGCTGTAGACGACGTTGCCGATGAAGGTGGAGCCCGCGCCGCCGACGAGAATCGGAGTGATGTAGTCGCCCAACGTAAGCGAGAAGGTGAAGATCGAGCCGGCAACGACTCCAGGCAGAGCCAGGGGCAGCACGACGTCGCGCACGGCTCGCGCGCGACGAGCCCCGAGATCCGCCGCGGCTTCCATCAGGGACTCAGGCACACGCTCCATGGCCGCATACGTCGGGATGATCATGAACGGCAGCCAGATGTAGGAGAAGACGATCCACATCGCCACGTACGTGTAGCCGATGTTGGCGGGCGGCAGCCCGATCGATTGAAGGCTCCAGTTGAGGACGCCGCTGTGGTTGAGGATGAGGATCCACGAGTACACGCGGGCTATGTAGCTCGCCCAAAGGGGAAGCAACACAGCCGCGAAGAGCAGCGTCTGGGTACGGCGTGACGCGACTCGCGCCATGTAGTACGCGAAGGGGAAAGCGATCAGCGCGTCCGTCACTGTGACGGCGGCAGCCATGGCGATGGTGCGCCCGATGATCAAGCGGTATGTCGGGTCGAGCAGGATGATCCGGAAGTTGTCGAGGTTCCATACCTGCTCGATCTGCGTTGTGAATGAGTTGATCTGCCAGAACGCGGTCACCAAGAGCAAGGCCAGCGACGCGAGGTAGATGAGGACGAACCAGCCCAAAGGCGGCAGCAGCAGCAGCGAGATGCGCAGCCACGGACGCCGCCAGAGCAAGGATTGGATGGGGGAGGCCCCGCCCGTCTTGCGGGGCCTCCCAGCAGCTTCGACTGCCACTTTCAGCTAACGATCAGGAGGTGATGGAGGTCCAAGCGGTCTGCCACTGTGAGTACGGGATGCAATTCCTGCTCCCGTCGGCGCATGTGGCGATCGGGGTCTTCCAGAACTTGATGGTGTCGAAGTACGAGCCAGGCGCGTCGGCGTGGTACTGAGCGCACGAACCTGCCTGCAGCTTCTCCATCTGGGCGCACGCCTTGACGTTGACCGGCGTCTCGCCGAAGAAGAGGGCCTGCTCCGCCTGCACCAGGGGAGTGCTCACCCACTTGGTCCACATGTACGCGCAGTTGGGGTGAGGCGCGTTGGTGGCGAGCATCCACGTGTCGCCCCATCCGGTCGCTCCCTCGGCCGGGATGGTGTCGGCAAAATCCCTGCCGTTCTTGCCGGCCCTAAGGGTGTTGGTCTGGTAGGGCCATGCGGCGCCGACCTGAACGTCGCCGTTCTGGAACAGCTGGATCTCGTCGCCCGCAAGCGCCCAGTATTTCTTCACCAACGGCCGCTGCTGCCTGAGAAGCGCGACTGCCGCATCGAACTGCTTCTGGGTCAGCTCGTACGGGTCCTTGATGCCAAGGTTCGGCTGTGTGCTCATGAGGTAGAGGGCGGCGTCCGCGATCTGGATCGGGTTGTCCGGCACCGTGATCAGGCCCTTGTTGGCCTGGTCGTACAGGACGTTCCAGCTGGTTGGCTTGATGGGGAACTTCTTGGTGTTGTAGAGAAGCACGTTCGGGCCCCACTGGAGCGAGATCCCATAGTGAACTCCGTTGATGGTGTTGTAAGGCGGGGTCTTGAAGAACGTCTGGAAATCGCCGAAGTCGGGGATCAGGTCCGGGTTCATGGGGCGGACGTCCCCGCCGTAGATGAGCCGCAGGTCGGCGTCGCCTGAAGCGGAAACCATGTCCCACTGACCGCCGCCACCACCCGCCATCAGGGTGACCATCTCATCCGAGGAGCCGCCGAACTTTGCGTTGACCTTGCACCCGGTCGCGGCAGTGAACGGCTTCACCCATGAGGTGTCGGTGTAGCCCTCCCAGGCAATCAGGTTCAGCTGCCCCTCGCCGGGGCCGATTGTCGTCTGCGGTTTCATGTTGGCGGTCGGCGGCGGTGCGGCCGTCGAGCCGCCGTTGTTGCCGGTCGAGCCGCAGGCTGTCACGGCGATGACCGCGGCCGCAGCCGCCGTCGCGAGTCGGAACCGGGCGCCAGACCCGGCTTCTGCTGTAACCATTCTTCCTTTTCCTCTCCTGGCAGTCGTTAGTCGCCCGCGGCCGCGTCGCTCCGGGCGCGCTGGTGATCGAGAACGTACGTGTGGCCGGGCACCCATGCGAGCCGGACTCGGCGTCCTTCGTACCGAAGCGCCTGGCCAGGCGCGTCCATATTCTGGCGTACTGCGACAAGCTGGTCGCCGCGGTCGAGCCGAACGATGTAGCGCGTGGACATCCCCACGTAGACAACCTGCTCGACGGTTCCAGGCTCCACGTTCATCCCTCGCTGGGCTTCCTGGCCCTCTTCGAGCATGCGCAGCTTCTCGGGGCGAATCACGAAACGGACCCCGTCTCTCTCGAGGACGTTCGATATCCCGATGAAGCCGGCCACGAACTCCGTCGCAGGGCGCTCGTAGACCTCGTCCGGAGGTCCGACCTGCTCGATCTTGCCGTTCGAAAGCACTGCCATGCGGTCGCTCATGGTCAGCGCCTCCTCCTGGTCGTGGGTGACGTAGACGAACGTGATGCCCACCTTCTTCTGAATCCGCTTGAGCTCCAGCTGCATCTCCTGACGGAGCTTCAGGTCGAGGGCACCCAAGGGCTCGTCGAGCAGCAGCACCTCGGGCTCGTTGACGACGGCCCTGGCGAGCGCAACCCGCTGCCGCTGTCCGCCGGACAGTTGATTCGGCTTGCGCCTCTCAAGGCCCGACAGCCGCACCATGTTGAGAGCTCGCTCAACCCGCTCGCGGCGCTCAGCTTTGGCGATCCCCTTGACGCGAAGGCCGTATCCGATGTTCTCGCCGACGGTCATGTGAGGGAACAGCGCGTAGTCCTGAAATACTGTGTTGGTCTGCCGGAGGTGAGGCGGGGTGGAGGTCACGTCGTGACCGGCAAGCTCTATCCGTCCGGCATCAGGGCTTTCGAAGCCGGCAATCAGCCGCAACAGGGTCGTCTTGCCCGAACCCGAGGGTCCGAGCAACGTGAAGAACTCGCCCACCTCGACGGTCAGGTCGACGCCGGCCACCGCGAGCACGTGGCCGTAGCTCTTGCGCACGCCGTCCAATCGCAGCGCCGGCGGCCGCAAGGCGCTCCTGGCGGAAGCCGCACGCCTGGCTTCCTTCGGATGCACCGCCACTAAGTGTTCACGGTCAGTCGAGGGACGCCATGACGTGCTTGATCTGCGTGTAGTCCTCGAGCGAGTACATGGACATGTCCTTGCCGTAACCGCTTCCCTTGTAACCGCCGTGCGGCATCTCATTGATGACCGGGATGTGGGTGTTTATCCAGACCGTTCCAAACTTGAGCCGGCGAGCCATGCGCAACGCGCGGCCGACGTCTCGTGTCCACACTGACGAGGCCAGTCCGTAGTCGACGCTGTTCGCCCACTCCAGGGCCTGCTCCTCATCGCTGAACCGCTGGACCGTGACCACGGGTCCGAAGACCTCCCGCTTGACGATCTCAGCATCGGGGCCGGATGGCACCACCACCGTGGGCGAGTACCACGATCCCGCTCGCTTGATCCTCGCGCCGCCGGTAAGCACCTTGGCGCCATCCTTGCGGGCGCGGTCGACAAAACCCGTCACGCGCTCCGCCTGTTCCTCTGAAACCAGCGGCCCCATCTCCGTGTCGTCCGACTTGGGGTCACCGACCTTCAGCGAGTCAACGGCCGGCACGAGGTCCCCGAGCAGGTTGTCGAAGATCTTGGGCCCGGCGATCACGCGGGTCGCGGCAGTGCAGTCCTGGCCCGCGTTGAAGAAGCCGCCTATCTTGATCCCTTCGATCACAGCCTGGAGGTCGGCGTCATCGAAGACGACGACCGGCGCCTTGCCCCCGAGCTCGAGATGAACGCGCTTGAGAGTGGCGGAGGCGGCCTTCGCCACCTCCTTTCCCGTCGCGACGTCCCCTGTCAACGAAACCATCGCGACGTCCGGGTGCCGTACGAGGCCAGCTCCGACAGGTTCTCCGTCGCCCGTGATCACATTGAGCACGCCCGCGGGGAGGATGTCCGCCGCCAGCTCCGCCAGCCGCAGCGCAGTCAGAGGCGTCCATTCCGAGGGCTTCAGCACCACGGTGTTGCCGGCCGCGAGCGCCGGCCCCAGCTTCCAGGCCGCCATCAGCAGCGGGTAATTCCAAGGCGCGATCGAGCCGACGACGCCGAGCGACTCACGCCTGATGATGCTGGTGAAGCCCTTCATGTACTCGCCTGCCGACTTGCCCTCCAGCAGGCGAGCGGCGCCGGCAAAGAACCGGAAGCAGTCGACGATCGGGGGAATCTCCTCCGACAGCGTCGTGGCCAGCGGCTTGCCGACGTTCTCGGATTCCATGCTCGCGAGCTCTTCGCCGTGCGCCTCGATCGCCGCGGCCAGCTTCAGCAGGGCCTCGCTGCGCTCGCGCGGCGTGGTGTCGAACCAGGTCTCGTCGTATGCCTTGGTGGCGGCGGCGACGGCGCGGTCCACGTCTTCCTTGGTTCCCTTGGGTACATGAGCGATGACCTTGCCGTTGGCCGGATTGATGATCTCCTGCACATCGCCGCCTGAGCTTTCGACCCAATCGCCGCCGATGAACATCTGTTGACGCTTCAGCGTTGTGCTCATTTGTTCCTCCTAAGGGTCCAGGTCACTTCTTGGCGGCGACCTCTGCCAGCGCAGAGCCGATGATGTCGAGCCCCTCATCGAGCACCTCGTCTGGGATGGTGAGCGGCATGAGGGTGCGGATCACGTTGTGATGCATGCCGGCGCGGAGCAGGATCAAGCCTTTCTCCCGCGCCAGCGCGAGGACCTGTGCGGTCTCGGTGTCGGCCGGCGTCTTGGTTTTGCGGTCACGCACCAGCTCCATGCCGGCCATGGCTCCAAGAACCCTGACGTCACCGACGAGCGTGTGCTCGGAGGCCCAGGTCCGCATGCGCTCCTCGATGACCGAGCCGATCCGCGCGGCCCGTTCGGGCAGCTTCTCGTCTCTCATCACGTCCAGCACCGCGAGGCCGGCAGCGCAAGCAACCGGGTTGCCGCCGTATGTTCCGCCGAGGCCACCGGGTGCGGGCGCGTCCATGATGTCCGCGCGTCCCACCACTCCTGAGAGGGGAAATCCCGCAGCGAGACTCTTGGCGACTGTGATCAGGTCCGGCGCAACACCGGAGTGCTCGATGGCGAAGAACTTGCCGGTTCGCCCGAAGCCGCTCTGGATCTCGTCGACGATGAGGAGAATCCCATGCCGCTGGGTCAGAGCGCGCAGCTCGCGCATGAAAGCTGCCGGCGCAGGCACGAAACCACCCTCGCCGAGGACCGGCTCGATGATGATCGCCGCCACGCGTTGCGGCGCGACCGCCGATTCGAACAGGTCGTTGAGGGAGGCAAGCGCCATCTCCGTGCTCCAGCCGCGGTACTCGTACGGAAAGGGCACCTGGTAGATCTCGGTCGCGTAAGGCCCGAAGTTCTGCTTGTAAGGGACGACCGACCCGGTCAGGCTCAGTGCCAGCAGCGTCCGGCCGTGGAAACCGCCCTGGAAGCTGATCACGGCCGGTCTGTCGGTATGAGCCCGGGCGATCTTGACGGCGTTCTCGACTGCTTCGGCTCCGGTGCTGAAAAAGATGGCTTTCTTGTCCCCGTCAATGGGCGAGAGCGCACACAGGCGCTCGGCCAGGCGGAGGTAGGACTCGTACATGACAACCTGGAACGAGGTGTGGGTGACCCTCTCGACCTGGGCGCGCACCGCCTCCATCACGTGCGGATGGCCGTGGCCCACGTTCATCACCCCGATCCCGCCGGCGAAGTCGATGTACCGGCGACCCGCGACGTCCCAGAGCTCTGCTCCGCTGGCCCGATCGGCGACCATCGGATGCGCGGTGGTGATGCCGCGCGGGATGTAGCGCCGGCGCAGCTCGGCAAGCTCGGCCTGGTCGGAATCAGTCGCCGACTGCTTTGTCCCCACGCCTCCGGCCTGATGCCCTGGTTTCACTGGGCCTCCTTGACCCTCGTTCGAGGGCCTTGACATTCAAACACGCTCACGGCGTTCGGCGCGCGCTGCGAAGGGGTGCGCTCTACCCTCGTAAACCATGGACGGCATCAGCTCCGGCGACGCGGGGGTTGCCGTCGATCGCCTCTGGCCTGGTCAGCCGGCGACGATCACCGACCTATCCGGCGGGATCACCAACCGAAATTACCGCGTGGACGTCGGCGGATCGTCGTACGTCTTACGTGTCGGGGGCAAAGACACCGAGCTGCTGGGCATCGACCGCTCCACAGAGCATGCAGCCAGCCTTCGGGCCGCCGAGGTTGGCGTCGGGCCGGAGGTGATCGATTTTCTGCAGCCGGAGGGCTGGCTCGTAACCCGATTCATCCAGGGGCGGAGCGTGCCTCCCAATGAGATTCGCACTCCAGATGGGATCCAGCGGGTTGCCCGCGTTCTCCAAAAGATCCATGGCGCGGCGCCCATCCCGGGCAGGTTCGATGCACATGCGGTCGTCGAGGAGTACCGCAACGCCGCCCGGGCGCATGGCGTCCGCATACCGGTCGAGTTCGACGAAGCACATCGAGTCTCGGAACAAATCCGCCGCGCTCGCGGGATGCAGCCCACGGTGCCGTGCCACAACGACCTGCTGAACGCAAACTTTCTGGACGACGGCGAGATCCGGGTGGTCGATTGGGAGTACGCAGGTATGGGCGACCGCTTCTTCGACCTGGCCAACCTGTCCGTCAATCATGATTTCGAGCTTGCCGACGACAGGCTCCTGCTC
>VBIU01000062.1 GCA_005880945.1 Chloroflexota bacterium | reverse complement strand
GCTTGCGGCGCAGCGCCGCGTCGGGCCTTGGGGCGGATCGCGGATCGCCGGCGAACGCCGGCTTCGCAGCGGTCTGGAGATGTCGCCGTAGGTCGTACAGGGTCACGCCGGCCTTCTGGAGCGCGGCCGACGTCACCGGCGAGTCGCTGTAGAGCATCGCGAGAAGCAGGTGGATCGCATCGACCTGGTAATGGCCGAGCACGCCCGCCTCGCGGTTGGCGTTGACCAGCAGCTGTCGGATCGGCAGGCTCGGCGAGCCTTCCGGTGGCACCAGCGCTGCGCTGATGCTCGAGGGGTCACCGCCCAGCTCCCGAATGGACTGCGCGGCGAGCGTGCCGCGGCTCTCGAGCGTCGCCTTGAGCACGTCCACGGGATCTGTCTGCGGCGCACCGCGAGCCGAGGCGATGGCGACCGCTCGGTCGAGCACTTCACGCGCGCTGCGCGTCAGCGATAGGTCGGCGACGGCATTGTTCAGGTCGGTTGTAGCGTCGGGCACCAGTCGACCAGTCTAGGGATGCTAAAACTATGGGAGGGAACCCGGATGGTTCCCTCCCATCGCCAGGTCGGCTTCGCCGACGTGGCTCTCTCCTTCCGGTATATGGATGGGATTGTTTCGAGATTGGTTTCTCCACGCGACGCGTGGTGGTTTGGGTACAAAGTCATGGCCGGGGAGACCCCGGCCAACCCTGCAACACTGGCGACGCAACTCCTATGTCGCTCGGGATCGTTGGCGCATCACCTCGTACAGGAGCGCAGCAGCCGCGGCCGACGCGTTGAAGCTCGCGATGTGGCCCTTGACCGGCAGCCTGACGCGGGCGTCGCACCTCTCCCGGACCAGCCGGTGGACTCCCTCGCCCTCGCTTCCGACCACCAGGCACACGCGTTGGGTCAGGTCGAACTCCCACGCCAGCGCCTCGCCACGCGGGTCCAGCGCGATGCACCAGATATCAGAACGCTTGACCTCGGCGATCGCGGACGGCATGCCCGACACGTGCGCGATGCGGAGCAGCTCGCTGGCACCGGAGCTGGCCTTGACAGCGGCCGGCGACAGTGGAGCGCTACGGTGCTCGGGAAGAATCGCGCCGTCTGCGCCTGCGACTTCAGCGCTCCGCAGGATCGCGCCCAGGTTCTGCGGGTCCATTATCGAATCGAGGGCGACCAGCAGAGTTGGACCAGTGGCGAGGAGCTCATTAAGCGTCCAGCGGCGCCGGGGCTTCAGCTCGGCAGCCACGCCCTGGTGCACCCCTGGAGCGATTGCGTCCAGGCGATCAGGCGCCACCACCTCGATTCGCGCGAGACGTCCGAGCTCCTCGAGGCGCGGATCGTGCCCGAGACCTGACGCCTGGAACACCCTCACCACTCGCCCGGCGCGCGCAGCCTCGAGGACCGCATTGCGTCCGTGTATCAGGGCGACCTGTGGCGCGACAGCGGCGGACCGTGCCTGTTTCGGCCGCCGGCTGATCATCTTGCCGCGGCCGGGACGCGCTTCCAGCGCACTCCCTCCTTGGAGTCCTCGAGGGCGATGCCGCGCCGGCGCAGCTCTTCTCGGATGGCGTCCGCCCGGTCGAAGTCGCGGGCGGCGCGGGCGGCCTCGCGCTCCGCGATCAGTCGCTCGACCTCGTCGGCAAGGCCGGGCTCGTCCGCGCTGACGATATCGAGGTGCGCATCGACGTCGTCGATCAAAGCGCGGAGCTCCGACAGGCCTCGCTCGCCAACCCTGTCGCCGTCGAGCGCGGCGTTGGCCTCGCGCAGAAGCTCGAACACGAGGCCCACGCCGTACGGGAGGTTGAGGTCGTCGTCAAGTGCCTCGCGGTAGCCATTACGAACCTCCGAGATTCTTTGCAGCAGCGCTTCGTCCTCGCCCTGCGCAGGGGTCGACCGCCGAAGCCTATCCGCAAAATCTCGCAGGCGGCGCACCTGCTCAGCCGCTGCGTGAAGGGCATCGGTGCTCAGGCGAATGCGGGAGCGGTAATGCGCGTTGGCGATCAGAAAGAATCGAACCGACAGCGGATCGTGGCCGGCGGCAATCAGGTCGCGCAGGGTGGTGAAGCCACCTGCACTCTTCGACATCTTTTCGCCGGTTGCCTCGGCAAGATGCTCGGAATGCAGCCAGACGCGCGCAAAGGGCTTGTGGTTCGCCGCCTCAGACTGCGCGATCTCGTTCTCGTGGTGCGGAAACATCAGATCGATGCCGCCGCAATGGAGGTCGAATGTCGCACCCAGGTATCGCTTGGCCATCGCCGAGCATTCGATGTGCCAGCCGGGACGTCCCCGTCCAAACGGCGCATCCCAGGCGGCGCCGATGCGCTCGTCCTCCGGCTGGGCCTTCTTCCAGAGCGCGAAGTCGCTCACCGACTCCTTGTCATATTTGTCGGCGGCGACTCGGGCGCCGGCCCTCAGCCCGCCGCGGTCGAGGTGCGACAGCGCGCCATACGCTGGAAAGCTGGCGATCCTGAAGTAAACGTCGCCATCCGCAACATAGGCGTGCTCGTGCTCAAGGAGCGCCGAGATCATCGCGACCATGTCGGGAATATGATCGGTCGCTCTCGGATAGTGCTCGGCCTGCTGTGCGCGCAGCGCCGCCATGTCCTCGAAGAAGGCCGAGGCATATGGCTTGACGTACTCGGCGATCGTCTTGTTTGCGTGCATCGCCTGGTCGAGAATCCGATCGTCGATGTCCGTGAGGTTCATGACATGGACCACGCGATGGCCGGCGACGTGCAGGTGCCGGCGAAGCAGGTCGTAGAAAAGGAAGGCGCGAAGGTTTCCGACGTGCGCGAAATTCCAGACCGTGGGCCCGCACGTGTACATGCCGACGTGTCCTCGTTCGAGCGGCTCGAATACGTCCTTCGAGCCGGTGAGGGTGTTGTGAAGCCTGAGAGCCACCGACGTAGGGTAGCTTTAGCCGGTTGCCTCGATCAGGGCGACGGCTTGCGCAGCGATTCCCTCCTCGCGTCCGAGCGCGCCCAAACCCTCTGGCGACGTCGCCTTCACATTGACCGCAGCGGCGTCGACGTCGAGAGTCTTCGCGAGGTGCTCGCGCATTGCAGCCAGGTGGGGTTGCAGCCGAGGCTCCTCAGCGATGACGGTCCCGTCGACGTTGACCACTCGATAGCCCGCGGCCTTGATCGCCTGGACCGCCGCCGCGAGCAGATCCAGGCTGGACGCGCCCTTGTATCGCGGGTCGCCGGCCGGAAAATGCTCGCCGATGTCGCCGAGCCCGGCGGCACCGAGCAATGCGTCGATGACGGCGTGCGTCAGCACGTCCGCGTCGGAATGACCGTCGAGGCCGAGAGGATGGTCTATTCGCACGCCTCCGAGGATCAGGTTGCGGCCGGGTCGGAGCGAGTGCGCGTCGAACCCACTTCCGACCCTCACGTCGTGGCGGCTTCGTGCTCTTTGATGAGCGCCTCGACAACTTCGAGGTCTTCCGGCGTCGTCAGCTTTATGTTCGCCGGCTCGCCTTCGACAACCGTCACCGCGTGACCTGTGGCGGCAACCAGCTGCGCGTCATCGTCACCGACCAGACCCGCATCCGCCGCCTCGCGATGCGCGCGCGCCAGCAGCTCGTACGAGAAAGCCTGAGGAGTCTGAGCGAGCACGATTCGCGACCGGTCGAGACTCTCAACGAGCCGGTTGCCTTCGACGCGCTTGACCGCATCGCGCGGCGAGATTGCGGGGAACGCCGCCCCCGATTCCACGGCGGCCGCGAGAACACGGCGCACCAGGGTCGCCGTGGCCAGCGGCCGGGCCGCGTCGTGCACCAGCACGAAATCGCACTCGCCGAGCGCGGCGAGCCCGGCACGTACAGATTCTTGGCGGCTTTCGCCTCCGGCCTTCACGACCACCGGTTTCCGCGGCTGCAGCGCGGCCACCTCGCGTTCCGCGTTTTCGAGGCGGCTCGGCGGGCCGACGACCACTATCCGTTCGATCTCGTCCAGCGCCAGGAACAACTCGAGCACCCGCGCCAGGGTGGTCCTCCCGTTGAGGCGCACCAGCGCCTTGCTGCCCCGGCCGAGGCGGGAGCCCGATCCGGCGGCGGCCACTATCGCTCCCACGGAGAGCGACCTAACCATTTTCGACCTTGCTCCGCGGGTTGCCGCGGCGGCCGTCGACCGCCGACGGCTCGGCGAAGATCATGCGCCCGGCTGAGGTCTGGATGACCGAGGTCACGACCGCGGTGATGGTCTGGTTGAGCAATCGCCGGCCGTTCTGAACGACGACCATCGTGCCGTCGTCCAGGCTGCCGACTCCCTGCCCCGGCTCCTTGCCCTCGCGCGCCACTGTCACCACGATCTCCTCACCAGGGATCGCCACCGGCCGCATCCCCTGGGCGAGCTCGTTGAGGTTCAACACCGTCACGCCCTCGAGGCGCGCGATCCGGTTGAGGTTGAAGTCGTTGGTCATGATCCCCCAGGCCCTCCGCTTCGCGGTGCGCACGAGGTGCGCGTCGATCTCGGTGTCTGGAGTGACGTCGTCGTCGACCACCTGAAGGTGTATGGACGGATCCTTTTGCATGTCCGTCAGCACGTCCAGTCCGCGGCGGCCGCGGCGGCGCCGCGTCGCGTCTGCGGAATCCGCGACCTGCTGAAGCTCTCGCAGCACGGAGCTCAGGATGATCAACGGCATATCGACAAAGCCCGTTTTGGCGATGTCGAGGATGCGCCCGTCGATGATGACCGACGTATCGAGCAGCACCCCGTTCAGGCGGTGGCTCTTCGCCTCAGAGCTGCCGCCGAAAAAGAGAGCGGCCAGCTCGCTTCGGCGTGTGAGGCCGACGGACGCACCCTGGGCGGCCAGCAGCAAGGCCAGGATCGACGACAGCGCCACACCGTATGGCAGGTCGCGCACGAACACCCCGATCAGCGCAGCGATGACAAGTCCGACGACCATCCCGAGCAGGCCGCTCAACAGGTCGGGCAGCGGTGTGCTGGTGAGGCGGAAGTTGAAGGTCCGCCAGCCCCCGAGCACGTAAGGCGTGGCGAGGTACGCGAAGATCAGGCCTTCGAGCGTGGTCAGCCCGATGATGATGAATCCCGGGTGCGGATGGCCGACACCGCCGACCATGAAGTAGCCGAGCGCGAAACCACCGACGACGCCGAGCCCCGCCCCAAGGAATCGGGCGAGCTTCTCCGAACGTTTCACGGGAGACCTCCTAGGAGACCGAGACTTCGGCCTCCTCTATGAATGCGCCGGACGGGATGGGTGAAGAAAAAGCGGCGGATATCGCGTCCGCCAGCGTCCGGACCTCGATGACCTCGAGGCCGGAGGGCCGGCCGGCTTTTAGCCCGGCCGGAATCAAAGCGCGCACGAGCCCGTGCCGGGCCGCCTCTGTCAGGCGGCGCTCCAGCTGGCCCACGCGGCGCACCTCGCCCGCCAATCCCAGCTCGCCGATCACAACCAGGCCGTCCGGCAGGGGCCTGTTGCGAACGTTGCTGACGATCGACAGGGCGAGACCAAGGTCGGCGGCAGGCTCTGTGATGCGGATGCCGCCGGCGACGTTGACGAATACATCTGATCTGCCGAGTGTGAGCTCGGCTCGCTTCTCGAGCACGGCGAGCAGCATGTGGAGGCGGTTGACGTCGACCCCGTTGGCCGTGCGCCGAACCATCGCGTTGTCGGTTTTGCTCACCAGGCTCTGGATCTCGATGAGGAGGGGCCGAGTGCCCTCGAGCGCGGCGACGATGGCGGTTCCGGGTGAGGTCGTGTTCGCCTGGCTGAGAAGCGCCGACGACGGGTCAGGAACTTCCTCCAGGCCGCCCTCCCCCATGGCGAAGACCCCGATCTCCTCGGCCGATCCGAAGCGGTTTTTCATGGCGCGGAGGACGCGCAGCTCCTGCCGCCGGTCGCCTTCCAGGTACAGCACGGTGTCAACGATATGCTCAAGTACCCTGGGCCCGGCGATCGCCCCGTCCTTGGTGACATGACCGACCAGGAAGATCGGAACCCCGATCTCCTTGGCCAGGCGCATCAGGCGTCCCGCCGACTCCCGAACCTGCGTGACACTGCCGGCGCTGCCTTCGAAGCCGGCGTCGGTGACCGTCTGTATGGAGTCCACGATGGCCAGCTGCGGCGCCTCCGACCGGATCGCTTCGCAGATCGCGTCCAGATCGTTCTCGGCAAACAGCAGGATTCCTGACTGAATGGCCCCCAGACGCTTGGCGCGCATGTGAATCTGCTGGGGAGATTCCTCTCCCGACGCGTACAGCACCTTGCCGCCGCCGCCGGCGACTTGCTGCGCGGCGTGCATCAATAGGGTCGACTTGCCGACCCCTGGCTCGCCACCGACCAGGACCAGGCTCCCCGGCACGATGCCGCCGCCAAGGACCCGGTTGAGCTCCCCCCAGGCCAGCGCCCGGCGCGGTGCGGCATCGATCTCCAGGTCGGTCAGCGGCGTTGGTGTGGCGCCGGTCAACGGCTGGGATCGACGGGATCGGCTTCCAGGCGCTTTGCGGACCTGGAACTCCTGCAGCGTGTTCCAGGCTTGGCAATGCGGGCACTGGCCGGACCAGCGAAGGCTTTCGCCGCCGCAGTCGGTGCAAACGAAGGTGATTGTCGATTTCGGCATGAGGTGACTCTCCACCCATCATCAGGTTTTTACAAGTCCGGCCGTAGCCTTTTAACAGCCCGCGCGTTCTTCATATAGAGGACAAGCCGGAGTGCCTCCCGGCTCCTTGAAGCGTTAAGGCGCCGCCCTGACTACCCCCAGGGCGGCGTCCGAATTTAGATTGCCTTATCGTCGGGCGCGATGGATGCGTCGATCTCGAGCCACCGGATCCAGGAGGCGGCAGAGGTCATCGACCCCGTGTTCCGGGACTCTCCGCAGTACGTTTGCGAGCCGCTTAGCGACCGCCTTGGTGTGAGCATCGTCCTCAAGGTCGAGTGTCTGAACCCGATCCGATCCTTCAAGGGGCGTGGCACTGATTACCTTCTCCACCGACTCGGGCGCCAGCCCGCCGGCCTCGTGTGCGCTTCGGCGGGCAATTTCGGCCAGGGCATGGCCTACGCGGCCCGCAAGCGAGGCGAGCGGCTCACCGTGTTCGCCGCGGTCGGCGCCAACTCGCTGAAAGTGGCGCGCATGCGCGCGCTCGGCGCCGACGTCGTGCTCGAGGGCGCCGACTTCGATGCCGCCAAGGCCGGCGCACAGGCGCGCGCGAAGCGGACAGGCGCCCTCTATGTGGAGGACGGTCTCCTGCCCGAGATTGCGGAGGGTGCGGGGACGATCGCGCTCGAGCTCGGCCGGATGGATGAACCGCTGGACGCCGTGTTCGTTCCTCTCGGCAATGGCTCGCTCGTCAACGGGATCGGAACCTGGATCAAGCGATCTTCGCCCGCGACCCGCGTGATCGCGGTCTGCGCCGCGGGCGCGCCGGCGATGGAGCTTTCGTGGCGAGCCGCCAAGCCGGTCAGCACGGACAAGACAGACACGATCGCGGACGGGATTGCGGTCCGCGTCCCCGTCCCCCAGGCTCTGGTCGCCATGCGAGAAACGGTCGACGAGGTGATGCTGGTCTCCGACCAGGAGATGCTCTCCGCGATCAAGATGCTGTTCCACAACGCCGGCCTTGTAGCGGAGCCCGCGGGTGCTGCCGGCTTGGCAGCGGCGGCGAAACGGCGCGCGGAGTTTGCGGGCGGGCGGGTGGCGGTACCGATTTGCGGAGGCAACCTGACGGAGGAGCAGGAGAAACGCTGGCTTTTGTCATCAGAACCCTCTGCCCTTCTGGGGTGAGGGTGAGGGTTGGTCAGGAAGCTCGCCCGCTACTGCTGGTCCAGATCTGCCAGATGATCGAGTGTTGCGAGCGGGCCCTGCTGCGCGAACAGCTCAGGCATGGCAGTCCGGAGCCCAGCCTGGACGGTTCCCGCCAGCTGAACCCGTAGGTGCACCGGGAGCTGGTGGCGACGCCTGGCGTATGAGGTCACGAACCGGCGGAGCTGCGGATCGAGGCGCCGAAGCGTGAGCTCGGCGGGGGACGCCGGCGCGTAAGGGCCAGGCGCCACATAACCGCCGGCCCCTGGCGGAGGAGGCGGCGCGGCCGGGTACTCGTATGTGACGCCATCAGGAGGACTGACCGGAGGGGGCGCCCCGGTCGGGTCGACCGGACGGCGGGCGCCTCCCAGCTGCCAAAGCGCGACGAAGTCCGAGTCCTTGACCACGATGGTGCCGGCGGCCAGGTCGCCAAGTCGCTTGCCTTTGCCGTTGGCGAACAGGACGACCATCCCGACTCCGTAGCCGTAAGGAAGGAAGTCCACGATCCTGACCACGTTTCGTATGCCTGCCTGCAGGAAGGTCAGCGGCTCGCCTCGATCGCCCACCGCTCGCAGGCGGAACACCTTTTTGCCGATCGTCTGGCCCGACCACAGCGCTTCGCTGAGCCAGAAGTACCCGAAGACGACAACGAAGGTGCCGATGATGATGATCAGGTTCGCGAGCGTGTCCGAGTTGGTCACGGCGCCGACGGCGAAGGCGAAGAGGAACACCGCGATCAGGATCCCGGTCACGATCAGCAGGTCGAGAAGCTGCGCGATCGCTCTGGTCCCAAGTCCTGCCACCTGATAGCCGAACGAAACGCGTTCTGGCGTCGCGACGATCAGATCGCTATCCGCGAGCGGCCGCTCCATGTCGAGTATTTTGCTTTTCGTGCGCTCTGAGGAGTTCGTCGCGCTTCGCCGTGACGACTGGAACCGACTCGAAGACCTGCTGGCGGCAGCAGGCGGAGGTCGCTTGAACGCCCTCGCACCGGCGCAGGTCATGGCGATGGCAGCGCTCTACAGGCGCGCGACCGCCGATCTGGCGAGGGCTCAGCGCGACTGGCCCGAGGAGCCGGTCCACCGCTACTTGAACGGGCTCGTCGGTCGTGGTCATGGCGTGGTTTACCGGCGTGGCGGGCGGGTCTGGCGGAGGGTTCGCGACTTCTATGCAGAGGTTTTGCCCCGCACCTACCGAGAGGCGTGGCCTTATCTCCTGGCGTCGGCCGCGCTCCTTTTCGTGCCCGCGATCGTGGCTTACTTCGTGGTGCTCGCAAACCCCGAGGGCGTCGCCAGCCTCGGAGTGCCGGCGAGGGTCATCGATGGCGTGAAGCACCACAAGCTGTGGACGGAGATCCCGCCCGAGCAGCGCGCCATGGTCGCCGGCGAGATCATGACCAACAACATCTGGGTCTCGATGCTCGCCTTTGCCTTTGGCGTCGTCTTCGGGCTTCCTGTGCTGTACGTGCTCATCAGCAACGGAATTCACCTGGGTGGCCTATTCGGTTTCACGCAGGCATATGGCCTCAGCGGCGGGCTGTTCGAGTTCGTCATCGCCCACGGCGTCCTCGAGCTCTCGATCATCGTTGCCGAGGCGGCGGCTGGCCTGATGATGGGTTGGGCGCTGATCTCGCCCGGCAACCGAAAGCGTTCTGACGCGCTGGTCATCGCCACGCGACGCGCATTCATCCTGCTCATCGGCCTGGCGCCTTTGCTGGTGATCGCTGGGACGATCGAGGGCAACCTGTCGCCTTCGGACGCGCCGTTTGCTGTCAAGGTGGTCGTCGGGCTGACGACAGGATTGCTTTTCTACTCGTACCTGCTGTTTGCGGGCCGCGGCCGAGTTACAGCAGCGCCCGCTCCTTGAGCTCCAGGTAGCGCTCGACCAGCGCAGGGCTCAGGCTGCCCGCCACAACGTCGAGCCCAAGCACTCCGCCGCGCCGGAGCAGCTCGAAGCTCGCGCGGCGGCTGGCGACGAACTCCTCGGCCGCGGCCCACTCGTAAGCGCGCGCCGATGTGGTGACCGGCTGGTCGCGCGCCCTCAGGACGGCCGGGTCGGACATTGCGACCACCAGCACGAGGTGGCGGGCGGCGAGGCGCAGGCAGTGGGCGACCAGCTCCTTCGAAGCCTCTGGATCCTGGACGTCCGTCAGCACGACGACCATCGACCGCCGGCCGAGCCGCAGCGCGAGGTGGGTGAATGCATGCCCGAAGTCCGGCTCGACGTAGTCGGACTTGATCGCATAGAGGGCCTCGGTCAGACGCCGCAGCTGTGAGCTGCCGCGTTCCGGTTTGATGAAACCGGTGACGCGGTCGTCGAAGGTCATCAAGCCGACCCGATCGCCGTACGCCTGCGCGACCCAGGCGAGCATGAGGGCCGCATTGACCGCGTAGTCCAGCTTGTCGAGCTCACCGGCGGGCGCTGTCATGAGCCGGCCGCAATCGAGGGCGATCAACACCTGCTGGCCGCGTTCCGCCTCCACCTCGACGACCACCGGATGATCGCGACGCGCGGTGGCCGTCCAGCTGACTCGCCGGATGTCGTCGCCGCGCACGTAGTCGCGCAGACCGGCGAACGCGGTCGAGGCGCCCGGCGGCCGCGCGCGCCGCAGCCCGGCCATCGCGCGGAGGCCGCGCCGCAGCGTCAGCTGCACACGCTTGATGGCGACCACGTTGGGAAAGACCGCGATCTCCTCAGGGTTGGACAGCCGCACCTGGCGGCGCCACCAGCCGTCATGCCGCGAAACCTGGACGTCGACTGGGCCGAAGTGGAATGCGCCGCGCCGCGGAGACGAGGTCACATAACGGATCTCCAGGTGCCCGTTGCCGTCGAATCGCGTCGCCACCTCCCGCGGGCGCGGCTTCAGCTCAGCCGGCGCGTGATCCGCGACCCGTGCCTCGAGTCCTGCCGCCAACGGATTGTCGACCATCACCTTCACCTCTTCGATCTCGCCCAGAGAGAACGGTTCGGGGACGACGCGCTTGACGCGATAACCGGCGCGACCGGGCAGCAGTGCCAGGTCGCGGGCCAGCACGAGGACGAGGCCGACGTGGTAAGCGACCGCGACGAAAGCCAGCACCGGCGAGGCGACAGCGAGCGCGATCAGGGCGGCGCCGATGGCGACCGCCCAGATCAGGCGGGGCTGCGGCGCAAGTCCTCGAATCATCGAATCAGCGAGGGGGGACGACCCGTGCGGCCACCGCCTCGAGGACGCTGTCGGGTGTCTGGCCGCCGACCTCGGCCTCCGGCCGGAGGATGAGGCGGTGCCGAAACGCCGGCGCGAGGAGAGCCTTGACGTGGTCCGGGGTGACGAACTCAGAGCCATCGAACGCGGCCAGCGCTCTCGCGGCCAGCATGAGGAGGACCTCGGCCCGGGTGCTCGCGCCGAGCGCGATCTCTGGGGCTGTGCGAGTCGCCGAGGCCAGCTCGACGACGTAGCGGCGGATCTTCTCGTCGATGACGACCTTGGCAACCTGCACGCGGCAGGCTTCGATGTCGTCGCCGCTGAGGACCGGCTCGACGCCTGCCTTCGCAGGGTCGCGCAGCTCGATGCCGGATTCCCAGCGCCGTAGGACCTCCATCTCGTCCGCAAACGCCGGGTAGTCGAGGCGAACCTTGAAAAGGAAGCGATCCTGCTGCGCCTCGGGCAGTGGGTACGTCCCCTCGTACTCGACGGGGTTCTGCGTCGCCAGGACGAGGAATGGTGCGGGTAGCGCCAGCTGCTGCCCCTCGAGCGTGACGCCACGCTCCTCCATCGCCTCGAGCAGGGCTGCCTGCACCTTGGCCGGGGCGCGGTTGATCTCGTCGGCCAGGAGGACGTTGGTGAAGATGGGTCCGCGGCGCAGCGCGAATGTGCGGCTCGCCAGGTCGTAAACGGAAGTGCCGACGATGTCGGCCGGCATCAGGTCGGGCGTGAACTGGACGCGGCTGTACTGAAGGGCAAGGGCTCTTGCGATCGCCTTCGCAAGCAGGGTCTTGCCGGTGCCGGGCACACCTTCGAGCAGGACGTGGCCCTGCGCCACGAGCGCGATCGCGCACAGGCGAATGGCGTCCTCCTGCCCCACCACCGCTTTGATGAGCTGATCGCGAAGGCGACTGTAGAAATCGGGTGGTGTGATGGGGCTGCTGTCGGTCATTTGGCCTCCTTGGGCGCGCTCGGGCGGAGCGGGCGGCGCTCCGGCGAAACTGGATATGCAACGTGGTGCAGACGCTGGGCGGCCTTCAACAGCTCGGCGTCTCCGCCGGCTGAGCCGTACAGGGCGTGCTCGGCCTCGGCCAGCTCACCTGCAAGCTCGGGGGCGCGGATCCAGAGGGCGTTCCAAAAACGCTCCCGGGGATGGAGCGGCAGGCCTGTGCGAGCGGCCACCGCTCGCTCGCTGGCGGTTGCAAGCAGCCCGAGCGTGACTGCGCGAGCGCCCGACCGGCGAAGCAGCTCGCCCAGCGCGACGGCCCACTCGACATCGGCACGCGCGGCTTCAGCGGGTCGGGGGATGCGCGGCCCAAAGCCACGGCCGCGAAGCAGCAGCCCGGCGAACACTGCGACGAGAAGCCACAACAACGCGGCTCCCCAAGGCGTGAGCACCCAGGCCTGCGGAGAGAAGTCGCTGAGAGTGAGTCCGTGGTGGTACTCATCGAATGCGACTGGGGCGGCGGGTCCGGCCGTTCCAAGCAGGTCAGCCAGCAAGCGCCCGTTGTCCAGCTTTTCGAGGTAGCCGTTGCAGAGCACCAGCGGGTCGGCGAGCACCACTACCCGACCGGCTCCGAAGGAGTCGGTGTAGCCGAGGGCAGAGCCACCGCGGCTGCGCAGGATCGGCACCTGTCCGAGCGCCGGATCGAGGGGGACCGAGAACGTGCCCCCCGCCACCTGGTTCACGCCGGCCAGCACAGGGTTGCCGTAGGCGGTGCCGCTCGACGCGAAGCCGTCGACTCGGACCACGCCCAGCGCCTGATCGAGCTCCGGGTCGCCGAGCTCAGAAGCAAAGACAAGGACGCCGCCAGAGCGCACCCATGCTGCGGTTTGGTCGGCCTCCAGAGCTGTGTATGGGCTGGTGGGCGTGAACACGAACATGAGGCCGTCGGGCGATGGTGGAGCGAAGGATCCCTCGACCTCGACGGTCGGGTGACCCATGGCCTGCGCGAAAAGAACAGCCGCTGAGGTGCCGTTCGCCGCATCGCTGGTCGAGCTGTGCTCGGGAGAATCCTGCAGGGGTTGGAAAAGGTAAGCAATCCCAGCGACCGCCAACGACAGGACTGCGGCGAGTGCCCAACCGCGCGCTCCTCTCATGCCGCCAGCTCCGCCGGCTGCCGGAAAGGGGCCGCCACCCGGACGGCTCGGTCATAGGTAGCCTCGTCGACCTCGCGTCCGCCATAGATCGCGGCTTCGAATGGGATCAAGAGCGGGTACAGGCTCACCGGATCGGGCGCGTGTCGGAAGATCTCGCGCACCGTGAGCGGGCTGCCCTCCCATGTGCTTTCACCGGCGAGGGTGGCGGCGACGCCGGCGCATAGTGCGCGGACCGCGCCCACTCGATCGCCGGCGGCAGCCAGCCGGTCGGCCTCGGCGAAGTAGTCGGCCGGCGCGCGGGGTCCGGCCGGCCGGCCTGCGATCGCCCCCTCGGCGAAGCGACCCCTGGTCGAGCTGAAGATGATCATCGCCACCGCGGCCACGACGATGGCACCAAGGATGTAGAAGAAGAAATCGGGGAGGGGCGATGAGCCGGCCTCACGCCGGAAGATATTCAAGAGGTCGTTGATCCGGTCGCTCGCCCACTGGCGCAGTCGATCAAGCCACGATTGGGGCCGGTGCAGAGGGTCGTAGCGCGGCATCGCAAGGACGTCGTGCAACCTCTGCTTCGCTTGCGCCGGGTCTGAAGTGTCTGCGGGGTGGTCGAGGGCGCTTAGAAGATCCTGCATCCGGCTGATCGCGTCTTCGAAGTCCGGCGGGTTGCGCTGCAGGTCGGCGACGACCTCGGGCTGGGAAAGCCCGGTGCCTGCTTCGAGCACATTGACCGCCTGGCGAGCGGTGCTCGTGTCATTTGGAAGCGCGCCGCGAGCCAGGTCCAACGCGTCTTGAACCGCCTGGCGGTATGCGGCCGGTGTCGAGCTGTCGGCGGCCGTATGAATCGGCGTCACGAAAAAGAGGGCCAGCGAGGCGAACGCGAAGATTCCGACGCGGTGGGGCGTCTTCAGAGAGCGCTCGCGGCCGGTGATGTCGGACTGCTCACGTGCTCGGCGAGCTGAAAGAGGTCGAGACCTTCCTTGCGCACACGAAGGTCGAAGTAGATCAAAACGATGGCGATCTGCAGGATGGGATTGATCAGAGCGCTGACGATGATGTTCGCCGCCTCGGCAATGCCGAGGCCCAGGTAGCTCGACAGGATGATCTGCAACAAGGTCTGGCCCAAGTACAGAAACGCGCCCAATGCCGCACTGACCACATAGATGAGGACGACGATCAGGAACACGATGAGGAGGGTGTGCCACCAGCGTCCCTCCACGAGTCGCCAGCTGCGGCCCATCGCCGCGATCAACCCCGTGTTCTCGATAAACATGACGGGCATGACTGCGATCCATCCGACCCAGATCCAGATCCAGAGCGGAAGCAAGCAGAAAACGAACGCCATGAGCCCGATGAGGACGAGGAACCCAAGTATCTGGAAATAGCGGCGCAAAGCGCCTCGCAACGCACCCCAGAGCGTCACGGGCCGACCGAGTGCGGATTCGCATACGGCGTAGGTGATCGAGCCGTACAGAAGCGGGTACAGCGCGATGTTCAGGACAAGAAACAGCGCGAACGCGGTCAGGGACGGGGTCAAGGTGGTGAAGTCGACGGGCTGGTCGGTCCCGGTCTGCGCGACGAGGCTCGAGAACAGGCTGAAGAAGCCGTAACCCGCCAATGCGGCAAGCGGGATGGAGAGGATCACCGATATCCCGGCGAACAAGAAGAAGTGGCGACGGTACATTCGGAACGTCTCGTCGAGCAGGTCGCCGACTTCTAACGGGCGCAGGCGCAGGGGTGCGGGCGCGCTCAATGTGCGACCAATTGTCGCGCTACGTCCACTCCGTCGGTGATGCTCGCGGACGTTCTGCTCGAAGCGGCCGCGAAGGGGAACTTGTCGTACGCTCAGTCATGGGGGTGCGGAGGTGACCAGAAGCTCGCCTGGGGGGCGAGATGCTGTCCGGGTGTTGCTTATCGAAGACGACCGCTCGGTCGCCCAGATGTACAAGCTGAAGCTCGAGCTCGACGGCTATCGTGTGGACGTCGCCTTCGATGGAGAGATGGCTCTCGAGATGGTGCGTCGCGAGCTGCCCGACATCATCTTTCTGGACATCCGCCTGCCCAAGCTGGATGGGGTCGGCGTTCTGCAGGCCCTACGCAGCGATCCGGCTACCAAGCATGTCCGCGTGGTGATTCTCTCCAACTACAGCCTGAGGGAGCTTGGTGATCGCGTGGCCAAGCTCGGCGTCCTGGACCATCTGATCAAGGCCGAGACGACCCCGGCCAAGCTGACGGAAGGTCTCGAACGGTGGCTCAAGTCTTGACCGGCGTAGCCAGCATGTTCCAGGCTGACAAGCCAGCCTGTCAAGAGCTCGCGAAACGGAAGCTAAGGCTTGGCGGCAGCCGCGCCCGCCGGCTCCTTGTGCCGGTGCTTGACCGGCGTGAACTTCAGCCCTTCTTCGCCATCCACGTCGATCTGGACCGTGTCGCCTCGCGCGATCTTTCCGCGCAGCAGGTGCTCCGACAGCTGGTCTTCGATCCTGCTCGTGATGACACGCCGCAGCGGGCGCGCGCCGTAGATGCGGTCGTAGCCCTCCTTGGCGAGTAGATCTTTTGCCGCGTCGGTGACCTCGATGGTTATCTGCTGCTCCACCAGGTGCTTCCCCAGCTTCTGCAGCTGCAGATCGACGATCTGACGGATCTGCCCCGTGGTCAGGCTCTTGAAGACGACCACCGCGTCAACCCGGTTGAGGAACTCAGGGCGGAACATCCGCTTGAGCTCCTCGTCGATCTTTTCCTTCGTGTTCTTGTGGCGGCGCTCGACCTCGTCGGCTTCATCGACCACAGCCGGCTGGAAACCGAGCGAGGTCCCGGCCTGGTTCACATCGCGGATGCCCAGGTTCGACGTCATGATGATCACGGTATTCGCGAAGTTGACGATCTTGCCCTTCGCGTCGCTGAGCCTTCCGTCCTCGAGGATCTGAAGGAGCATGTTGAACACCTCGGGGTGCGCCTTCTCGATCTCGTCGAACAGGATCACCGCGTAGGGTCGCCGGCGCACCGCCTCGGTCAGCTGACCGCCCTCGTCGTAGCCGACGTACCCTGGAGGTGAGCCGACCAGCCGAGCGGTGGTGTGACGCTCCATGAACTCCGACATGTCGAGCTTGATGAGCGCATCCTCCGAATCGAAGAGGTACTCGGCGAGCGCTCGCGCCAGCTCCGTCTTTCCGATTCCAGTCGGGCCCAGGAATATGAATGATCCAATCGGCCGGCGTGGGTCCTTCAGACCGGCGCGCGCGCGTCGCACGGCCTGCGACACGGTGACGATCGCCTCATCCTGACCGACCATCCGCTTGTGGATCTCTTCTTCCATGCGCAGAAGCCGCGCGGTCTCTTCCTCGACGAGGCGGGAGACGGGCACGCCAGTCCACGCCGCAACGATCTGGGCGATGTCCTCCTCGCCGACCTCGGGGACGGTCTCCCCGAGCTTGTCGCGCCAGGCGGCCTCCTTGACGGCGAGCTTGTCCTGCAGCTTCTTCACCTTGTCGCGCACGCTTGCGGCGGCCTCGAAGTCCTGCTTGTTGACCGACTCATCCTGGTCGGTGCGGTGCTTCTTGATCTCCTTCTGGAGTTCCTTGAGGTCGTCCGGTGTGGTCGTGAGCTTCATGCGGACGCGCGCTGACGCTTCGTCGATGAGGTCGATCGCCTTGTCGGGGAGTGCACGGTCGCTGACGTAGCGGTCGCTCAACACGGCCGCGGCGTGAACCGCCGCATCGGTGATCGTGACCCTGTGGTGCTTCTCGTAAAGCGACTTGACGCCATTGAGGATGTCGATCGTCTCGGCCAGCGTCGGCTGGTCGACGAAGACCGGCTGGAACCTGCGCTCGAGGGCAGCGTCTTTCTCGATGTACTTGCGGTACTCGTTGAGCGTGGTCGCGCCGATGCACTGAATCTCGCCGCGCGCGAGCGCGGGTTTGAGGATGTTGGCGGCGTCGATCGCGCCTTCCGCCGCACCGGCCCCAACCAGCGTGTGCAGCTCGTCAATGAACAGCACGACCTCGCGACTCGAGCGAATCTCGTCGAGGATCTTCTTCAACCTCTCCTCGAATTCACCGCGGTATTTGGTACCCGCGACCAGAGCGCCCATGTCGAGCGTGAGCACCCGCTTGTGCTGGAGCGACTCGGGCACGTTGCCCAGGTTGATCTGCTGTGCAAGTCCTTCGGCGATGGCGGTCTTGCCAACGCCGGGCTCGCCGATGAGCGCGGGATTGTTCTTGGTGCGCCGGCTGAGAATCTGGATCACCCGCTCGATCTCCATCTCCCGGCCGATGACGGGATCGAGCTGATTGCGACGCGCCAGCTCCGTCAGATCGCGACCGAACTGGTCGAGAAGCGGGGTCTTCGACGGCTTCTTGGGCGCAGGCTCGGCCTCGGTCTCCGCGCTCGAGTCGTGCAGCAGGCGCTCGATCTCGGAGCGCACCTTCTCCAGCGTTGCGCCGAGGTCCTCGAGGACGTGCGCGGCGATGCCCTCGCCCTCGATCAGGAGACCGAGCAACAGGTGCTCGGTGCCCACGTAGTTGTGGCCCATCCGTCGCGCTTCCTCAAAGGAGATCTCGATGACCTTCTTGACGCGGGACGTAGGAATGATCTGCTGGATGATGATCCGCTCGTTGCGGCCCAGAACCGACTCGATGGTCTGGCGGACCTTGCCGATCTCCACGCCAAGGTTGTTCAGAACCTTGGCGGCCAGGCCCTCGCCTTCACGTAGCAGACCCAGGAGCAAGTGCTCTGTTCCGATATAGCTGTGGTGCGATCGTTCTGCTTCTTCTTGGGCGAGCGTCAGAACCTTCTTGGCTCGCTCAGTAAATCGTTCAAACGGATACAAGATCTTCCTCCTGGACTACGACGGTTAGGGTGGGGCCAGCACCTCCTCTATCTGTTTTGGGATACCCGGCGGTACCTCGCCCCTAATATAACGAACAACTCAACCGGCGGATTTCCTTTAGTGGAGACGTATGAGGCCGCTACTTGAGCGCCTCGGCGGTTTTCTCCCCGCGGCGATCGCCCTGGCGCTGCCCACCGTCTTTATACCCATCGCCGTCGATTCCTACATCCTGCCTCGCGCCAGCATCGTCATCGCGGGCGCCGGCCTGGGCGCGGGCCTCGCTCTGTTGCTGCCGGGAGGACCCCGGCTTGGTTCGCTGCGGCTGCCGCTGCTCGCCGCCATCCTGGCCGCGACCCTGGCGTACGACTTCTCGGTCAACCAGGGGGTGAGCCTGGCCGGCTCGTATACGCGCTACGAGTCGATGCCGGTCCGGCTCAGCTACCTGGCTCTGCTGGCGGTTCCCGTCTGGCTCCTGCGGGACCGGCGGTCGCGCGACCTTGTCGTTCCAGCCCTTGTATTCGGAACCGCGATCGCCTCAGTGCAGGCCCTCGTGCAGCAGGTGATGCTCACCAACCACGAGATCGACTACCGGCCGGACGGCAATCTCGGCAATGCCAACCTGCTGGGGGCCCTGCTGGCCATGTCGATTCCGCTCGCCGTGGCCCGGGGGCTGCGGGGCGGCCGGTTCGTCGTCGCGTGGTGGATCGGTGTCCTCGTGATGGTGATCGCCCTGGTGGCGAGCACTTCGCGCAGCGGCGGGCTCGGCGCACTTGCTGGCTGCCTCGCCCTGGCCGTCTTTCAGCTCAAGGGACGCAAGGCGTTGTGGGGAACATTGGCGGCGGCTGCCGTCGTCGGTGCCGCCCTCCTCGCGATCCTGCTCTCTCCTCTACGCCTTCTCAACGACGACCCCGGACCCACCCGGCTTCACCTGTGGCCGGATGCCGTTCACATGATCGCCGCCCGACCTTTGACAGGATGGGGTGAGGACGCGACCGGGCTCGTATTCGGACAGTTCCTGAGCGGAGACTGGGCCCCCCAGGTCGATCGGGCTCATTCGGGGCCGCTCGACATCGCGGCCACCCAGGGTCTGGTTGGGTTGGCGGCGCTGGGATGGGTCCTGGTCGTTTGGCTGCGCGGCGTGTGGCGCTGGCGCCTCGGCGCCTCGGTCGGCCCGCTGGCCGCGGCGTGCATCGGCTACACCGTCTGGGTCTTGTTCAACTTCGACTGGGCTCCCGCCACGGGCGCCTTCTGGCTCCTGGCGGGCACCGCCTGGTCAGGTGTGCGAGCGAGCGAGACAGCCGGCTCAACCCAGCCTGGCCGGCCGGACCCGGTACCACGCCAGCGTGCGCTTCGCTCGCTCGCCGCCGCCTTGCTGGCGGTGGTGGTCGTCTGGCTTGGGGTGGCACCGATCCTTGCCGACATCTGGTACTACCAGGGCAAGCTCGAGCTGGCAGCCGCAGCCGATCCTATTCAGGGTCGCTATGCCTGGGTGTTTGGCAAGAGCTTGGTCGCCAGGGGGTTCCCAATCGGCGGCCTTCAGGAGATGAAGGTCGCTGCACATCAAGGCGAGAGCGACCCTCAGCTCTATGTAGACATCGGCGACGCCGAGGTGGCGCTCGGTCACTCAGCCGATGCGCGCGCGTACTACCTGATGGCGCTCAAGATCGATCCGTACTTCGTCCCCGCACGGCAGCGCCTGGCAGGCAAGGGCGTGCCGCCATCGAACTTTGAGCAGGTGCTGCCGATCGCCGAGTGAGCTCGAGTCCGGCTAGGACTCGTCCTCCACGTCCTCATACTCGTCCGGCCGGCGGTCGCTCCGGCTCGCTGCGAGGCTTGCCGGCGGAGCGGAAAGCTGCTTCAAGCTCAGCGAGATCCTTCGGCGGGCTGTGTCGATCCCGATCACCTTGACCTGGAGGGTCTCCCCAACCTTGAGCACGTCTTCGGTTCGCTCGACGTGATCCCACGACAGCTCCGAGATGTGCAGCAAACCTTCGATGCCGGCCATGATCTGAAGGAAGGCGCCGTACTTCTTCGTCTTGGTGACCTGGCCCTCGACGATCGAGCCGATCGGCATCGACTGCACGAGCTTTTCCCAGGGGTCCTGCTGAAGCTGGCGGAGCGAAAGGGAAATGCGGGTCTGCTCGGGGTCGAGCTTGATCACCTTGACAGTGACCTCGTCGCCGAGCTGGAGCACGTCGGTGACCTTGGAGACCCGATCCCACGAGAGCTCCGAGATGTGGATCAGACCGTCGGCGCCGCCGATGTCGACGAAGGCACCGTAGCTCGTGATGCCGGACACCGTGCCCTTGACCGTCGTGCCGGTCAGCAGGCGGCTGAACAGGTCCTCGCGCTTGCGCGCGCGATCCTCATCCTCGGCTGCCTTCTGGCTCACGATGAGCCGGTTGCGCTTCCGGTTGACCTCGAGGATCTTCACGGGGATGCGCTGACCGACAAGGGACTCCAGGCTGCCCGCATAAGCGCGTGCCACCTGGCTCGAGGGGAGGAAGCCGCGGAGCCCAAGGACGTTGACGATCAGGCCGCCCTTGTTCTGCTCCCGTACGTCGGCCTCGATGACTGACCCGTCGGTCTGCTTCTCCGCGGCCACGATCCAGGTGGTCTCGGCCCGGGCCCGGCGCAGGCTGAGGACGACGTTGCCTTCTTCGTTCTCCGGCTGGAGGACGTAGACCTTGATCTGGTCACCGGGCTCCAGGCCGACCGAATCGACCTCGCCTCGCAGACCGAGCTCCTTGCTGGAGATGACTCCTTCCGCCTTGGCCCCGATGTCGACGAGCACCTCATCGGCGTCGACTCGAACCACGATGCCATCCACGATGTCGCCGTGGTTGGGAGTTTTGAAGGCCTCCGACTCGTAATGGAGGTAATCCTCCATCGTCATCGCGGATGAGTCTGTTTCGGTCACCTCCTCTTGCTCTGTCAGGACGGCACCGGACTCATTGGACAACGCGCTTTCCCCCCTAGGATTATTGGTGTGGTGTTGGTCGTCAAATCGGCCTCCGCCAGTACGAACCCCAATTGTACCGCAGAACCTCGATTTAGCCAGGAAAGGGCTGAGCCAGGTCGTGGTTGTCGATGAGGCGCGTTTTCCCGATCCGGACCGCCAGCACGGCGAGGGTTCCGGGAGGCCTGAAGGTCTCAGCGTCGACCAGGGCGGCATAGTCGACCCTCGCCAGGGGCTCGGCTTCGAGGACCTCCAGGACCTCCCGACGCAGGCGCTCGAGGTCGTGCTCGCCGGCGCCGTATGAGTTGGCGGCCCGGCGAAGGGCTGCGCTGATGGAGGCGGCCGCCTTGCGCTCCTCCGGGCCGAGGTAGGCGTTCCGGGAGCTGAGCGCCAGGCCGTCTGCTTCGCGCACGGTTGGACAAATGCAGACCTCGACCCCTGTATCCAGGTCCCGCGCCAGACGTTTCACCACCGCCGCCTGCTGCGCGTCCTTCTGGCCGAAGTAAGCTCGGTCAGGCTCGATGGCGTTGAACAGCTTGGCGACGACGGTGGCGACGCCCTCGAAATGGCCTGGGCGGGCCTCGCCCTCGAGGGGTTCTGCCACCCCGTGGACCTGGATCCGCGTGGTCGCCCCCGCTGGGTACATGGTCTCTGCGCTTGGCATGTAAACGGCGGCGACACCGGCCGAACGAAGGAGATCGAGGTCGCGCTGTGGAGTGGCCGGGTAGCGGTCGAGATCCTCGGCCGGGCCGAACTGAAGCGGATTCACGAAGACGCTGACCACGACCTTCGTGTTGTCCTGGCAGGCCCGTTCCACAAGGCTCATGTGCCCGGCGTGCAGCGCACCCATGGTCGGGACGAGGCCCACCGAATCGCCCTCGCGCCGCCAGCGGCGGGAGGTCTCGAGCATCGCACCAGGGGTTTCGATGACGGCCGGGGCGCTATCCGGCGCCGTACTTGACCTCTTCTCGCGACTCCTTCGCAGCGGGGGCGGCGCCGTTGGCCGAGTACGAGTGCTCGGGACCGGGGAAAGCCCCGGTGCCGACCTCGCCGGCGAACTGTCGCGCGGCCTTTCCGATCTCGTCCGCGAGGTTGGCGTAGCGCTTCACGAACTTCGGCGCCTTGCCGGTGGTCAGTCCCAGCATGTCGTGGAGGACGAGGACCTGACCATCTGTGCCCGGGCCCGCGCCGATCCCGATGGTCGGGATGCGAACCTCCTGGGTGATGCGGCTGGCGAGGGCGTTGGGCACCCCTTCCAGCACAAGGCTGAACGCGCCCGCTTCCTGCAGGTCCTTCGCATCGGCGAGGATGCGCGCCGCCTGCGCCTCGCTCTTGCCCTGGATCTTGAATCCGCCCATCTGGTGCACGAACTGTGGGGTCAGCCCGAGGTGGCCCATGACAGGAATGCCGATGGCCGTCAGCCGCCGGGTGATCTCAACAGTCCGGCCGCCGCCCTCCAGCTTGACCGCATGCATGCCGGCCTCCTGGAGGAAGCGCCCGGCGCTGGTGATCGCCTGCTCGATTGACGCGTGATAGGACATGAACGGCATGTCGCCGACGAGCATCGCCTGCCGCGAGCCGCGGGCGACCGCCTTGGCGTGATGGATCATCTCGTCCAGGGTCACGGGCAGGGTCGTCGGGTAGCCGAGCACAACCATCCCGAGGCTGTCGCCGACCAAGAGAATTGGAATCCCGGCTTCGTCGAGTATCTGCGCGCTCAGGTAGTCGTATGCGGTGAGCATCGCAAACCGACGGCCTTCATCCTTGAACCGCTGGACGTCCAGGACCGTAGTCATTTACGAGGTCTCCTTCGGGTCGCTGCCACTTTTCGGGTCAGCGCCCTTCTCGTTTGCTCGGCCGCCGCGGGCTCCAAACCCGCCCGTTTGGCGATCTCGAGCGCGACTTCGCCGAGCATACGATAAAGGTCCCCGTGGCGCCGCTCGTCGAGCTCGCCCAGGGCAGCAAGGTGGCGCCGGATCGTCAGGGCGTCGCCGCGGCGGACCGGGCCGGTGAGGGCCGCGGTCGGACCGCGCTTCGTGACGTTGGCGATGGCCCCTTCAGCCAGTGGCGCCAGACCACGCACCGCCTCCTGCTCGCTCCACCCCGAAGCCTCGAGCAGGCTCGCGGCCTCGCCAAGCAGCGAAACCACGTAGTTGGATGCGAAGACCGCGGCCGCGTGGTAGAGCGCTCGCTCGCTGTCCTCGACCCTTCTCGGCTTCGCCCCGAGGTCGCGAGCGAGCCGCTCGAGCACCCGGAGCAGCGAAGGCCTGGTCGCGTCGACGGCGATGACGATCCCCTCGAATGCTTCGGGCGGACCGGGCTCGGGGAACGAGCGCAGCGGGTGAAATGAGCCGACGGGATGGCGCTCGCCAAGGGGCGCCAGAGCGCCGAGCTGCAGCGCCCCGCTCGCATGGACGAATCCGACGGTGTCAGGAATGCCAGCGCCCGCGGCAGCCAGCTTGGCGGCGACTGCCGCCACGGCGCCGTCGGGGACGGTCAGGAACACGACAGCTCCGCCCTTGGATTCGAGATCCCGAATGAGCCTGGTCAGGCCAGCTCGGGCGCTCACCAGCCGCACCCGGTGCCCGGCCGCGCGCAGGCCGCGCGCAAGGCTGCGGCCGAGGTTTCCCCGGCCGGCGACGATCAGCGGCGGCGGTGCCGGCGTGTTACGACGCTGTCGAGGACGCGGCTGCGGGGGCTTCGGGCGCCTCGCGGTTGAGGATCTCGTCCAGCTCTTTGGCGTCGAGCGTCTCGACGACCTTGAGCCTCTCGACCACCGCATCCATCTTGTGCCGTTGAGCGGTGAGTATCACCTTGGCCGTCTGGTAGCCGTGGTTGACGATGCTGCGGATCTCCTCGTCGATCACCGCCGCAACCTCTTCCGAGTAGTTGCGCTGCTCGCCGAGGTCCCGGCCGAGGAACACGAGCTCCTCCTTATGGCCCATCGTCACGGTGCCGAGCTTTTCGCTCATGCCCCACTGCGTCACCATCCGGCGGGCCAGCTGCGTCGCTTTCTGGATGTCGTTCTCAGCCCCCGAGGTGACATCGCCGAACACGATCTCCTCAGCGACGCGGCCGCCCATGATGCCGGCAATCTCGTCCATCAGCTCATCGCGCGAGATCAAATACTTGTCCTCTTCGGGCAGGCTCAGGGTCCAACCCAGCGCCATGCCTCGCGAAATGATCGAAACCTTGTGAACCGGGTTCGTATGAGGCAGCGCTTTCATGACCAGGGCGTGGCCCGTCTCGTGGTACGCGATGACCTCTTTCTCATGGTCGGAGATGCGGCGGCTCTTGCGCTCGGGACCCGCAATCACGCGCGCGATCGCCTCCTCGAGCTCCTCCATCCCGATCACCTTCTTGTTGGCGCGCGCGGCGAGGATCGCGGCCTCGTTGATCAGGTTGGCCAGGTCCGCACCGCTGAACCCGGGCGTCTGGCGCGCGAGAACGTCGAGGTCGACGGTGGAATCGAGAGGCTTGTTCCTCGCATGCACGTCGAGGATGGCGCGGCGGCCCTTGATGTCCGGCCGGTCGAGTGTCACGTGGCGGTCGAACCGTCCCGGCCGAAGCAGGGCAGGGTCGAGCACGTCCGGGCGGTTCGTCGCCGCGATCACGATGACGTGCGTGTTGGTGTCGAAGCCGTCCATCTCGACGAGCAGCTGGTTCAGGGTCTGCTCGCGCTCATCGTGCCCGCCACCAAGACCTGCGCCGCGCTGGCGGCCCACCGCATCGATCTCATCGACGAAGACGATGCAAGGAGAGTTCTTCTTCGCCTGGTCGAACAGGTCGCGGACCCGGCTGGCGCCAACGCCGACGAACATCTCGACGAACTCGGAACCTGAGATCGAGAAGAACGGCACGCCTGCCTCACCGGCCACCGCTTTGCTCAGGAGGGTCTTGCCTGTTCCGGGAGGCCCCACCAACAAACATCCCTTTGGGATGCGCGCGCCGAGGGCGACGAACTTCTCGGGGTATTTCAGGAACTCGACGATCTCGCTCAGCTCCTGTTTCGCCTCCTCAACGCCGGCCACGTCGGCGAAGGTGATGGCGGGTTTATCGCCCGCGATCATGCGCGCGCGAGACCGCCCGAAGGAGATGGCCTGGTTGTTGCCGCTCTGCGTCTGGCGCAGCACCCACCACATGAATGCGGCGATGAGGATGACCAGGATGATGTTCGGGAGCAGCACGCTGAGCAGGTAGTTGCCGCCGTTGTTCTTGTCGAACTTGACGCTCACATGCGCTGCCGCGAGGTCGTCGATGAACTTGCACTCGCCAGAGCAGTCGGGAAGGGTGACGTTGTGCTTGTTCTTGGATGAATCGACGGCGATCCCGTCGGCGCCATTGATCTCCAGCGACGTGACGTTGCCGCTCTGCGCGTTGCTCAGGAGCTGCGAGTAGGTCCAGTCGTTGGAGCTCTGGTTGCCCTGGATCGATTGCCAGGTGAACCAAAACACCAGGCCGAGCAGTACGACCAGGGCGAAATAAAACAGGCTGGAGCGGGGGAAGCGGCTCAACTCGGCTCTCCTGGAAGGCTGTCCAGCGAGTCTACCACAGCAATTTTTGACTTCTCGCGCATTGGCGACGGGGCTACCGAAACGTGCTGCCCGACGACGCCGGGAGGGCTCGACAGGTCTGCGTCGACGGCGACTCCAGGAACCCATGCCAACCGGTCGCCGGCAAAAACCAGCGGCCAAGCGTCGCGCTCTTCGCGAGGCACGCGCGCGTCGACAAAGATGTCCTGCAGCTTGCGCGTGCCCCGCCCGCCGCGCGGTCGCATGGTCAAGCCAGGCGTCCGAAACCCCAATCGCAGGTCGAGACCGGCGTGAAGGTGTGCCGCATCCGCGTCCTCGCAGCCGGCGCAGCGGGTCACGTGGATGACGCCCTGGCCCGGCCGAGTCCGCCGGTCAGTGGCGGTGGCGGATGCCACGATCTCCATGGTTTCCCCCACGATACGCAACCGCAGACCGCCGGGTAGGTCGATCCCGCGTCCGCCACGCCCGGGCTGGGCCAGTCGAAGCATCGATTTCAGGTGCGCGCGGGACAGCGCGGGCTGGGCGCCGCCTGCCCGGACGTAGAGCAGCCGCATCAGCTCCGCCCCTACCGGCTCGGTCGTCCGGGCTACCGCCGAGCGGGTAAGCGCTCCGCTCTGCAGCGCGCCGGCCGCCTCCTGCTCGATTGATTCCTGGATCGCTGAGGCTCGTCGTGCGACGGCGTGAAACCGGCGCCGGATACCGGGCTGGTCCCTCTCGAGCCGTGGCAGGATCTCGCGCCGCACGCGCACCCGGGCGTATGCGGTGTTGGCGTTCGCCGGGTCTTCGAGCGCCACCACTCCGCGCCGGGCCAGGAAGTCGACGACCTCATGCCTCCAGACAGATAGGAGCGGGCGCACAAACGCCCCACGCCTGGCGGGCATGCCGCGAAGACCTGCGATCCCGCACCCGCGGAGAAGATGGAGCACGACGCCTTCGACAACGTCGTCGGCTGTATGGCCGAGCGCGACGACAGGTGCCGCGGCCTCGATGCGCGCACGCTCGAGAAAGTCGTACCGAAGCTCTCGGGCGGCAGCCTGGATCGAGCCTCGCGAGAGCGCACTGCGCCGGCGCTCCACCACCACTTTGACGCCGAGCCGGTGGCACAGGTCCGCCACGTGTTCGGCCGCAGCTTGCGATCCCGCCTGGAGGGCATGGTCGTAGTGTGCGGCGACCACGTCGTGGCCCAGCTCGAGAGCGGCGATCAGAAGCGCGGTTGAGTCGGCGCCGCCGGACACGGCGATGAGCACCCTCTCGCCGGGGCGGATGAGGGCCGATCGGTCAAATCCGATCAACAGTGGTTCGGGAGGAAGGGTGGGCAGCATGGTGGTGCCGGCTGGACTCGAACCAGCGACAACGCGATTATGAGTCGCGCGCTCTACCGCCTGAGCTACGGCACCGCGGGACGCCGAGCGCACTCCTGCCGCCGGCAAGCGCGCAGGGCGCAATTCTGGAGAAATCCTATCGCGCCGCCTGTGCCCGCGCCTTCAGCTTGCGCTTCTTGGTGCGCCGCTTCGAAAGCGCCACCCGTTTCCTCTTGTTCAATGCTCTCCAAAATGCGAGGAGCCGGGTGACCCGGCTCCGGGGTTGCCTGAATTGGTTGCGGAGGTCGGATTCGAACCGACGACCTTCGGGTTATGAGCCCGACGAGCTGCCGCTGCTCCACTCCGCGGTTTGAATTATACCGCCGCCCTGGGGACCCTCTTTTTCAGGGGTCAGGGGTGGCCGATGCGGCCGGCGAGGCCGCCGGGGTTGGAGATGCAGGAGCCGTCACCAGGTAGAGGCGCTCCTCCTTGCGGGCGTATCCGTGCAGACGAGCCTCTTCCTCGTTGGCAGCGCCAGAGGTAATCGACTGCACGTCCTTGCGATAGCCCTTGTTCTCCGCCGCCAGGCGGGCATTCTGGCGATGCAGGTCGGCCACCTGCTGGCTCAGCTTGTGGCCGATGTAGGCCTCCTGTGCGAATGCATAGGCGGTCCATATGGCGATCACCGCCACCACCGCGACGACGATGGTGCGACGTACTCCATGCGTGCTGGCGCGCACGCTGCCTGCGGCAACTACGGCTTTGCTGTGTCTCATGCTGCGTCGTTACTGGATGTCCGCGTGGACGAGGTGCCGACTATAACAAACCGGCCCCGGGGTGCGGTCGGAGGGCCGGCCGAGAGATTCGGTGATCCAGGGGTCCCTCCCATGACTCCGTCATGGGGGCCCCAGCGGAGCGGCCGAGTAGCACAGCGCGCGCATCGTAGATGCGTAAGCGAGCAACGCAGGCCGCAACAACGCAGATGGGCCGCATGGGCGCCGAAGGTCCGGTCGGCATCTCTGGCCGCACCCCTTAGCTTGTCTCTCCGGACTCGCGCCAGCGTCTCGCCTGCTCGTCGGAATCGAGGTCGCTGAAGTTCACGCCGTCCTTTCGAAGCGACGCCTCGGTTTGCGCGAAACGCCGGCGAAATCGCTGGCCCGCGACCCTCAAGGCATCCTCTGGATTGACCTTGAGGCGGCGGGCGAGCGAAACCACCGCAAACAGGAGGTCGCCCATCTCCTCAAAAGTCTCTCGCACGCCCGCTGCCCCGGCCAGCTCGCGCGCTTCCTCGGCGACGGCTTCGGCTGTCTCGTTCGGTGACGCGAAATCGAAACCGACGCGAGCCGCACGCTTTTGCAGGCCGAGAGCCCATGCGAGGGCCGGCAGCGTCGCCGGCACCCTGTCGACCACAGACTCGTCCTCGCGGCCTGACTTGCGCGCCTCGTGGACCTTCTGGCGCTCCCAGTTGCGCAAGACCTCGTCCGCATCCGTCACGGATTTCGATCCGAACACGTGCGGGTGTCGCGCCACCATCTTCGCCGCCACCGCTTCTGAAACTTTCGCAGCGTCAAAGCGGGATTCCTGGGCGGCGATCTCGGCATGCATGGCCACCTGCAGGAGCAGGTCGCCAAGCTCCTCCATGATCTTGGCGTCGTCGCCTGAATCGATTGCCTCGAGCAGCTCGTAGGTCTCTTCGAGCAGGTACTGCCGAAGCGATTCGTGGGTTTGCTCGCGGTCCCACGGGCATCCGTCCGGTGCGCGCAGCCGCGCGACGACCTCAAAAATTGCGGTGATTCCAGGCGAGAACGGCGGCTCCGACGAGTCTGTCATCGGTCGTGATTCTGGCACGGACCTCAGCTGCCAGGCAGGGCCGCTACGCCGCGTCCCGATTGGTACAGCTGGGTCATCTCATCGAGCAAGGCCAGCAGGTCATCGCGCCAGCCCTCGCCCTGTCGTCGCATCTTGATGCGATTGGGGGCAATGGCGATGCGGCCGGCGAAGCGCCTGGCCAGCTCGTCGACGTCCAGGTAGCGCTGCGGGTCGACCCGGATCACCAGGTCGTGACCTTCCGCGACCACCGCCTTGAGCCCCAATCGCTGCCCGCGCAGCTTGATGCGCAGCGAGTAGGCGAGGTTGTCGAGCTGCGCCGGACCGGGGCCGTACCGGTCCTCGAGGGAGCGCAACACTGATTCGAGCTCGTCCTCATCCTCGGTCCCCGCGAGCTGCCGGTACGCTCCGAGCCGAAGCTTCTCGTCGCGGATGAATGAGCGCGGTATGAAATGGTCGAGCGGGAGGTCGAGGTTCATCTCGGTTGTCGAAAGCACGTCGGTGACCGCCGTCTCCTCTGACCCGGCCCGCATCTTTGCGACAGCGCTCTGAAGCATCTGCAGGTACATCTCAAAACCCACGGCGGCAATCGCTCCGTGCTGCTCCGTGCCGAGGAGGTTGCCCGCGCCTCGAATCTCGAGATCGCGCAGAGCGATCTTGAATCCTTGCCCGAGCTCATGCAGCCCGGAGATGACGTCGAGCCGCTTGTCGGCTCGCTCGGTGAGCGAGCGCCTTGGGTCGTAGAGGAAGTACGCATACGCGCGCCTGCCCGAGCGCCCGACGCGCCCCCGAAGCTGATAGAGCTGGGCCAGGCCGAAGCGGTCGGAGCGCTCCACGATGATCGTGTTGACGTTCGGGATGTCGAGGCCGGACTCGATGATGGTCGTGCACACGAGCACGTCGAACTTGGCCGATTCGAAGGCGACCATCACCTCAGCCAGCTGGTCCTCGGGCATCTGACCGTGACCGACAGAAACCCTGGCGTCCGGCACCAGATCTCGAACCCGGTTCGCCGCTTTCTCGATGGTGCGCACGCGGTTGTGGACGTAGTACACCTGGCCACCCCGCTGGAGCTCCCGGCTGATCGCTTCCTTGACCAGCGCATCGTCATCCGCGGTGACATACGTCTTGATCGGCTGGCGCTCCTCAGGCGGGGTCTGGATGACACTCATGTCGCGAATCCCGCCCACTGCCATGTGGAGCGTTCGAGGGATTGGCGTCGCGGACAACGAGAGCACGTCGAGCTGCGTCCGGAGCTTCTTCAACCTTTCCTTCTGCATGACGCCGAATCGATGCTCCTCGTCGACGATGAGCAGCCCGAGCCGCTTGAAGCGCACGTCACGCTGGAGAAGGCGATGTGTCCCAACGACGATGTCGACCTGGCCCGCCTTCAAGCCCTCGATGGTTCGAGCCTGCGTTTCGTCATCGACGAACCGCGACAGCATCTCGACCGCAACCGGGAACTTGCTCAACCGCTCGCGAAAGACGTGGAAGTGCTGCTGCGCCAGAACCGTCGTCGGCGCCAGTAGCGCGACCTGTTTTCCGCTCATCGCCGCCTTGAACGCTGCGCGCAGCGCAAGCTCGGTCTTGCCGAAACCGACATCGCCGCATAGAAGCCTGTCCATCGGCCGGTCCGACTCCATGTCGGCCTTGATCTCGGCGAGGGCCGCCACCTGGTCAGGGGTCTCTTCATAAGGAAAGGAGGACTCGAGCTCCTGCTGCCACGCTGTATCAGGCGCGAACGCGATTCCTGGCCTAGCCTCCCTGAGCGAGTAGATCCTGAGGAGGTCCTCGGCCACGTCCTGGACGACTTTTCGGGCCCGCCCTCGCGCGCGCGTCCAATCCCCTGTGCCCAGCCTGTGGAGCGTCGGTTCGCCCTCGCCACCCAGGTACTTCTGCACGCGATCCAGGTTTTCGACGGGCACGAACAAGCGGTCCCCTTCCGCGTACTCGAGCTCGAGGTACTCGCGATGGGCGCCGTCGGTTTCGATCAAACGCATGCCTTTGAACCGGGCGATGCCGTGGTCGACGTGGACCACCAGCTCTTCTGGAGCGAACTCGAGCGTGAACTCGCGCGTGAGGTCCTGGGCTCGCGTCGCGGCCTGCCGTGGGCCCCGGCCAGATGGGCGCCGCAGCCGGCCGAACAGCTCGGCGTCGGTTGCCAGGTGAAAGCCGATCGCTGGTTGCGCGCACCCCGCCGCGATGTCGACATCGGCGTGCGAGAAGCCCGGCTTCAGCTCGAGATCCAGGTCGAGGTCGGCCTCGCGTGGCCGCGCCTTCACCTTGCTTTCATCCAGAAGGGCGGTGAGGCGTTCTGCCTGCTCGCTGGCCAGGACGACGGTCGCGGAGCCGGCCATGACGACGGTGTCGGCCAGGACGCGCGGCCGCCCGACGTACGGCTCGACCTCGACCCAGCCCAGGTCCAATGCGTCGCCATCGACCTCGCCCGCGCTCACCAGCATTCGATGGCGTGCCGCGAGCGAGTCGAAACGATCGAGCGGCACGATCGGCAACCTGAATCCGCGAGGCAGCTCCCCGCCACCGGACTCGGCAGCCGCAAGCATCTCCGTCTCCTCGATCAGCGATCGCGCGTCCGCGCGCTGCCGGTCCGCTTCGAAGTCGAGCACGACCGCCTCGGGCGGCAGATGCTCTAGCAGAGACGGGCGCTCCGGATCGAGGTACGCGGAGTAGAACTCGACCCCAGGAAACGCGGATCCGGCCTCGAGGCGGATCAGCTCATCCTCCCAATCGCCGCGCACATCGGCGCGCAGGCTGTCCAGCGAAACCGCCGCGCGCAGCCGCGCGACCGCTGCGGAACCGCGCTCCGGGCCGAGCAGGAGCTCTCGACCCGCGCGAATCGATGCATTCGGGATCGCCATCACGGAGCGCTGGTTCTCTGGATCGAACAATCGCAAGGTCTCGACCACGTCGCCCGACCACTCCGCGCGCACCGGTGCGTCCGCTGCCGCCGGGAACACGTCGAGGATTCCGCCGCGAACCGAGAACTGGCCGCGATCCTCGACGAGGGCTTCCCTCGAGTACCCCAGCTCCACCAGGCGAGCGGCGATGGTGACGGGATCGGGGCCGGCGCCGGGGGCGAGCACGACAGTGCCTGCCGCAAGCTCCGCCGGTGAGATGGTCATGCGCGCGCAAGCCCGGCGAGACGAAACGACCACCATCGGTTCGTCAACCGACTCAACGAGCGCTGCGAGCGCCTCGAGGCGCTTGTTGACGGCCTCGTCGCTCGCGGGCGGACGGTCAAGGAACGAGACAGCGATCTCGGCGAACACATGGGTAGACGGCCGGCCGGCAAGCCACGGCCGCAGCTCGTCGGCGAAGCGATCCGGGGCAGGCACCATGACCAGCAGCGGGAGACCCCTTGCGTGACAGGCACGCGCCAGGGAACCAGCCACGATCGCCCAGGCCGGCCGGGGCAAACGTGCGACCTTCAGCTCGGAGGGACCGGCCGCCAGCCAGCGCAACAGCTCAGGCGCGGCACCAACGGTCTGCTCCCAGAGAGCGCTCACGGCAGCTCTTCGCACCCAAGCGAGCCAGGGCGATTGAACCGTTCCATCGCCCGCTCGACGCCGGCCTCAAGGGCAAGCTCCAGCGCGCTGGCGACGCCGTCGACGATGTTCGGAAGGCGCGCGGCCTCGGCCTTGGTGAACCGTCCAAGCACGTAGTGCCGGCCGGACGTCGAGCCTTTCCGGGCCGGCTTTCCGATTCCGAGTCGAAAGCGAACGAAGTCCGGCGTGCCCAGCGAGCTGATCAGCGAGAGCACGCCGTTGTGCCCCGCGCCCGAGCCACCGCGCCGGATTCGCATCCGGCAAAGCGGAAGGTCCAGCTCGTCATGCACGACCCACAGCCGATCGGGGGTCAGGCTGAGATCGCGCAGTGCCTTGGCGACCGCCTGGCCGGACAGGTTCATGTACGTCTGCGGCAGCAGCAACCAGATGCCGTGCTCATCCGAGCGCCCGACCAGCGACTGCCACCGCTTGCGATCGACCCGGACGCCCAGGCGCCGACCGAGCTCGTGCACGCAGGCGAAACCGAGGTTGTGGCGCGTGTCCGCATACTCCGACTCCGGGTTGCCAAGCCCGACGATTAGCAGCTCTTCTCGAACCAAGTCCTGACCTTTTCGAAAATCCGGGTAGACGCAGCTGGGCCCGCGGCGAGCGCCGCAGACCGGCTGATGAGTTTACGCGCGCTCAGAGACGACCGGGCGCCAGTCGCAGGTCGGAAAGCTCGAGGGCGGCGAGTGTCAGACGTGACATCTCTTTGCGCTCCGCGGCGGTCGCGTGATCCCATCCCAGCAGGTGAAGCATCCCGTGGATGCTAAGGAGAGCGAGCTCGGGGACGACCGGGTGCCCGTATTCGGCGGCCTGGTGCGCGACACGTGTCCAGGAGATCGCGATGTCCCCCAGGTGATCGCCGGTGCCCGCGAACGAGAGCACATCGGTGGCCGAATCATCGCCGGCATACAGCCTGTTCAAGCGACGGAGCTCCCTGTCGCCGGTGATGCGCACAGCGATGCTGGACTCCCCTTCCGGCAGCCGGGCCTCCACCTCGCGCAGCGACGCAGCGCGGGCGAGAACGGTGCGGACGAGTGCGGGCGGCACTGGCACTCGCACTGCTTTGGTCACCTCGACCGCCAGCCGCGCCTGCTCAGCCACTACCGTCAAGTAAACCCGCTAGAGTCAATTCCGGTGCGGATTCTGGTGACGGGCGGCGCCGGGTTCATCGGTTCCCACGTCGTTGACGCATATGTGGCCGCCGGCCACGAGGTCGCAGTTCTCGACAACTTCAGCACCGGCAACGAAGCCAACCTCAACCCGGCAGCCGAAACTCATCGAGTCGACCTCCGCGACCAGCCGGGCGTCGAGCGCGTCATAGCGGGATTCCGTCCCGAGATCGTCAACCACCATGCCGCGCAGTCGGAGGTGCCCAAATCCGTCGCCGACCCCGGATACGACGCCCACGTCAACATAGTCGGAGGCCTGAACGTCCTCAAATCGTCCACCGACAACGGGGTGAAGAAGGTGATCTTCATCTCGACAGGCGGCGCGCTCTACGGCGAGCCCGACGTCGTGCCTGCGGGCGAAGACCATCCGGTGCGACCACTGTCGCCATACGGCACCAGCAAGTTCTCGTTTGAGCAATACCTCGGCACGTTCAAGCGAACGTTCGGCCTCGAGTTCACAGTCCTCCGCTACGCGAACATCTACGGTCCGCGGCAGGACTTCTATGCCGAGGAAGGACGGGTGGTGGCGATTTTTGCGAGCCGGATGCTGGCGCGAAAGCCTGTGACCGTCGACGGCGACGGCGAACAGTCGCGCGACATGCTCCACGTCGGTGACGCAGCCACCGCCAACCTGGCGGCGCTCGAGCGCGGCTCGGGCGGGATCTACCACGTCAGCAGCGGCATTCCTGTGACCGTGAATGACTTGTTCCGGAAGCTGGCCCTGTTGACCGATTACACGTCGTCGCCCAAACACGGTCCACGTCGAAAAGGCGACGTCTATCGCATCGCGCTGGACAACTCGCGTGCACGCCGCGACCTCGGCTGGGAGCCGCGCGTCGACCTCGAAGAAGGCCTGAGCCTCACGGTGGATTACTTCCGTGAGCAGGTTTCTCGCGCACCGGCTTGAGCACCGCCGGCCGAATCGCCGCCGCTTGACCCAGACGCTCGGCTCCATCCATGGCTTCGCCGCGAGGGCGCTCCTCGCGTACGCGGTGGTGCTCGGCATCTGGGGAACCTACAAGTACTTTCGAAACCATGAGCTCGGGGGTGGTTTCCGCGCGAGCTTCTTGATCATGGCGGTCCTGACCGCTGTGCAGGGACTGCTCGGCCTCGCCGCATTTGTCTTGGGCGGGCGACCGAGCGTGCTGCTGCACATCGTCTATGGCATCTTCGCCGTCCTCTTTCTGCCCGGCGCCTACCTATACGCTCAAAACGGACCACGCCGGCGCGAGGCCGTCATCCTCGCCGGCGCGGCCTGGATCGTGAGCATCGCCTTCCTCCGCGGCATCAACACGGCGTGACGGACGCGAAAAACTAGGCCCGGAAGAGCACGCCCACCGCGTACGTGATCACCGCGACGACGGTGCCGACCACCAGCATCTCCACGCCTGACCGGACGCCGCCCTTCCCCGTGAAGAACGACCTCGCGGAGCCGATCAGGAACAAGAACGCGGCGGAGAACACGAAGGCGATGACGAGAGCCCCCAACCCAGACAGCGCCGCGCCAAGGATCAAGCGGCCGGCAACGTAGCCAAGCACCGGGATCGCGCCGCCGACCAACGTGGAGACGCCGGCGACCACGCCCTCACGCATCGGGTTCTCGAACTGTGAGACATCCAGGCCGAGCTCCTCGCGGGCCTGCGTCTCGAGCCAGACTTTCTTGTCGGCCGTGATGCGCCCGACGATGGTCGTGGCCTCGGCCGGGGTCAGGCCTTTGGAGCGATAGATCTTCACCAGCTCCGCCCGCTCGAGCTCGGGCATCGCTTCGATCTCAGCGGCCTCGCGCGCGAGCTGGCCTTCGAAGACCTCGCGCTGCGACTTGCTGGCGAGATAGGCGCCGCCCGCCATCGACACCCCGGAGGCGACCATCGCGGAAAGCCCTCCGATGAGCACCACATGTGGCTCGACGCTCGCGCCGCCCACGCCCGCGAGGACGCCGAGGGTGGCGGTCAGGCCGTCGTTGACTCCGTAGATCACGTTCCGGATGCTCTCGATGCCGCCGCCGTGCCACTCCTCGTCCACCACATCAATGCCGCCGCCGCCGACCTCGCCCGCTGTTGCAGACTGCAGGTCGCCGCCCTCGGCGATGTCTTCGCTTGATTGGTGATCGAGCTCTTCGGGGAGCAACTTTCGCAGGACTCCCTGCGCACGCTGGTCCGACATCGTCGCGACCTGGCCGAGATACGACCGCAAGACCTGGCCTTCGGCAGCGCCGGCCAGGGCGAGCGCCGGGCCGATTCCCGCGATCCGGGCGAGCCCGGCGAGGACGCGCGCCGTGAAACGCGGCGTGCGCTCAGGAAGCTTCACGCCTCCCGCGGCGAGCAGCTCGGCCCATGCGTCGGCATGGCGCTTCTCAGTTGCGGCAAGGGCCTTCAAGCGCAGTCGCAGTCCGGCGTCTGAGGCGACCTCGGCCAGCGCTTCGTAGACCCCCGCCATTCGCGTTTCGCTCTCCCAGTTCGAGCGGAGAGACCGGGTGTCGGGTGCTGACAGGGCCAGGTCGGACGGCGCCACGCGTCTATGGTAGGCATGGGTGCTGCGACTGCCGGACGGATCTGACACCTCTCTAGCCACCGGTCACGTGCATGCGCCGGAGTCGCTCAGCAGCGATTGTCTTAAGGTAGGGGACCCCCGATGACCCCGCCATCGCTGCGCGCCGAGCCCGGACTCAGATCACGAGCCAAGCCGCGACCAGCGCGAAAAGCTGAGCGTGGGGCGGCGCGCCGGATCTTGATCACCGGCGGGGCGGGCTTTCTCGGCGTCAACGCCGCCGTCCGAATGATCGAAGACGGCTGGCACGTGAGCATCCTTGACAACCTCAGCCGCCCTGGGACCGAGCGCAACCTGAAGTGGCTGATCACGCAGCACCCGGCGGATACCACCTTCATAAAAGAGGACGTGAGGAACGCGAGCGCCCTGAACGAGCACGTCAAGAGCCAGGACGCGATCCTCCATCTTGCCGGCCAGGTTGCGGTGACGACCTCACTCGCCGACCCGGCCACGGACTTCGACATCAACGCGGGGGGCACGCTGAACCTCCTGGAGGCAGCGCGCAAGCACAATCCCGAGGTGCCGTTTGTGTTCGCATCGACGAACAAGGTCTACGGAAAGCTCGAGCACAACAACGTCGCCTGTAAAGAGAGCCAGCCGATCGATTTCCACAGCCCCTATGGGTGCAGCAAGGGCGCGGCGGACCAGTACGTCAGGGACTACGCGCGCTGCTTCCACATGAACACTGTCGTGCTGCGACAGAGCTGCATCTATGGCGCGCATCAATACGGCACCGAGGACCAGGGCTGGGTTGCCCATTTCGTCCACTCGATCCTCAACAAGCGCCCGCTCACCATCTATGGCGACGGCACACAGGTGCGGGACCTGCTGGACGCCAGAGACCTGAGCCTGCTTTACGCGACAGCCATCGAGAAGATCGAGACGACTCGTGGCGGGATTTACAACGTGGGCGGCGGCCCGCCAAACCAGAGGAACCTGATCGAGGTGATCGACCGGATCGGCGAGCTCACGAACACCAAACCGACGTACACGTTCTCCGACTGGCGCGAAGGCGACCAGGTTTTCTACGTGAGCGACATCGGCAAGGCGAAAGACGAGCTCGGCTGGGAGCCGCAGATCCCGTTTGATCGTGGTCTAAGGGATCTGGTCGCCTGGGCGGCTTCGGTCAGCAGCTGAGCGCGCTGCGCTCGCACGTGAAGTGACCGCACCCGCCCGGTAGGGCACGCAGCATTCGCGCCTCCCCCCAGGCGAGAGTCGCCACCACCCTGGCCGCGGCGCGCATCGATGCGCCGATCACGCCGCGGCGTGAAGCTGACATGTCTTCGACCGAGCCGCTGACGGGCCCGCGCCAATCGAGCCAGGAGAAATACACGAGATCGAGGACCTGGAGCAGAGCGTGATAGCTCCAGCGCGAGCGCACGACCGGGAGACCGCACGCCGACGCGATGCTTCGGAAGCGCTCGGCCGAGAACAGCTGGATGTGGCCGCCGTGACGGACCTTTGCCGTCCACCTGGTTCCACAACCGACCAGCCGGTAGAGGGTCCATGGCTGGTCTTCGAGCGGCAGCACTATGTGAAAGCCGCCACCCGGCCGCAGGACGCGCGCCACCTCGCGAAGAACCTGCTCGGGAATATCGACGTGCTCGAGCACGTCGAAGATCCAGACAAAATCGAACTCGCCGTCGTCGAAGGGGAGGCGTTCGGCGGTCGCCTGCCGGAAGTCGACGCCCGCGGCGGAGGCGCTCGCGATGGCGAGCGCGGACTGGCTCAGGTCACAGCCGAAGACAGCCAGGTCCGGCCGCTGCCTTTTCACCGCCTTGGCGACCGACCCCGCTCCGCAACCCACGTCGAGAACCTTGCCGCGAACGCCGCGCAGATCTGACAGCAGGTAGCGAAGCTTCAACCCGTTCATGTACCAGGGGCGCGGCATGAGCTGAGCGGCGCCCCAATGCTTGGCCTCGTAATCGAACGACGGAGGGTGCGTTATTGGGTCGCCGATCGAGCTGCCTTGCACTCTGCCGCGGTCAGCGGCGGTACGGATACGCCATTCACCGTCCAACCAGCCTCATCCATGGTTCCCAAACGCACGAACCAGCTCGGGTTCAGCTGCTGAAGCAGGGCGTAGTTGGGGTCGTTCCGGGGTATTGCGATCAGCCTGGTGTCGGTGTCGCCGAGCCAGCACTGCACGAGGGTGGTGACAGCGGCCTCGTGATCCTCGTAGCGATAGCCCGATGGCAGATAGGCGAACGGGTCATACATCTCGCTCACGAGATGCTTGCCCTCGACGCCACCGAAGCGGGCAAGGCCATAGGTGATGTCGGGCCGTTCCGGCGGCACCGCGAGCGCATGGCCGGCATAGGGAGCCTGGTTGTACCACGCTCCGAGCTGGATGCTCTCCGCCTGTACCACGTGCCATTCGGCCTCGGAGGGCCCGAAGACCTGCGCGATGGGAACCCATGCCACCTGCGTGACCACCAGGGTTGCACCGACTGCCGTCCATGCGAGGGGCAATATCCGATTACCGAGCCTCCTCGGCGCCCACCACAGCAGCGCCACCGCCAGCAGCACGCCGGCAAAGACATAAGGAAAGGCAAAGACGCGTGTGATCGGCATCCACCAAACCCAGCTCGCGAGGTACGAGGTGAAGCCGAGCATGCCCGCGACAAACACCCAGTAACCGAACCCGAAGGTTAGGAGCATGTATGAGGGCGGCCGGGTGATGAGGGCCCAGGCAAGCCCGATAGCGGCGACAGCTAGCAATGCTCCGAGCACAGGACGAACGCTTGCCTGCGATGCGCTGACCGGCGCAAATTCCCATTTGCCGACTGCGTTGGCGAAGAAGTTCCACCACAGGGGATAGATGGCGTTTCCGGTCTGGTCCTGCAAGACCTTCATGTAAACGAGCATCACGGCCACGAAGCCGGCGAGCAGTGGGAGGCGCTGCTGCCACCCCTCACGGCGCAGGTGAGCGGCCACGACCATGCCGAGGCTGAAGATCCACGCTTCGGCCCGCGCCATCGTGGCGACCCCGAAAGCCAGCCCGGCCCAAAAGCCTCCCCTGCGCGGCCAGGCCCACACGCCGGCGAGCAGGAGGGCAACCCCCAGCGGCTCGAGCATTCCGGACGCGTCGTTCATGACGCTGGTCGGCAGCAGGATCGCGATGAGCGCAGCGCCCACAGCAACGTGCGTTCCCCAGAAGCGCCGGCAGATATGGAACAGGAGGACCACCACGACAACGCCGAAGGCCGCGCTCACGAGGCGGTTCAGCACGATGTCGATCGACCCGGTCAGATCGAAAAGCCCGACCATCAGAAGCGGGTGCAGCACGCCCCAGAAATAGTCGAGGCCCTTGAGGTCCCACAGTCGAGGACCGCCGGGCGCACTCAGCCCAATCTCCTTGGTCAGGTAGGCGATCTGCCAGTGATGCCAGACGTCGCCGTACCGGCGGATCCCCGGATTCTCGGGATCGGTCAGGACGAACATATATAGAAGACGCGGAAGGGCTGCGCCACCGGCCAGCGCCAGCGTCCAGCCCCAATGCAGGGCGCTCTGCCCTCCATGCGACTCAACGGCGGCCTCAGGTTCCGGCTCCGGCGGTCCTTCCTCCTCGTCCTCGCCGGCGAGGATCCTGGGAAGGAGCTTCATGCCGTGGCTGCTGCCGCCGCCACCTGCTCGTGCGAGCGGGCAACTTCGAGTATCGAATGCTCGAGCGTGTCGATGTGCCTCTCCCAGTCGAAACGGCGCGCCCAGTCAACGGCTCGCGCTCCGGTGGCCTGGTTGGCGTGTGGGTCGTCGAGCAGCGAGGCGATGCCCGCGGCATAGTCGTCGACCTCGAGCGGCTCGGCGAGATGGCCTGTCCCCGGCGCCACTGTCACTGTGGGACCCGCCTGGTTCCACGCCACCACTGGCACTCCCCTGGCCATCGATTCGATGACCCCCATGCCGAAATCCTCTTCGGGCGCTGGATAGACGTAGACGGCGGCGCCCTCGTATAGACGACTCAGCTCCTCTTCGGTTATCGCGCCGAGGAAGAGCACCCCGTCGGTGAGCTTCAGCTCGGACGTCAACGCCTGGAGAGCAGCGGTGTGAGAGGTTGAAGGGCCCGGGATCACAAGCTGGGCCTTGGGATGGCGCTTGCGCACCTCCTGGATGGCGCGGATCGCGAGGTCGAACCTCTTCTGCGGGTAGTGGCGGTTGGTGAGCAGCACATAAGGCCGCCTGATCGGGTAGCCGTTGATGGTCAGGCCGCCTGAGAAACGCGCTTGCTCCGGCAGAGGAAATCCCGATGCGGCGACGTGACAGCCGGCTGGGCAATCGATCGCATCTCGCCGGTAGATGCCGCGGATGATGTCGCCGATGTAGTCGCCGTTGACGAGCAGCTGGTCCGCCTCCTGCACCGATCGCCGGTCCGCCCACGCGACGAACTTCGTCGCTCGCAGAACTATCGCGGCGAGCAGACGATAGTCCGCGTTCGCCACCCAGCCCGTCTCGCGGTCGATGCTCCGCGGGTAGACCAACCGGTTCGGCTGATTCAGGTAGACGACATACGGGACGTCGATCAGGCGGGCGGCCCACCAAGCGATCCAGGCGCTGGGCTGGTTGCAGCCGACGATGGCGTCGACGCCTCGAAAGCGCCATGCGTACAACGGCATGAGGAGAGAAGCCGCGGCCATCTGCATCGCTTCGCGGAACGGGAACCAACGCGGAAGCTGGGGCAGGAAGGTGCGCACCCGGACCTCTCCGATCAGGTCGGGATAGCAGCGCGACGCGTCAACCGTCGGCGCGTAGCACTCGACCGAGAAGCCACGGCGCCGCAGCCCCAGCACCTCTTCGATCACGATGCGCTCGCCTCCGCCGGAATAGGTGAAGCCGCAGTGGAAGACCGCGATGCGGCGCGGGCCGCCGGCCTGCAGCCGACGCCTGCCGCCGACGAGCAGAAAGCCGAGCAGACCGATCACGAGAGCAAAGCCCGCCGTGATCGCGTGGTAGAGCACTATCGCCCCTGCCGCCACCGGCGCCGCAAGCCCCAGCCCACCGCCCAGGACCAAAGCGCCGGCCACCTCCAGGTTGCCGACGTATCCGGGGCCGGCCGGAATCGCAAAGCTCAGCAGCAGCGCCGGGTACGCCGCCATCGCCTTCAAGACGGGCACATCGACGCCGACCGCCGCGAAGAGCAGAGTGAAGTTGAAGGCGTCGATGACCAGCGCCAGCGCCGTCAGGGCCGCAAGGCGTCCGGCCAGCGCCGGGGTCCACAGGCCGCGCGCGCCCGCGCGAAACGCGAAGGCCTGGCCGGCCAGCGCCGCGGCAAACCCCGCTGGGAGCAGGCGGCGCGCGAGGGAAGAGCGCGCGATCCTCGGCCCGGCCAGGGCGGTCCCCAGGACAGCCGCCAGCAGCGCGACCGCGAGCGCGGCCGCCCCGAGGAGTCCTCGCGGGGCGCTCACGGCGCCGGTGGCGGCCACGATCTCGAGAACGGCCAGAACGAGGGCGACGCCGGCCAGGTCGCATGCCTTGTCGATGACGATGGTCGCCAGCGCGGAGCCGGCCGGCACGCGATGCCGCCGCCAAAGCCACCACGCGCGTGCCGCATCGCCGGTGCGAATCGGGACGACGTAGTTCAGGATTCCTCCCGCGGCGTTCATCGCGAACGCCCGCACCATCCCCACCGGCGCCAGAGGACGCAGCAGCAGCAGCCAGCGCCGGGCCCTGATCAAAGCCGTGACCAGAAACAGGCAGACCATGAGAACCACCGCGGGCCAGCTCTGGACGCGCGCGTGGCTGGCGACCTCCGGCAGCGAAACCGTGCGTAGCCAGAGCCACAGCAGGAACACACCGAAGACGGTCTGCAGCCCGAGCCGGATCCACCGCTTCATGCGAACACCTCGACCTCGTCAGAAGGAGGCGCGACCAGAATCCATCGCTGGACGAAGATCCAGAAGGCGAAGAGCCAGCACACGACGAGGATCGTGCCGCCGTAGTCGTGAAAGATCAGGGCGGGGATCTGACCGAAGGTAGCCGCGATCGCCGCCACCGCCGCCACGCGCATCAGGTTCAGAAGCATGGTGCCGGCAACCCCAATCAGCACAACCTGAACTCGCGCCTCCAGCGATTGCCGGCCGCGCAAGCCAGAGAAAAGGCTGATGCCGAGAAGCACGAGGCTCTGCCAGCCGATGCAGTTCCAGGAGATGAATAGCGTGTGCATCGAGCCGGCGGCGTCCCAGATCACGATGTGGCTGCCGGAGGCCGCGGCGTGGATGCCGACGAGACCGAGAAGGCCCACCACCATGCGCGCCTCGATCGGCACGATGCCCTGCAACGGGTTGTTCGCGCCAAGCTGGAGCGCCCACGAGGTGAGCAGGTCGTCGAAGGTCGTGACCAACGGCAGCAGCATCAGCAGCGCGCACGTGATCGCGACGAGGGTCATGTTCATTGCATCGCGGTCGTGTCGCGTCATGCCCGCACCTTGAAGAACGACAACCAACGCCTTCGTCCGGTTATCGCGGGAATCGCCACCGCAAGGCCGATGAATCCCAGGAGCGACTCCGGAACCACCGTTGATGGAGGAATCACCTGGGTGTCGGCGACTCCCGCGATGCCGTCATAGGTCATCGAGGTTGCGCCCCCAGTCCCGTGGGTGAGCGCCACGCTCAAGCACAGGGAGCCACCCGGAGGAATCACCAGAGGCAACTGGCTCGCGCTGGTGCTGACTGTGAACGGGCTCGTCGTGTTGACCCCATTGCTGCCGAACGTGGTGGTCCATGTGCCGACGCTGGGTATCGTCGCCACGAAGCCCGCGCAGCTCGCCCCGACGACTGCCCCCGCGGTGACGGTCACTGTGTCTTTCGTCGTGCCAGAACCGCCCGTCCAGTACATGGTGAAAGACCACACTCCGGCGCTGACTGTCTGCGAAGGCAGGTTCGTGAACCCGAAGATGGACGTCGTTCCGCTGGCCGAGACCGAGCACGCGGTGGCCCGAGTGCCGACCACCTGGTCCATCGTGGATGGCGTGCAGCCCGGCGAGACGCCTGTGCCATGCAGGTAGAGCGGGTTGCCTGCCGACTGGACTACCGGCACGCTCGCCGATCCCCACACCAATGCGCCGACCGCCAGCACGATGGCCCCGACCACGAGCCAGCCCAGCCGGCGATGAGGATCGATGGGCCGGGACGCGCGGATGTGTGCGGTGGGTGGCCCGGATGAGAACGGCCGCGCGCTGCCGGAGCGTCCCTCGCCCACCGCTGTGCGATGGCCGAGCAGCCAGCGCCGCAGCAGGTGGAGGCGGCGGAGGTGATGGACCTCGTCGGTGATGCGCCCGGTCTTCGGCGTGCGGAACCAAGGGCCCTCCTCCCTGCTGAGCAGGCCTTTCAACGCCGCCCAGCCCTGGAACGGGACGAGCGCAAAGGAAAGCACCACCGCCCCCAGCACTCCCTGCAGGTCTCGTGGCGGCGCTTCCTCGAGGATCAGACCGCCGAGGTTCATCAGCGGCAGGGCCAGGATGTTGGAGAACAGAAGGGCCCAGCCGAGGGTGGCGGTCCAACCCGGCACGTGGGTGTGGAAGATGACCTCGGACGCCAGCCAGCTCAAGGTGCCGATGACGAAGAGCCCGGCCTGAAGGTAGTAGGTGGTGTCGAAGAGGAACTCCAGCTTTTCGAGCGGCGTGACGGCGGGCGAAAGCATGATCGGCCAGAACCATTTGCGGACGTTGTGCGTGTGCCCTTCCGCCCAGCGCATCCGCTGCCGCGCCAACCTCGAGAAAGTGCTGACGCATTCGGCCGGCGTCTCGGCCCATGGCGTGTAGGCGACCTTGTAGCCGCGCGAATAAAGCTTGAGAGTGAGCTCCCAGTCCTCGGTGATGCTGGTTCCCCAGCCGACCTCGCGGAGAAGGTCCGCGCGGATCATGTAAGCGGTCCCCGCGACCATCTTCAGCGAGCCGACCGCGTCCTGGAACGGGCGCTCGACCATGTAGCTGCCGGCGTACTCGGCCCGCACCGCCTCCGTCAGCCAGCTTTCGGACTTGTTCAGAACGTGCCATTGATAGCTCTGCACCGCGGCGACTTCCTCGCGGCGCTTGATCGGCTGCTCGCCAGGCTGGCCGGCATTGCCATTGCCGCCGCGGCCGTTTCCTTTCTCGTGGTAGAAGTGCGGCAGAAAACGGTCGATCGAATCCGAGAACGGCACCGAGTCGGCGTCGAAGACGACCACGTACTCGGTGCGCGGATCCATGACCTTGAGCGCCTCTCGCAGCGCTCCCCCCTTGTAGCCCTGACGGCTGGTGCGATGGAGGATCTTGAATCCCGGGGCGTTCGCCCAGCGTTCGAGGATGAGCTTTGAATCGTCAGTCGAGTCATCGACGACGATGACCTCGTATTCGGGGTACTCGAGCTGGGAGAGCGCCGTGAGCAGCCGCTCGATCACACGCCTTTCGTTGTAGGCGGCGACGTGAACCGACACGAACGGGTGGTACCCGAGATCGATGTGATACCCGTTGCCATTGCCGCTGCCGATCCGGTTGAGCCCACCGTTGGCGCTATGGCCGTTTCCAACGTGTCCGTTGCCGGTGCGACCTGTGGCGAGCGACGTGATGAGCACGATCACAGTGCTCAGGTAGTACTTGACCGCGTAGGCGAAAAACAGAGCTCCCAGGAACAGGCCCGTGAACGCAAATCCGTACGCCAGCCAGTCGGCGCCGCTCTGGATCTTCGACTGCACTATGAGGTCGACGAAACCCTTGGTAAGGGACGCGAATGGCGTGATCGCCAGCACGACCCCGGCCAGAAGGATTCCGTCGAGAAGCGCTGTCCACAGCAGCTGACCGCGGTCAGGTCGCGACCGGAGCCTCACGATCTCGGAACCGATGAGGATCAGGCCCCCGAGCATCGAGACTGCCGCCACCCCGTAACGGGTCAGCTCTGAAAACAGCGCCAGCGCGAGAAGGGCGACGCCGGCGGAGATGAGCAGCAGGGCCAGGCCGAGGACGATTCCGGTCCTGTGTAAAGGATCGCCCTCATCGGATGAGCCGTTACCGGGCGCCATCACCAGCCCAACCACCGGCGTCTTGGTGGCTCCCTGTGCCTTCAGACTGAAGCAAGCTGGACGAGAGGTCCGCAGTCGCAAACCTCCGATGCCCGCCGGGAGTGACAGCCGCCGGACTAACGGCGCCGCATTGAACCGCGCGCAGCAGCTTGGCAACCGTCAGCCCAAGGACGCGAGCTGCGCCGGCGGTGCCGACGAGCTCGCCCGCATGTGGTGCCAGCCGGCGGATTCGGTCCTCGGAGAATCGGCGGTGGCCGCCCGGCGTGACCTCGTCGGGCTCGAGGCGCCCTTCCTTGCAGGCCCTGATCACCGTGTGCTGGCTCAGGCCGAGCAGCCGCGCCGCCGCTCCGGTGCTGATCAGCCTGGGGATGCGGCGCATGGTGGGAATGGGTGCTCCGGCCATGGCGTCGACGTCCTCGATACGGAAGCGGCGGTGCCCGCCCGGCGTGGTTTCGGCGGCCGCCAGCGCGCCGCGTACCACGGCACGAAGAACAGTCGCCTGGCTGACGCCCAGACGACTGGCCACTTCCCTCGAACTGATCAAACTTTGCAAGACGTGTGCAGGACTAACGCATCTGTATCACGAGTGGATCGCCCGCCGCAACCGGACCCTTGGTATTCCGAGAGCGAAGTAGTCGATATATAGCTGAAAATGCACGAGAATCCGCTATAGTGCTCACGGATTCCCCGCCTAAACTTCCGTAAAGAGGCGCCGCCACAGGGTCCTCAAACGGGACGCCGGCCGGAATACCAACAACCTAATAGGAACTCACCCCCCGCAGCCAAGCTCGGAGCCGGTGTCGAGAAATCGCCCGGCCCGAGCCTTTTTTATGGGTTCGTCGGTCCCACCGCAGCCCGATTCGCGGCCCACTCGGCCAAACCGTCGCGCCACGGCGGGAGGGGAGCCGTGCGCAACGAGGCCAAGCACCCGTTGAGCGGTCGCGGAGCCCGGCCGGCCAGCTCGCCGCTCGTGACCGAATCCACCGCCACATCGACGGCGCATTCCGACAGGGTCGCTCGCGCGAGCTCGTCCCACGCGCAGCAACCGGCCGCGACCACGTGGATGACACCGGTCATGCCGCCGGCCGCGAGCGCGGCGGCGGCGCCGGCGAGGTGGCGCGCGTAGGTCGGGTTGACGTGCTGGTCGGAAACGACGCGGAGCCGCTCGCCCTTCCTGGCGCGTTCGAGGATCCGCTCGGGAAAGCTGCCTCCCTTCACCGCCGACCCGCGATCGCCAAACACCGCTGCGGTGCGGATCACCAGGGCACCCGCGAGGGCATCAGCAACCGCCCGCTCGCCGTCGAGCTTTGACCTGCCGTAGGCTCCGAGCGGCCCGGTCGGGTCGGTTTCCACGTAAGGCCGGCTCTGAGAGCCGTCGAAGACGAAGTTGGTCGAGAAGTGCACGAGACGGGCCTCGTGCCGGCGGCAGGCGGCGGCGATCATGCCGGCGCCGACTGAGTTCACCAGCCGGGCGGTCTCCGGGTCGCCTTCGGCACCGTCCACCGCGTTGTACGCCGCGCAGTTGAAGACCAGCTCCGGACGGACCTGACCGAATGTCCGCTCGATCCCCGCCATATCGGTGATGGAGAGATCGCCGTGCTTCAGACCGACTGCCTGGGGAAAGAGCCGGACCATCTCCGAGCCGAGCTGTCCGCCGGCCCCAAGCACCAGCACTCTCATCTGCCGGGAACGTACCAGCAAATCGAATTTCGCTTAAGCGGGGCGCACGTTAAGTATTTCGCTTTACAGTTGCAGATGGGAATGGCGGTGCAAACACGTAATGGCGTAGCGAGTGTCGCCTGCATGAGTACACGTTAACGACGGTGCGCAACTTCGAGCCTGAAACCGACGGCGGCGAGCCGGCGGTTCGCAGAGTGCACGTGTTGATAGTGCAAGACCACCCGCTGCTGGCCTCCGCCCTGGCGCGGGTCCTGGAGGAGCAGCCCGACCTTGCAGTGTCCGGCGTGTCTGGCTCCGGCGCCGGCGCTCTGCGAGCGGCTGCCGATTCACGGCCGGACGTCGTGCTGATGGACTTCCGGCTCCCAGACGTACCCGGGCCAGAGGCCGCCCGCATGATCCAGAACGAGTACGCCGACGCGGCGATCGTCTTCCACAGCGCGGACGAGTCCGAGTCAGCGCTCCTCGACGCAGTTGACGCAGGGGCCACGGCATACCTCACCAAGGATGCCACCGCCGAGCAGATCATCGAGGCCGTTCGCAGGGCCTCGAGGGGCGAGGTCCTGATCCCGGTCGAGCTCTTCGCCCGCGCGATCGCGCGGCAGCGCGGCGTGGTGTCCAGGCGGCGCGAGCGCGAGCAGCTCCTGGCGGAGTTCACGCCGCGTGAGCTCGATGTGCTGCACCTGCTGGCTGAAGGCATGGATACCGCCGCGATGTCCCAGCGGCTGAGCATCGCCCCCCACACCGTCGAGTGGCACGTCAGGCACGTGATCGAGAAGCTCCAGGTGCACTCGAAGCTGCAGGCGGTCATCGCCGCGGCGCGCAAGGGCCTGATCCAGCTCTAGGCGGCTTCCATACTGGGTTCCCCCATCCTCTTATAGGGGAAGGCCGCCGTCTCCACCCATGGCGACAAAACAGGCCGCGCGGCGTACTACATGGACGATGCAGCTGAGAAGAGGCCGCCGGGCACCCCCGAACTTGACGCCAAGGCACCGGCACTTCGCCTGGTGAGGGCCCCGACTGGGGCCCCACGCGCGCCCCGGGGTCGGAGGAGCTGGAGGAGGTTCGACAACTACTCGCTTCGCATCGTCGCGGGGGCGCTGCTCGTGTCCGTCCCTACCGCGGTCCTGCTCGGATTCGTGATGGCCAACTGGAGCACGCAGACGAGCCTCGACCAGGCCAAAGCCCGCAGCGAGGCGACGGCCGGGAGCGCGGCAGTCCGCATCAGCGACTGGGTGGCGGAACGCAAGGCCCAGCTTCGCGCGATGGCGCAAGGCAACGTGGGCAACCTGAGGAAGCCCGGTCTAAACGCACGCCTGCACGACTCGCTCACCTCCCAGACGTCGTTTGACGACCTGCAGATCTTCGACTTGAGCGCAACCACGATAGCGTCGACGGCTCCGGGGCACGAGCTCTCGGCCCGACCGTCGGGGTCGACGTTCGCCAACAGCCTCAGCGTCGAGACCTTGGGGCCGATTGAAACGGGACCTGACGGCCTCGACTGGATCATGACGGCTCCAATAGTCGTGGCGGACAGCAAGTCGGAAGGCGTGCTGGTCGGCGACCTGAACGTGGCAGTGCTCGGGCGCCTGCTCAACCCATATGGCCTCGATGTCTCGACCGCCAACGACCAGGAGGTGCACCTGGTCAACGCTCAGCACCTTCTTCTCTACAGCTCTGACTGGGGCGTGGTGCCGGATGAAAAAGAAATCGTCGCCAAGGGCGCACTCACGACCAGGGCTGAGGGCGGCATCTTCGATCGAGCCATCGGAGTCGGACCGGGTGCGGCCCAGATCGTCGACTACCGGGGGCGGAGCGTCCTGGCCGGATACGAGCCGCTCGAAAGCCTGGCCATGGTGGTGATCGCGTCAACAGATACAGCAAGCGCGCTCGCGCCCGTCCGCGAGCAGGAGATCAGAACCTCGTTGCTGCAGGCGTTGAGCACTTTGCTGCTCATCGGCTTCGCCATCGTCCTCGCGATCGTCACGACGCGACCCATCGTCGCGCTCTCTCGGACCGCCGCGCGAGTGGCGGCGGGAGATCTCTCCGCGCGTGTCGAGCTCAAGGGCGATGGCGAGGTTCGCCGGCTCGGGGACACTTTCAATGCGATGGTCGAGCGGCTCAGCGGCGTCCTTCTACGCCTCAGAGGCGAGGTCACGGAGTCTGCCGGCAAGCTGTCGGCGGTGGCCGAGCAGCTCGCCGCCGCGACCTCCGAGCAGACCACCGCCGCGACCGCCACCTCGGCCAGCATGGAAGAGGTCGCACGCAGCTCTGCCTCAATTGCCGACACGGTTGACAGGGTCTCGGCCCAGGCAGGCGAGGTGCAGGCCAACCTCGAGCTCGCGCAGACCGACCTGCGCGCCTCAGGCGATCGCACCCTCGCCCTCGCCGGGCGCGTCAACGAGATCGAGGGCATCCTCGAGCTGATCAACGACATCGCCGACCAGACCAACCTGCTCGCCCTCAACGCGGCCATCGAAGCTGCCCGCGCCGGCGACGCCGGGC
>VBIU01000250.1 GCA_005880945.1 Chloroflexota bacterium | reverse complement strand
GTATCTCCACGCCGTAGGCGAGCAGCCGGGCGGGGTCGAGCAGTACCTGGTATTGGCGCACGTAGCCGCCGAGACTCGCGACCTCGGCGACGCCGGGTACGGACTGCAAGGCGTACCGAACCTGGAAATCCTGAATCGAGCGTAACCGGTCCGGGGCATACCCCGGGCCCTCGAGCGCATACTGATAGACCCATCCGACGCCGGTCGCGTCCGGGCCCAGGCGGGTTTTGACCGCAGCTGGCAGACGGCTCTGGATGGCGTTCAGGTATTCGAGCACCCGCGAACGCGCCCAATACAGGTCGGTCCCGTCCTGGAAGATCACGTACACGAATGACGAGCTGAACATCGACTGCCCCCGCACCGCCTTTACGCGCGGCACGGACAGGAATTGCGTCACCAGGGGATACGTCACCTGATCTTCGACAACCTGCGGTGCTTGGCCGGAGTAGTCGCTATAGACGATCACCTGCGTATCGGAGAGATCAGGGATCGCATCCACTGGCATGGTACGCAGCAGCCATATCCCCGCCACCAGGACAAAAATCGCGCCGAGCGCCACGAGCTCGCGCCGTCGGAGGGACCAGGCAATCACGTGCTGGATCATGGCCGTCTCCGCGACGTGTCCATTCCCGGCATTCCGCGCGTCCGGTTTCCCGAATCCGGGGTTCCGGTTTTCATCCCGCCCATGTTGAGTCCCATCCCCATTTGCAGCATGAGTCCCTGAATCGCGGCGGCGAGATTGGACTCCGAATCGAGCAGATACGTCGCCGACGCGACGACCTCGTCACCTGGCTTCAAGCCCTGCACGATTTCCACCAGTGAGTCACCCCGCGCGCCTACGCGTACTTCCCGCGGCACGAAGCGGCCGTCACCGCGATTGACGAACACCAGGTCCTTCGTGCCAGTCGGCAACACCGCGGTGAGGGGCACGCTCACCGCACGCCGTCCGGCGCGGGAGAGCTCCGCGGTCGCGAACATCCCCGGTCGGAGCGCGCCTGACGAGTTGTGAGCGTCCGTGTCTTCTCGTCGAGCTGGGGATAGACGAACGTCACGCGCCCCTGGAACGTCCGACCTGGGACCGCATCGACGATGATGGTCGCTAGGCTGCCCACGCGTACTGCCGCCGCATCCTGCTCGAAGATCGCGACGTCCACCCACAGCTCGCTGCGGTCGGCAATGAGAAACAGATTCGTCCCCGCCTGCACTGCCTGACCCTCGATGACATTTTTCTCTGCGATCTCCCCCGATCGGGGAGCGCGCAGAGTGAGCGTCCGCGCGACTGTACCACGCGATTCCAAGCTGTCGATCTGATCCGGTGGAATGTCCCAGAGGGTCAGCCGGCGACGGGCGCTCGCCGCGAGTGTGTCGTCCCGCAACCGCCGCGCGAGGAGATACTCTTCTTGCGCGCTAACAAGCGTACAACTTCTCCACCCAGCCACTGACGCGCGCGTTGACATACGCCTGTCGCGGCTCCGCGTACTTGAGCACGCCGACAGCGCGCACAGACGTTACGATCGGTCGGTCGCTCGCCCGGGCGAACGTGATGCCGAGTCGCCCTGCCTCTCCCCGATCGATGGGCACACCGCTCGTATCGGCTGCCTGCGACGCGCCGGACATCCCCGGCATGTCGGCCATCGATTGATCCGGCGTGTTCTTCTTGCGGCAGGCTCCCAACGCAAGCAGGCCACCGAATAGGACAACGATTGTGTGTTTCATGGCCGGGACTCCTCTGCGGTCAACTGCCGCAGCCTTACGAGTTGAGCCTGGTACTCCGCCGCAACGTGGGCCGCCTCGAGTTCGGCCCGGTATCGGGCGTCTTCGACCGACAGCAGAGTCAGGAATTCAGCGCGACCGACCTGGTAGGTCCGCAGGACCGATTCGACAGTACCCCGCGCACTAGGCAGGACGCCGTCCACGAGGAGCACAAGACGCTGGTGTAATGCCTCGACTTGCGCGGCGGCTTCAGCGACCTCGCGACTGAGCTGCAGCTCCGCATCCTGCAGGGCGGCAGCGGCGCCGGTGGAATCGGCGCGCGCGGCGTCGGCGAGGCGGTTTTGCTTGCGCCACGCCCAGATCGGGAGCCGCACGCCCACGAAGGCGGAGAAGAAGTCCGGAAAGTTGGAGCCGAGCGCGACAGGCCTGTACCCATAGCGCGCCGAGAACGTAAAGTCGGGACGCGCTCCCAACCGCTCGACCTGAATTGTCCGCGTGGCCTGATCGACCGCGGCTCGCTGGGCGACGAGTCGCGGATGCGCTGCGAGAGCCAGAGCGACGAGAGAGTCGGCGGGAGACACTGCCGTTGCGACACTCCGCACCGCCGCGGGGTCAATCGCGGTGACCGGGACAGAATCTCGGGTCGCGCGTCTCCGCAATGCATTTACCGCCGCAAGCGCTGCGACTCGATCGCTTTCCAACGCGTACTCCTCCAACTGCAACCGATCGCGAGCGAGCTTCGCCTGCAGCGGATCGCTTTGGGGTGCCATACCGGTGGCATAACGGGTCGTGCTCAGCTGCACCGCAGCTTCCAGCAGCTGGCGCTGGCGGTGGATGGTCTCCAAGGCGGTCATGGTGTACTGCAGGCGGTAATACGCCGCCGTCACCGCGACCGTCACCTCCCGCCGCATGACGTTCTCCTCCGCGCGCGCGCCGTTGGCGGCAGCCCGCGCCACGGCCGACCGTGCGCCGAGGCTGCCAGGCCACGGGATCTCCTGGCTCAGCTCGACGTCCACTTCGGTGAAGTCGCTCGTGTTGAAGTCGAAGCGCGGCAATTCCAGGTCCATCACACCTAGCGACAGCATTGGGTCGGGCAATGAGCCGGCTGGCCGGATTCGTAGTGTCGCCGCCCGAACGGCCGCTTGCCGCTGCGCAAGTGTCGGACTGCGCGCGAGCGCTTCCGCGATCAGCGATTGTAGAACCGAGTCCTGCGCGCGCGCTGGCGATGCGCCCGCCATCGTGAGCGCAAGTGCTGTCAACATCAGTTGTCGGAATTGCATACCTCTCCTCGCCGAACACTTTTCCGGCTGAATGCGCCGGAGCCGGCGCCGTAATTCGCGGCGCGTTAGGGCACACTACTCCTGGGCGAGGCTAGGCTTGGGGTGGCGGAGGGAGCGGCGCTTGCGGGTCGGCTGGGACGGACGTGGCGATCCGAAAGCCGACACAGTGGGATTCACCTACGGAAACGGAAACGGCTTCACCGAGCGCAACAACGGCGGTCGTCGTGGCCGCGCAGAACGCTGAATTGGCGCACGGGGTAGCCCGGGTCGTCGCAGCGACGACGGGCCCAGACGGGTGGGATGCCATCTGTTGGTCGCAATTCGCCGGCGTTGCTTGTTGGACTTGCTCACACAACAGCGGCAAGCCAACCGGCAACATCTGGCCGCCCAGCAGCAACGCAGCGACGAGTCTAACGAAGGAGAGCTTCATGCGCGCTCGGGAATATACTACACCGCCATCGGCATAGTTACGCCCCGATAAGGTCTCTGAGGCGTCCACACAACGCACCCGACTGGAACTTCCCGTCTATGCAACGGATTCACTCACTCAGCGATGAAGCCCGTGGCTGAAGTGTCGCCGACGGCATTCGAGCAGGAACTGCTCGGCGCAGTGAGCGCGGTACACCGCTTCGCGCTGCATCTCGCGCGGGACCCGGTCCGGGAGAAGACCTACCTGCGGGCCCTCGCGCATCGAGAGCAGTACGAGTCGGGGACCGATTGCCGGGCGTGGCTCTTCACGATCTGCCGCAACGTCTTCCTCAAAGGCGAAGCGCGCGCCGGTCGCGAGGTCGCCACCGAGGACGCGACCCTCGAGGCGGTGGCCGCCGCCGGCCTGCACGCGGGGCTGCAAGGCACGGACCCGTTGGGGGCGGTGTTCGAGCAGCCCGAGCTGGCGGAAGCGGTGGAGCGGGCGCTCACGAAGCTCCCTGAGGAGTACCGCTCGGTGGTGGTGATGGTGGATCTCGAAGACCAGTCGTACGCCGCGACGGCTCAGGTGCTCGGCGTAGCGTTGGGCACGGTTCGCTCCCGGTTGTTTCGCGCCCGTCGCCTGTTGCAGGAGGACCTGTTGGCGTTTGCCGAGGATGCCGGCCTCTTGGAGCGCCGAAAGGATGGAGCCCGATGATCTCTTGTCGCGAGGTGATCGAGCAGTTGTGGGACTATCTGGACGGCGAGCTGGCACCGGAGCGGATGGAGGAAATCGCCGCGCACCTCGCGGAGTGCGCGCGGTGTTATCCGCAGTACCGATTCGAGTTTTCCTTCCTGGAAGCCTTCGCGCGTCACCGCGAGAAGCTGCCCGGACCACCCCAGGCGCTAGTGGAACGTTTGCGCCTACTCATCGTCACGTGATTCACAGGAGGTCTAAATGATCCGTCGTCTGCTTTCCGTCACCGCAGTCGCCGCTGGGCTGAGCCTGGCGGGCGCCGAGACCGCCGCGGCGCAGCAAGGCATGGCGGGCATGCACCATCCGAAGGGCACCCAACGCACGATCTCGGGGACCGTCGTGGACGTGTCGTGCCGTTTCGGGCAAGGCCTGAGCGGCGACAGTCACCGCGAGTGCGCCCAGATCTGCGCAGGTAAAGGAATTCCGCTCGCCATCCTGGGCACTGATGGTAAGCTCTACATCCCCACCTCGACGGCGATGCCCGGCGACGGGCAGAATGACCGACTAAAAGACTTCGCCGAACAGCAAGTGACCGTGACCGGTACGGTGTTCGCGGCCGCTGGCGCCAACGCGATCCGGATCGCGACGATCCAGCGCAAGCCCTGACGGACTCGCACCGCCCCCTCTGGTGGAGCGCGTTCCTCCACCAGGGTGGCGGTGGTGTCACCGAACACCGCGCCCTGCTGGGATCGTCAGCCGTGTCAGACTTACCTATCGTCGCGCCCCCCCTTGAGCCTGTACCTAGGTATAGGGTGTATCGTGACACCAGCCTCGACGGGGAACCCATGACCTTCACCATCGGACAGGTCGCTGCGGCGGTCGACGTGAACGTTCAGACGATCCGCTATTACGAGCGGCGGGGACTCTTTCCCGCCGACCGGCGCACGCCAGCCGGCTACCGCCAGTACGCCGACGACGCCGTGGCGCGGCTCCGTTTCATCAAGCACGCGCAGGATCTCGGCTTCTCGCTGAGTGAGATCCAAGAATTGCTCGGACTCCGAGTCCGGCATGGCAGCGCCTGCGATACGGTAGAGCGGAAAACCAGAAAGAAGATCGAGGTCGTTCAACAGAGGATCCGCGATCTTCAGCGGATGAAGCGCACGCTGGAGCGGCTGGCCGCCGCGTGCGCGGTTCGGCGACCCACGGCCGAGTGCCCAATTCTGGAGGTCCTGGAAGATCATGCCGACGTCAGTCACTAAGACGGTACTCGCCGCCACGGGCGGTGTCGCTGCCGCGGTGGCGTCGACGCTCTGCTGCGCCGGACCGCTGGTCGCTGTCGCGCTCGGCCTGAGCGGCGCCGGGCTCGCGGCGACGTTCAAGCCTTTGCGACCCTACTTCGTGGTCGGCACCGCGCTTGCTCTCGGCTTCGGATTCGTCGTCCTGCGCCGCGAGGAGAAGCGCGCGTGCGAGCCTGGCACCTTGTGCGCCTCGCCGGTCGCGCGCCGCCGGATGAAATGGGCGGTGTGGATTGCGACCATCATCTCGATCCCACTCCTCACGTTTCCCTGGTGGTCAAAACTCGTCCTGGGTTAGGAGGCTCACCATGTTGTCGTCATTGAAGGTCGCGTTGGTTCTCGCGAACGTCGCCCTGCAGGCTCCGGACACGGCGACCGTTCGGCTTCACATCTCGAAGATGACGTGCGGGAGCTGTCC
>VBIU01000049.1 GCA_005880945.1 Chloroflexota bacterium | reverse complement strand
CGTGTAGTTGACGGTCAAGGTCGAGTAGTTGGGCTGCCCGACCGCCGCCGCTAGATTCACGCTGGAGATGATCGAGGTCTCGTTCTTTCCGCTGGTCGCGATGCCTGGCACCGAGCCCGTCCCGTAGCCCTGCTGGAAGTCCATGGAGCCCGGCTTGCCGAAGGTCGTGAAGCTGTACGCCAGCACCTGTCCTTCGAGCGACGCGCCACCGCTGCTCATGCCCGGGTCGAGCTCGACGCCGCCGTGGTCCGCAAGAGGCGTCTGATAGACAAGGCCCTGGATCGTGTTGTCCTTGGCGGCGGCGGCATCCAGGTGAATGAAGGAGTCGTTCTCCTCGTCGATTAGCAGGGGGGCTCCGCCCACCGATGGCATGCTGCCGACGCCGGCCCCGGACAGCGACAGGCCCGACACCTCGGCGGTGGAGACAAACCCGCCCGAACCGCTCTCGAGCCGGAACACGACGCTGCTGCCCGAGACGATCGTGGGATCGCCACCGCCGCCGCCGCTACCCGCAAGGCCGCCGGTACACGACCCCTTGATCGGACCGACGAACGCGCTGTAGGAGCCACCGCCGTTGCCGATCCAGACCCCCGCGGTCAGGGTCGGGCATGAGTTGGGCAGGCCGCCTGTGCAGAGGTCGAAGTCGGCTGCGACCTCACCGCTGTGATCGATGCCGTTGGCGGTGTAGTTCGCTCCGGCCGCCGTGTTGACCGGGGCTGTGCCCGTGATGTCGTACAGGCCGGTCTCGAACTCGTAGGTGCCGTGGTTTACGACGATGTAGCTGTAGAAGCCGGGCTCGATCGTGTAAGGCTCCTGCGCGTTGGCGCATGGACCGTATACGGCGTTTCCGTTGAGGATCAAGGAGCCGCAGCCCTTTAGCCCGCCCGTGTCCACAGTCGGGTACCAGTAGCTCGGCGTGAGCCATGGCGACTGGTTGCCGTCGATCTCGTTGAGGGGCGCTTGACCGGTGGTCGTGCAAGGGGTCAAGCCGCTGCCGCCGATCTTCGTGCAGTAGAGCTTGGTGCCGGCGGCGGGTATCGCGAAGCCGGCGGCGCCGATCGCTGTGTTGGGGGCGCACGCAGCGCCGTTGTACGGATCGCAGATGGTGGTCCTGTCCTGGACAACCATGTCGCCGTTCGACTGAATAGCTGTGTAGTCCCCGGGCGGGGTGAGCGTGGAGCCGTCGAATCCGTAGATCTTCGGAGAGGTGCCGGATCTCACCCAGAAGGTCGGACAGTTATTGCTTCCGTTGCATGAGAGCTGCGTGCGCGTCACAGGCTTGCTCTCGTCGAAGCACTGCTGGCCTGCTTTGACACAGCCACTTTGGGGCTGGTAGAGCACCAGGGCGTTTGGTGGCGGCAGGCTGACCGTCGACACGGGCAGCGTCGCCTGTGCGCTCGCGCCCACCGTCACATAGGCGAAAGGGATCCCCAGAACCGCGGTGAAAACCTCGGCGACACGACTGGTGATCACTACCTGGACGCACGAGTACGCGCCAGGGCCTATGCAGCTCAGAGGTACGGGCGAACCCGGCAGCGCAGTCGGCGGCGACTTGACTGTGACCTTGTTGTTGAAACCCGTGGTGTTGGCACAGGGCACGCCACTTACGTCGAACCATGTGGCGCTGAACGAAGTCGGCGCGCTCTGGTCGCAGGCGTTGGAGTAAATCGTGCTGAACCCGTTGTTGTCCGCGAAGTCATGGGCAGCATGCACCGCAGCCGAGTTCGGCGCGAGGGGCGACGCGAGGCTTGTCCCCATCGCCATCTGCTTGGCCGCCGCGAGAGTCGCGAAGTCGGCAGCGTTCTGCGCATTGCGCTTGACGAGGTAGTCGCGGCTGGCATCTATCGCGAGTCCGGCGAGCGCACACATGACGACGAACGCAGCGGCGGCGATCGGAAGCATCTGCCCGCTCTGGCGGCGGCGCGTGCTCATCCAGAGGGTCACTCGGTCGTCACCACCGAAACCGTCTTGACGATGATGTTGGACGCGAACCCGGACACGATCGGCAGAAGCGGCATGAAGTGGTACTGCACCTCCACTGCCACGTGCTTGACGGAGGGGCTGATCGCCCGCTGGACTCCGGAGTCGCAGTTGTTCTCCGGGGGATCGGCGGTGGCGACCGCAGGCCAGATGTACGCGTAACCCACGTTGGGTGGTGGGATGGTCGGCGAGAGCGGCCCACCTGGATTGTTTGGGTCGCTGTTGCCAACCAGGGAGTTCGGATCCATCCGGACGGGGAAGCCCTGCCCGACGAGCTCCACCTCCTGGATGATCTGACAGTCGCTGTACGTGGATCCCGACAGCGACGCCGTCCGCGCCCCGTCTCGAGCTGCAGACGAGATCGCCGTGTAGGCGTAGAGAAGACGGCTGATGTCGATCGCGGTGAACATGACAAGGAAGAAGATCGGCGACACCAGGGCGAACTCGACCAGCGCCTGGCTGCGCTGCCCCCGGGCACCCGCCCTCAACGGCGTGCGTAGGCCGCGCGCCCACGCGCTTACGCGCTTTATCACTAATCCCACCTCAAGCAGCCGGATCCACTCGGCTTTACCTGCTTAACGCGGCAGGAGGGCTGTGACTTGCTGGACCGGCTGGGGCCTCATTTACATGGCTTTAACGAGTCGGCAGCGCGAACCTCGCGTAGCGTGCGCGGTAGCCAAGCAAACGGCCGATGACCGCAAGCACTGGGAAGACCAGGTTCTGCACCCAGATCGGCGGGCTCGCGGGCCTTATGAAGTCGCCCACCTCCTGGAGCAGCACGGCTCCCTGCAGCAGCTTGATGTCTCCCTTCGCGGACAGCTTCCCCTCCCGACTCAGACCGAACTGGGTCTCAAAGAAGATCTCGGCCGACGCCAGGGCGGGGCGGTGCTCGTAATAGATGCGCATGACGCCGTCGCCGGCGTTCCACTGGCTGTGGGGCACGCCGATCGGACAAACCAGCGTCTCGCCTGGATGCGCCACACCCGTCTTGTCCCCAATCCGGTACCCATAGGTGCCTTCGAGGACGACGAAGCTCTCCTCCTGGCTCGGATGTATGTGCGAGCGGACGACATAGCCGCCGGGCTTCACTATCAGCTCAGCCTGGAAGAGACGGCCGTTCGACGATTCCGCCGTCGAGCGAATGGTGAGCCTCTCTCCAGTTTGCGGGCTCTCGATCACGGTGCCGATCTTTATCAACGGCCTACCTGCGACGCGCCGCCCGAACCAGCGCCTTGCCGAGGGCAAGTGGGTGGTTCAGAACCGTCGCGATCTTGCCGCCGGTGGAGTTCGGGTCTCGTGCGACGCCGAGCTGCGTCAGCGGGGTTCCGATGTTGAAGTACGTCCTTTCGCAGACCATGCGCTCGCCCTCGAACACGAACACGATGATCAGCGCGAAGTCGACCTTGCGCCCCGTCGCCGGCAGCCCTCGCCAGCTACCATCGTGCGTCCCGGTGAAACGGCCCTCGACAATCACGGCGTCGTCGGCGTGATGCATCTTCTCGGGATGGAACTGAAAGTCGGGGAAGCCCTTCTTGTTCTCGTTGAGAAGGGTGTTCACCCCTGAGCGTCCGTCCCAGACCTCGCCGGTGGCGACGATCTCGTAGCGAGGGTGGTCGAAGGCCGCGATGCAGCGCTCGAAATCGTGGGCGTTCTCGGCCTCCATGTGCTCGCGGACGGTGGCCTCCCGCAGCTCACGCAGGCTCGACTTCAACGCCCTAGGTTAACCACACAGCCGGCTGAGCTCAGAAGGGAGCAAGATCGTGCGAGACAGATGATCGACCCCGAAGACGTCTACCGGCGCACGACGCCTTCGTCCCGCAAGCTCCATGAGCGGGCAGTCAACGCGATGCCTGGCGGCACGACCCGGACGACGACGTATTTCGACCCCTATCCCCTTTATATCGAGAGAGGAGAGGGCTGCCGGATCTGGGATGCGGACGGAACCGAGCGCATCGACATGCTGGGCAACTACACGGCGATGATCCTCGGACACTCCCATCCGAAGGTCGTCGAGGCGATCAGCCGGCAGGCCGCCCGCGGCACCGCCTTCGCAGCGGCCAACCCTATCGAGGTCGAGCTCGCGACTCTTCTGTGCGAGCGTGTCCCGAGCCTCGACCTGGTTCGATTCTGCAACTCGGGGACCGAGGCGACGATGTTCGCGATGCGCCTGGCTCGCGCCTTCACCGGACGGCCGAAGATCGCTCGGATCGAGGGTGGCTACCACGGCACGCATGACTACGCCGAGGTGAGCACGCACCCGATCCTTGCAGAGGCCGGGCCTCCTGAGCGGCCAGTTGCCAGGCCCGACTCGATCGGGACGCCGCAGTGGATCCTCGACGGCAGCGTGATCCTTCCCTTTAACAATCCGGACGCCGCCGAGCGGATCCTCCGCGAGGAAGGCGAGCAGGTGGCGGCGGTGATCCTCGAGCCGATAATCGGCGCCGGCGGAGTCATCGCGGCGACAAGCGAGTTCATCGAGCGCCTGCGCGCGGTCACCGTCGAGCTGGGAATGCTTCTCATCTTCGACGAGGTGATCTCGCTAAGGGTTGCGCCGGGCGGAGCCCAGCAGCTGTACGGCGTGACGCCGGACCTGACGACGATGGGCAAGATCATCGGCGGCGGCCTGCCAGTGGCCGCATTCGGCGGGCGCGCCGACATCATGGAGCTGCTGGATCCGCGCCGCACCCCGAATCTCCCCCAGGGTGGAACCTACAACGGCAACCCGCTGGGAATGGCGGCCGGAGTGGCCGCGATGAAGGAGCTCACGCCAGACGTGTACGAGGAGTTGAACCGTAAGGGTGCCCGCGTGAAAGACCAGCTGACCGAGGTGTTCGCCTCGCATGATCTGCCGGTGCAGGTGAACGGTGCCGGCTCACTTCTTGCCATCCACTTCACGGACATCCCCGTCACCGATTACAGGACCAAGGCGACGGCCAATCCAAAGATCACGCATGACTTCTTCCTCGCGCTGGTGAACCACGGCGTGCTCATGGCGCCGCGAGCCATGGGCGCGCTGTCGACGCCGATGGGCGAGCACGACATCCAGGAGTTCGTCGACGCTGTGGATGCTGTCGTCACGGAGCAGCTGCCGCGCTGGCAGGCGAACGGCTCGCTCAGAAGCGACTAGCAGCTGGGCAGAGGCGGGCGCACGGCGCCCGCCTCCGATTCACTACTGCTTGGCGAAGAAGACGTCCGGGTCGTGGCGGCCGTTCGGCCACAGGAAGTTGGTCACGATGTCCCGGTTGTCACCCCATGCGAAGTACTGGTGCTGTCCGTCGCTGACGTTGGCGATGTAGTCGCCCATGTAGGTGAACGCGATGATGGGGTCGAACTGCGGGAGCGTGAACACCCCGGGGAACGATTGGCTGGTCACGCGCTGAACCTTGAAGCTGTTGCCGCTGCTCGAGTTCGAGACCATGACGTCGAGCTGGCCGTTGCCGCTCGCGTCGGTGCTGATCTGGTAGTAGGCGATGTGTAGAGACGAGTCGGCGCTCATGGCCGGCTGCGCCTCATCGTTGCTGCCGCTGGTGATGAACGAGCTCTTGACAAGCTTTCCGGAAGAGTCGAGCTGGGCCAGCCGGATGTGGCTGTGGCCGGAGCCGTCCCCACCATCGTTCCAGGCCATGTAGACGGTGCCTTTGAAGCTGGCCAGGGTGGGGAACTCGAGGTTGCGCATGAACTGCGCCGGACCGAGCTGGAATGCGCCGAGGTTTTGCGGGACCGACGACGTGATCGGGATGACCGCGCCGGCCGTCCATGTCGAGCCGCCGTCGTTCGAGGAGAAGATCGCCTCGCTGAAGTTGACGGGCGCGGTGAACGTGCAGTTGGGGTCATCGACGGAGATGAACTCGGAGGCGTCATAGATGACGCCGCCCGCGACCAGGGGCTGGGCGCCGATGTACTGCTGGAAGCTGCACCCACCGTTCGGGTCGAAGATGGGCACCTTGCTGGCATATGTGATCGTCCAGGTCTTTCCGCCGTCCGTTGAATGGGCGACCGGAAGCCCGCTGAACTCCATGAATGTGCCGGGGTCGACTGTGAAGTCGTCCCAGACGTCGTAGAGGTTGCCGTTACCAGGACCGGTCGTCAGCGCGTCCTTGTCCGCCGAGTAGAAGATCTGGCCGGCAGGCGGCTGTATGGAAGCGGCGGCGGTCCACGTCTTGCCGCCGTCGGTGGAACGCGATACGCCGACGAGAAGAAATCCAGTGACCGCATCGATGGTCAGGGTCGAGTAGTACATGCTGCCGCTGCTGTCGCTGGCCAGCCACGGGTCGCCGAGGTTGACGTTGCCCGGGGCGTTGGGCAGCACGCCGCCGTCCGTGAACGTCTGGCCGCCGTCGGTCGAGTACGCATACCCGGTGATGTCGGCGCCTGCGGTCAGGAACGCAAGCGCATTCTGAGAGTCGTTGTAGCCGACTGCGACGTTGGAGCCGGAGACCGCGATGGCAGTCTCGCTCTGGGTCGTCTGGTCGGTCTGATGTGTGTCGTTGGCCGGATTGTTGACTCGGACGTTGACGAGGGGCGTACCTCCCTGACCCTTGGCCGCGTTGACCTTTGCGGCCTTCGTGGAGATCCCATTCGAGTCGGGAGCGATCCGGTGGTCGTTGCGGGCGACCGACTCCATATATGCCCGCGCCGGTGCGGAAAGCGTCTGTCCTGCCTTCGAGGCGAGGATCTTCTTGGCGATGTCCTGCTTGGTCGGGGCCTGGTTCGGTGGAGCGGCGGATCCAGTGCTCACTCCGATCAACACCAGGGCCACGACGGCAAGCCCGATTCGAGCGTTGCGAAACATGTGCCCTCCTCAAGGTGACTGTGTGTTTGGTCGTCGTATGCAGCCAAAGACGACGACGACGTCAGCCCATAGGCACGTCCTCCCGCTCCCCAACAGCCTCCCGGCTAAGCCGCATTCAATGCTATGTCGGGTTAGGGGCGCGGTCAACGGCCCCTATGCCACTTGCTAGATGGGGCGATCAACTGTATTCGGGATATTCCGGCCGGCCTGGTGTAGGCTCTGAGCGGTCGTCTTCCATCCGGAATCCCGAGAGGCAAGGTTGATCGTCGCGCCGCCAGGCGATAGAAGGTGAGGGCTTACCAGGAGCGACCTGAGGTCGTCCCTGATCACGAGGCTGTGAACGGCCAAGCGCGCATGGACGTCTTGCGCACCTGGCTGGCGACCGGCGTCCACAAGTTCACAGTCGATCCACGCCGCCGACTCGGAGGCCACGGCCGTGCGCGACAGCTGCTGGCCGACGATCGCCAGGAGGGGCAGGCTTCCTCTGGCGCGTGGTCGGGGCTGGCGTCGGCGCTGGACAGGCACACCGTACGCAGCGGCATGGCCGAGCTGAGCCCGGAGGAACGCCAGGTCGTCACGCTCGCTTACCTGGAGGGTCGCAGCAACCGCGAGATCGCATCGATTCTGGGCGTATCGGTCAGCACGGTGCGCCGGCGCCTGTGGGCTGCGCTCGGCCGGCTCGAAAGTTACATTGGCGGCACGGGGACCTGGCTGTCCGCGATCCTGCTGCTGGGTGTGGGCTATGTCACGGACCGCGCGTCGCGGCTGACACGGTCGGTCCAGGTGGTCGGTGCTGGCGACTGGGCGCATAAGCTGACAGCGACAGTGGCGGTGACCGTGACCGTCGCCGCGGTTGGGGTGGCGGCAGTCAGCCCAGACGCGATAGCGCGTGGAAGAGCGCCGAGCACGGCGCCGGGCCTGGCCAACGGTCCCTCACCTGGCGTTGGCGCGTTGCTCTCGCCGACGCAGTCGACCGACCTTGGCCCAGCCGATACCGCGAGACTGGTCAGCGCGGAGATCCCGCGCCGCCACGGTTCGATCACAGAGTTGGTCACGGTCGAAGCGGCAAAGCACCCAAACCAGGGTTGCGGCGGCAATCCAACAAGTGCGCCGCCGCCCGTTCCCATTGGCAGGCATTCGTACGGAGCGCCGGTGACCCACCCGTCAAAGGGCGGCTGCCAAGTCTGACCGGTCCTCGTCAGCGAGGTTCGCCGGCCGAATCCCAGACCGATTCGACCCCCGGCGCATAATCCCAACATGGCCACCGCGCTGTCGTTAACCCATATCGGCTCGTTGATGCGCGGCGTGCGCAGCGTCGACGAGGTCGGGGCTGACGAGCGCGCCGCATCGCTGGCCAAGCGTTCGATCAAGAAGTCGTCGAAGCTGTGGGCGCTCGATCTCGCCATCCGCTGCATGGACCTCACAACGCTCGAGGGATCCGACACCCCCGGCAAGGTGGCCGCCCTGTGCGCCAAGGCGATCCGCCCCAAGCCAGGCGACGCGTCGATCCCATCGGTTGCGGCCATTTGTGTATATCCGTCGCGCGTCGCCGACGCCCGCGAGCATCTGCGCGGCAGCACAGTGCAGGTCGCTTCCGTGGCGACCGCGTTCCCCTCCGGTCAGAGCTTCACCTCGATCAAGGTCACCGAGACGCAAGAGGCGGTTGCCGCCGGTGCGGGCGAGGTGGACATGGTGATCGACCGTGGCGCCTTCCTCTCCGGCGACTACCAGAAGGTTTACGACGAGATCGTCGCGGTCAAGGAGGCGTGCGGGGCGGCCCACCTGAAGGTGATCCTCGAGACGGGAGAGCTGGGCACCTATGACGGCGTGCGCAGGGCCAGCATCCTGGCCATGGCCGCGGGCGCGGACTTCATCAAGACCTCCACCGGCAAGATTCAGCCGGCGGCGACCCTGCCGGTGAGCCTTGTGATGATGGAGGCCATTCGCGACTTCATGCGCGAGACGGGCCGCCCGGTCGGCTTCAAGGCGGCCGGCGGCATTCGCACGTCCAAGCAAGCCATCGCATATCTCGTCGTCACCTACGAGACGCTCGGACCGGAATGGATGACCCCGGACCGGCTCCGCCTTGGGGCATCCACCCTGCTCAACGACGTGCTCATGCAGATCGACAAGGAGCGCAGCGGCGTGTACCAGTCCGGCGATTACTTCACGATCGACTGATGGCCATCACCAAGCGGCAATCCGCCGACCTGGCGAAGCAGACGTTCGAGTACGCACCTGCGCCCGAAGCGACCGACCACGTCCGAATCCAGCCCCGCTACGGGCTCTTCATGGGCGGCCGGATGCTCGAGCCGCACAGCAAGAAGCGCTTCCCGACCATCAACCCCGCGACTGAGAAGCAGCTGTCCGAGGTGGCGGAGGCGGATGCGGTCGACGTCGACCGAGCTGTCGAAGCCGCCGACAGGGCGTTCGTGTCGTGGTCCCGGATGTCG
>VBIU01000082.1 GCA_005880945.1 Chloroflexota bacterium | reverse complement strand
AGGTCGAGGAATCGCGGAAACGTGCTGGTCTGGTCGGCGGCTACGCGCTCCGGGCTCATCGGGCACGTTCCTCGAGTGCGACCCGATCCCGAAACGCGTTCAGCAAGCGCCATGTCGTCTGCTTTGCTTGCTCCGCCCGTTGCCTGGTTTCCGCCAGCAGGCCGTGCGGGTCCACTCCTTCCGCCTCCAGCTCGTGTGGGTACGCGCGCACCCACTCGTCCATGATCTCGGGCGTCACCTCGGGGTGAAACTGTAGGCCCAGGTTGCGACCAGAAACGAAGGCCTGCGGCGCGGCGTCGGTCTCGGCGATCAGCGTTGCGCCCGGTGGCGCCGAGAAGCTGTCGAAATGCCATTGGAACCACGGGCCCGTGCTGACGAGTTCGGGGTCATTCGTGCGCAACGGCAGCCAGCCGATCTCCGCCCGCTCCGCGCGGAACAGCCGGCTGCCGAGCACGCGGGCGAGCATCTGGCCGCCGAAGCACAGCCCAAGGATGGGAACGTCCGCCGCAATGGCCTGCTGGTACAACTTCACTTCGCGCTGCACGAACGGAATCGCATCGTCGAAGGCTGCGAACTCCGAGCCGAGCGACACGATGAGGTTGTAGTCGCGGGGATTTATCTCGAGCTCGTTCTCGTCGATGCGAAAGACCTCGACTTGCGCGTCTTGCTCAGCCAGCCACTCCGTCATATGCCCGGGCGGCGTCGGCTCCTCGTGTTGGAGGATGAGCGTCCGCGGCCGCCACGAGCTCATTTGAGCTCTGCCTCGATTGATTTCGCGACGGTGCGGATGGTCTCGGCAAATCGCTCCACCATCTGGGTGAGCTCGGTGTCGGTGGTGGTGAACGGCGGCGCGAACAACGTCTGGTCGCCGGCGTATCCATCGCGCGTCGGCATCGTCGAGTAGACGATGAGGCCGACGTCCATCGCGGTGAGGTCCACCCGCCGCGCGGTTCCAAGCTCGGGAGGAAGAAACGATCTTCCGTCGCGCGGATCGACGTACTCAACGCCCAGGAGGAAGCCATGCCCGCGAACCTCGCGCACCATGGGGACGTCCGCGAGCGCCGCGGCCAGCTCGTCGCGCAAATGCGGGCCTTTGACCCGCATGCGATCGATCAACCCTTCCTCTCGAAGCACCTCGATAACGCGCAGCCCGACAGCGCACGTCACCGGCGCGCCATCCCATGTGTGTCCGTGTGTGAGCTTGTGCGATCCGTTGGCGAACGCCTGGTACACGCGGTCCTGGCAGATGACGCCACCGATCGCCGCATAGCCGGCGCCCAGGCCTTTCGCGGTGGCGATGATGTCCGGCGCCAGCGGCAGCTTTTCGGCCGCGAACCAATGGCCGGTCCGGCCCATGCCGGTGACCACCTCGTCGTAGAGGATGAGGAAGCCATGCTGTTCACGGCGCTCAGCCAGCCCTTTCCAGAACAGCTCGGGCGGCGAATACGCAGGCAGCGCCGCCGCGGTTATCGGCTCGCAGAAGTACGCCGATACGTTCTCCGGCCCAACCTCCTCCAGCACTTTGTCGAGAGCCGCGAGCGCCGCCTTGCCGGTGGAGTCGAATCGCCAGGTGCTCGGCGGGATGTGATGGTGCGTCGACAGGTAGGGCCCAAACGGACGCTGCAGGCCGGGCCTTCCGGTGAGCGCAAGCGTCGCCATAGTTGGCCCGTGATAGGCCTGCGCAGGAGAGATCACGTGCCACCGCTTCGTGTCGCCCCTCTCGACGTGGTAGCTGCGCGCCATCTGCAGGGCGGCCTCGTTGGACTCGGCTCCGCCGGTTGTGAACCGCACCCGGGTCATGCCAGGAGGCGCGACCTCGACGAGCTCTGCCGCGAGCCGCTCCCTTGCGGGGTTGGTGAGGCGCTCGTTATGGACATAGGACAGCTGAAGCGCCTGGTCTCGAGCCGCGGCGATGATGTCGCGCCGCCCATGCCCGAGCGTTGCGGCCATCGAGCCTCCGCTCATCGCATCGAGGTATCGCTTGCCGGCCGAGTCCTCCACCCACACGCCCTCGCCGCGCACGACGACGGGGTAGAGCCGGTCCAGCTCCAGCGGAAAGACTCGCGTCCTGTCGCTGGCCACCGAGCTGTCAGGCATCAGACCCGCTCGAACACCGGCTTGAGCGCGTAGTACACATCCCGGTATCGACCGTACGCCTCGTCGTAGATCTCGCGGCGCTCGGGATCAGGTTGGTGCTCGTCGGGGCGGTATGCGACGAAGGCGCCGGCAGCGCTCGCCACATCGTCATATAGTCCCGCCCCGACCGCCGCAAGCGTGGCCGCCCCGGTGGCTGTGGTCTCCACGCTCATTGGAACTCGCACAGGCAGGCCGGTCACGTCCGCTTTGATCTGCCGCCACAGCGCCCCTTTGGCGCCGCCGCCGACGATCGTGAGACGGCGCACCTCGAGGCCTGCGCTTCGCATCGCCTCCAGGATGTCGCGAAGCGCGAAGGCGCTGCCTTCGAGGACGGCCCGGGTCAGATGCGCCCGAGTGTGGGCGAGGCTCAGGCCGTAGAAGACGCCTCGCGCTGCCCCATTCCATTCCGGCGCCATCGCGCCCTGCATGCACGGCAGGAACACGAGGCCCTCGGCGCCCGCGTCGACATCCGCGGCGGGCCCGGTGAGCGCGTCATACGCGTCGCCCTCCCCACGCGCCTCGGCGGCGCGTTCCTCGGGGCAGAACTGATCACGCCACCACCTCAGGTTGCCGCCCGAGACAAACCCGGGATTCTCGAGCAACCAGGTGTCGGGGTCGGCGTGCGGGTGGCATTCGACAAGCATCGTCGGGTCCTCTCGCGGTCCGGCGGACACTGCGCATACCGGCTCGGCCGTGCCCACCACGTCGCACACCTCGCCAGGCGCGAAAACCCCGGCGCCAAGGGTGGCGGCCATCTCGTCTCCGCACCCGACCACAACAATGGTGTCCGGAGAAAGGCCCGTCGAGGCAGCGAATGATTTGGTGACTTTGCCCACAGCCTGGGTACCCGCCGCCAGCTCGGGCAGCATGCGGGACTTAATACCTGCCGCGTCGAGGATTGGCTGGGACCACGATCGAGTTCGCGGGTCGAGGAGCGCCAGCGACGAGGCGTTGGAGTAGTCGACGGCGACCACCCCGGATGCTTCCAACAGCACGTACGCCCCGGGTGACATGAGCTTGGCAGACTTCGCGAAGATTTCCGGCTCCTCGTCGCGAATCCACAACGCTTTGAAAACCGCGTGCGACGAGTCCAGGTTCGCGCCGACGTGGTGGTAGAAGTCCTTTCGCGACACCTGTTGGGCCAGCGCGGCCGCTTGCGATTCCGCCCGGCGGTCCATCCAGATCATCGCGGGCCGCAGCGGCTTGCCCTTCGCGTCGCACGCGACCATGCCATCGAGCTGGGAGCCGAACGACAGGGCTTTCACCGCGGACGGGCCTTCCGGCACCTCCCCGAGAACCCGCGCAATCGTCGAATGCAGGGCGCCTGTCCAGGCATGCGGGTCCTGCTCGGCCCAACCCGGCTGCGGAAATGACACGTCGTAGCCCTCGTACGCCGACGCCACCAGCTTTCCATCGACGGAATAGAGGGCGGTGTTCGTGCCCTGGCTGCCGACATCGCAGCCGATCACATACGGTCCCGTCAAGGAATGACGACCATCTTCAGCCCTGAGCCGGACCGGATGGTCTCGAAGGCTTCGCCGATCTTCTCCAGCGGGAACCTGTGCGTCACCACCGCGGCCAGCTCATCGCGGCGCCGCTCCAGGTAGTCCATCGTGAGCCGGTACTGCCGGTGCGTGGCGCCGTACGCGCCAAGGATTGAGAGCTCCTTGTAGTGCAGCTGGTTCATGTCGAGCGGGCTTACCGGATCGTGCTTCGGCAGTCCCGCGAAGTACACGACGCGTGCGCGTTTGGCCGCCATCTCGAGCGCGGCCTGCTGCGCCTGCTTCGAAGGCGCGGCGACGATGATCCGCTCGGGGCCTTTCCCGCCGGTGTGCTCGAGGGCCTGCGCCACGCCGTTGTCGGCGGCGGCGACCCACGCGTCGTCGACGAACGCGCCGACCGCGCCCAGCGCGATGTCGAGGCGCTGGCGGTTCACGTCCGTCAGGAACACTTTTCCGGCGCCGCAGTCGCGAGCCATCACCGCCTGCCAACAGCCGATGGGGCCGGAGCCGATGATCACGACCGTGTCCCCGATGCGGATGTCGAGCACCTCGATTCCGTTCAGGGCGCATGCGAACGGGTCGGCGACCGTCGCGAGGTCGGACGGCAGGTCCGGAGGCAGCGGAATCAAGTTCTTCATGGCGATCGGCGGCACCGCCGCGTACTCGGCGTATGCGCCGGGGAACGGGTCGTAGCCGTAGAGGAGATGCTCGTCGCAGAGGTTCTGGTATCCGTCCATGCACCAGTGGCAGCGGCCGCATGTGAGGATGGACCCGAGAAACACGCGGTCGCCTTTCCTGACGCCGGGCGGGAGCAGCGCGTCGCGCCCCACCTCCTCCAGCACACCAACCGGCTCGTGGCCGAGGATCCATGGCGCAGGCGCTTTCGGGTCGCCGTTGAAGAAGGTCCGCGCGTCGGTGCCGCAGATGCCGCAAGCCTCGATCCGCAGGATCGCCCCCTCGGGATCGACTTTCGGTTCAGGCGCCTTGCGGATCTCGACCGCGTCGACCGCGGTCATGAATGCCGCCCTCACCGCACGGCCCCCGCGCCCAGCTCTTTGTGCAGCGCATCGAGCGCTTTCATCGCTTTCCAGCGCTCCCGGATCACGCGAGACAGCGCTCGCGTAATGGCCTCGGGAGATTTGTGCATGAAGATGTTGCGACCCACTGAGCATCCGATCGCGCCGGCGGCCATGGCGTGCTCCATACGCTGAAGCAGCTCTCCGTCCTCGAGGCGCGAACCACCCGCCAGCACGACTGGTAGGCCGTTGGCGGCCTCCACCAGTTTTCCGAACGACTCCTCATCGCCGGGCCAGTTGGTCTTGATGATGTCGGCGCCAAGCTCACCGCACAGCCGCACGTTGCGGCGCAGGTATTCGAAACCGTACTGGTCCCTGAGATCGCTGACCGATGCGTAGGTCGTCGGGAACTCGGCCTCGGCGATAAACGGAATGCCGAGGACAGCACACTCCCTGCCCACGCCCGCCAGGGTCCGGATCATGCCCGCCTCCGTCTCGCCCGCGAGCGCGGTGAAGAGCACGACGGCGTCCGCGCCAAGTCGAGCGGCTTCCTCGACCTCCGCGATCTGTATCACCTGGGGTTGGCCCTGCTCAGGGTTGGCGGAAGCCGACAGAAGAAGCGCCAGCGATGTTGTCGGGGAAAAGGCGGGCTCGGCGATCCGGATCATGCCCTTCGACATCATGATCACGTTCGCGCCCCCGGCCACTGCCTCTGCAGTCCGCGCAGAGATGTCTGAAAGTGGCTCGAGAAAGGTCGGCGAGGTCATCCCATGATCCAGCGCGCAGATGACCGAGACGCCGGCGGGATCGATCACGCGCTTCAGTCGCATCGACTTGCCAACCTGTGCGCTCATTGCAACCTCCTTCCAGGTCCGCGCCTAAGCACAGTGAAATCGAATGCCTCGGCGAGGTGATATTCGTGCGAAGAAACGACAGCGACATCGTCCTCGGCGTAGTCGACCTGCCAGATGGCAAGCAGGAGCTCGCCACGGGGAATGCCCAGCATCCGGGCGACAGTGATGTCGGCGCGCACCGGGCGGAAGGTGGCGATGCCGTGGTGGATGACGACTCCAAGCTCTTGCTCGAGGACCTCATACATCGAGCGCTGGAGCATCCGGTCGGCGACCTCTGGATGATGCGCCAGCAGGCGCGCCGGGAGGATGTCGCGTGAAAGCACAACCGGCTTGCCGTCAGCAGTCCGAACCCGTTCGACCACGAGCACGTCCTGACCCGGCTGCAGCTTCAGCTGAGCCGCCTCGCCGGCGGAAGCGGGCTCGAACCAGTATCGAGCCTGCTCGGTCCCGGCCTGCATACCGGCCGCGCGAATGGCATCGGTCACACCAAAGTTCACATCGAGGCTGTTCGCGACGCGGGGACCCTGCGCGACATAGGTTCCCGAGCCCCACATGCGTCGCACGAGGCCTTCGCCCTCCAGCGTTCGGAGCGCTTCGCGGAGGGTCGCCCTCGAGACTCCGAGCTCGGTGGCGAGCGCGGGCTCGGAGGGCAGCCGGGTCCCTGCGGTCAGCAAACCGCGGTCGATGCGGTCGGTCAGCTCGTCACGCACGGAGACGCTGCGCGGCCGCGCGCGTGTCTTCACCGGCCTATCACCAGACATCGCCAGTAGTATTTGTCAGACAACTTTCCCCGTCAAGCAGGTTTCCCGGACTTTAGTTTGGCGGCGCAGCCGCTCGTCGGACGTCGCCGTTTGCGGCACCAAGGAGCCGATCTTGACTTGCCCCCGGCGCTCGCTTAGCATACCCGCAAGCGACCGGCAGTCAGACAACTTCTAGGACCGCTGGGCCGCCACCGGCAACCACGAAAGGGGGTATCGCCTTGGCTCAGGATCGACGTAAGGTCGGGTCAGTTGCTTACCAGGAAGCTGGGGTCGGGTACTTCGCCAAGCGAAGCCTGAAGCGACATGCGGCGTTCTGGTCGCTGTGGTCTCTGGGGGTCGCCGCTGTCATCTCAGGCGACTTCTACGGCTGGAACCTCGGCCTGGGCGCTGGGGGGTTCGGAGGACTTTTGATCGCGAACATCGTGATCGTGGTCATGTACTACGGCCTCTGCTTCAGCATCGCCGAGATGTCCCCGGCCCTGCCTCACACCGGCGGAGCCTACTCATTCGCGCGTTCCGCCATGGGACCGTGGGGTGGGTTCATCACCGGGTTGGCGGAGAACATGGAGTACGTCATCACCCCGGCGGTGGTGGTCGGCGCCATGGGCCTGTTGATGCAGGCGATCGTTCAGTCGCTGTTCAGCGTGAAGGGCGACCCCTGGTGGAACAGCCCCGTGACCTGGTTCATCGTCTTCTACATCGTTTTCGTGGCCATCAACATCCGCGGCATCGTAGCCACCATGCGGTTCACAGTGGTGATCAACGCGCTCGCGCTTGGCATCCTTGCCATCTTTTTCCTCTCGGTCATCTTTTCTGGGAAGCTGGACTTCAACCTGCTTTTCAACATCCCGCCGGACGCCGGCCAGACGAGCTTCCTCCCTCACGGCATCGCCGGCATCTTCCCTGCGATCCCGTTTGCGATCTGGTTCTATCTCGCCATCGAGGAGCTGCCGCTGGCGGCCGAGGAGTCGCACGATCCGAAGAAAGACATCCCACGAGCGACCCTCTGGGGCATCACGACACTGGTCATCACCGGCGCGCTCATATTCCTATTGAACCCCGCGGTCGGTGGCGGCGCGAAGGCCCTTGGCACATCGGGAACACCGCTATTCGACGGGTTCAAGGCTGTTTTCGGCGACACCGCCGGAGCCGCCGTCCTGGCTTTGATCGGCCTGGTCGGGCTGATCGCCAGCTTCTTCACGATCATCTATGCGTACGGCCGCAACACCTACTCGCTGTCCAGGGCGGGGTACTTTCCGCACTTCCTGTCGCTCACTCATCCCAAGCTGAAGACTCCCCACATAGCCCTGATCGCGGGCGGCGTTGTGGGCCTCGCGCTCGCGATCCTCGTCTACCAGCTGGGGTTGGCGGGCGGCCTGGTGGCCGGCCAGATCGTCGGCGCGCTCCTGTACATGGCGGTGTTCGGGGCAGTGATCTCGTACGCCATGCAGTGTCTGTCCTTTATCCTCCTGCGCCGCCGGCTGCCGAATATCAACCGACCGTACCGCAGCCCAATCGGCCAATGGGGCGCGGGCATTGCCGGCGTAATCGCCGTCATCTCGCTGATCTCGCTGTACGCGAACGAGGCCTATCGACCCGGCGTGGTCGGCACGCTCGTCTACTTCGTGATCGGAATCATCTATTTCGCGTTGGTGGGACGGAACCGTCTCGTGCTTTCGCCTGAAGAGGAGTTCGCACTCACCCTGGGCGAGCACGGGCACCCGGAGACAGAGGGCTACGGCACCACGCACGTGGCCGAGATCAAAGCCTGACGAGACGGACAACAACCGGTTCGGTCCATCATGAGCACGAAGCTGTGGTGGACCGAAACCGGCCGAAGATCGGAGTTACGACCAGCCCGAAGCGGGGGGACGACTACTACTTGACGTACGGCCGCGCGGTGGAGGCGGCCGGCGCCGAGGCCGTCTATCTCCCGCCCGGGACCCGCACCCTGGATCACCTCGACGGTTTGCTCCTGCCTGGCGGGTGGGATGTGGACCCGGCCCTCTACGGCGAGAAGCCCGACGCCAAGTTGGGGGACATCGATCCGGAGCTGGACGAGACAGAGATACGGCTCTTCAAAGATGCGCGCCAAAAGCAGATCCCGGTCCTCGGAATCTGCCGCGGCCAGCAGGTGATCAACGTGGCGATGGGCGGAACCCTTCTCCAGCACCTCGAGGGCCACGAGGTTCGCGCGTACGGCAGAAGCCACCTGGCGCACAGGGCGTCTGTCGACCCTGCCTCTGAGCTCGGCCGTGCTGTCGAAGGGCGCGAGATTCAAGTCAACAGCCTGCACCACCAGGCGGTTCGATCCGTGGCGCTGGGGCTGCGTCAGACGGCGACCGGCGAGGACGGCACCGTCGAAGGCCTCGAGTCGGACGACGGGCTGATCGTCGCCGTGCAGTGCCACCCCGAGGAGCTCACCGCAGACTTGCCCTGGGCATCGAAGCTGTTCGAGCGTTTCGTCGCCCGGGCACGGCGCCGGTAGCGGATGTACCAGCTCACGCCCCGCTCCCCGACCCCTCTCCCCGAAGGGGAGAGGGTTTCACCTATTAACGCTCCGCTCCCCGACCCTCTCCCCTCAAATGGAGAGGGAGTAATGCCTTGGTGATCGGTTGTTGACCAAGGAGCAGCTTGGGGCTGCTGTGAAGAAGGGGGACATCGACACCGTCGTCGTCGCCTTCACCGACATGCAGGGCCGCCTCATGGGCAAGCGGGTGGACGCCGAGTACTTCATGGAGTCGGCAGCGCACGGTGAGGCGGTCGAGGGATGCAACTACCTGCTCGCCGTCGACATGGACATGGACCCCGTGCCCGGCTACGCGATGGCGAACTGGGAAAGCGGGTACGGCGACTTCGACATGATCCCCGACTTCGCGACTCTGCGCCGGATCCCCTGGCTGGAGGGGACTGCGCTCGTGTTGAGCGACGTCGCCTGGCACGACCGCTCGCCGGTCAAGGCTTCACCGCGCCAGGTGCTCAGGGCACAGATCGATCGAGCGAAGGCGATGGGCTTCGAGCCGATGTTCGGCACCGAGCTCGAGTTCTACCTCATGAAAGAGACGTTCGCGCAAGCGCACTCCAAGAACTACACGGACCTCACGCCATCGGTCCCGTACATCCTCGACTACCACGTGCTCGCGACCAGCTATGACGAGCCGTTCATCCGCGCCGTTCGCAAAGGCATGAAGGAAGCAGGCATCAAAGTCGAGAGCTCCAAAGGCGAGGCATGGCCTGGACAGCAAGAGATCAACTTCCATTTCTCCGACGCGTTGACGATGGCCGATAACCACGTCATCTACAAGAACGGCATCAAGGAGATGGCCAACCAGAATGGGTGCTCCGTGACGTTCATGGCCAAACCCGACCATCGCTGGATCGGCAGCTCGTGCCACGTGCACTCGAGCCTATGGAAGGACGGCCGCAACACGTTCGATGGCGAGTCGGACACGTTCAGGAGATACCTGGCCGGTCACATCGCGTGCGCGGCCGAGATCGCGATCTTCCTGGCGCCCAACATCAACTCGTACAAGCGATACGCGGCGGCGTCGTGGGCGCCGACGACGCTCGCCTGGGGCCATGACAACAGGACGTGCGGATTTCGGATCGTCGGTCACGGCCAGCATCTGCGCACCGAATCGCGGATCCCGGGAGCTGACGTGAACCCGTACCTGGCGATCGCCGCCCTGATCGCCGCCGGGCTCCACGGCATCGAGCAGAAGCTCGAGCTCGGGCCGGCGTTCCAGGGCAATGCATACGAATCTGACGTCCAGAGATTCCCTCATGCGCTGCGCGACGCCATTGCCGCCCTGGAGGAAGGAAAGATGGCGCGAAAGGCTTTTGGCGACGAGGTCGTCGACCACTATCTCAACTACGCGCGGACTGAGCAGTCGCAGTTCGACAAGGTCGTGACAGGCTACGAGCGCGAGCGGCTCTTCGAGCGCGGTTAGCCCGCTGTGGCTCTAGAGGTTCTCAACCCCGCGACCGAGAAGCCAATCGCCCAACTCGAGCGGGCGGGAGTCGAGGAAACGGATCGAGCCGTGGCAGCCGCTCGCGCCGCATACCCCGCCTGGCGCGCGATCAAGCCCGCCGACCGGGCGCGCTTGCTGCGTCGGGTGGCAGCGCTCGTTGAGGAGCATGCCGAGGGGCTCGCGCACCTGGAGACGGCGAACGTCGGCAAGCCGCTCGGCGACTCGCGGTGGGAGATGGGCATGGTCGCCGACGTCTTCCATTTCTACGCGGGAGCGGTCGAGAAGCACTACGGCGAAACGATCCCCGTCGCGGGCGGCGTGGACATGACGTTTCGGGAGCCGCTGGGCGTCGTCGGCCTGATCGTGCCGTGGAACTTTCCACTGATGCTGGCCAGCTGGAAGCTTGGGCCTTCGCTCGCGTGCGGCAACACAGTCGTCCTCAAGCCTGCCGAGCTCACGCCATTGACGGCGTTGCGCTTTGCCGAGCTGGCTCTCGAGGCAGGAATCCCGGAGGGGGTGGTCAATGTCCTGGTCGGGCCAGGGTCGGTGGTGGGCGAGCGGCTGATCGCGCACCCCGACGTCGCCAAGATCGGCTTCACCGGCTCGACCGAGGTTGGCCGCCAGGTGATGGAGGGCGCGGCCAAGACCGTAAAGCGGGTGACGCTCGAGCTCGGCGGCAAATCGGCCAACATCATCTTCGAGGACGCCGACCTCGAGCGGGCAGCCGGTTCCGCGCCGGGCGCGGTGTTCGGCAATGCCGGACAGGACTGCTGCGCGCGCTCTCGCATCCTGGTCCAGAAGTCCGTGTACGACCGCTTCTTGAAGCTTCTCGTCGACGCGACGGCCCGCTTGCGCGTTGGCGACCCGGAGGCCGCCGGCACCGAGATGGGACCTCTGATATCCGCAGACCACCGGGCGAAAGTGTCGGCGTTCGTCGAAGGCACCCCGCTGTTCCGCGGCAACGTGCCTGGCGGCGCCGGCTTCTGGTTTCCGCCCACTCTCGTGGCCGCCACCAACACGGACCGGGTCGCCCGCGAGGAGGTTTTCGGCCCGGTCGCAGCGGTCATCCCGTTTGCCGACGAAGCCGAGGCGGTGAGCATCGCCAACGACACGCCTTACGGCCTTTCCGGGTCCGTCTGGACGCGCGACGGTGCGCGGGCGTTGAGGGTGGCGCGAGCTCTCGAGACGGGCGTCCTCTCGATCAACTCGAACAGCTCCGTGCGCGTCACCACGCCGTTCGGTGGGTTCAAGCAGTCGGGCTTCGGACGGGAGCTTGGCATGCACGCGATGGACGGCTACTCCGAGGTCAAGAACGTTTTCATGTCGACCGAGAGCTGATGGGAAGGCTCGACGGCAAGGTCGCCGTCATCACCGGCGCTGCCGGTGGGATCGGTCGCGAGGCCGCGATTCTTTTTTCGGGCGAGGGAGCCCGAGTTTGCGTCGCCGACGTGGGCGCCGAGGCTGGCGAGAAGGCGGCCGCCGAGTGCCGGGAAGCTTTCTTCTTCAAGGCGGATGTCAGCGATCCGAAGAGCGTGCAGGCGATGTACGCGGAGACCGAGAAGCGCTACGGCCGCATCGACGTGCTCTACAACAACGCCGGCATCATGCCGGCCGACGACGATTCGATCCTCGTCACCGAGCCTGACGCTTGGGACAGGGTCCAGGCCGTCAATGCCAAGGGAGTGTTCCTCTGCTGCAAGTACGGGATTCCCCATCTGCTCAAGGCAGGCGGAGGCTCTGTGATCAACGTGGCCTCCTTCGTCGCTTTGATGGGAGCCGCCACGTCGCAGGTGGCGTACACGGCGTCGAAGGGGGCCGTTCTCTCGATGAGCCGCGAGCTCGCCGTCCAGTTCGCGCGACAGGGGATACGTGTCAACGCGCTTTGCCCAGGCCCGGTCGAAACACCGTTGTTGATGCGCCTCTTCTCCGAGACGCCCGGCGCGTACGAGCGGCGGCGCGTGCACCTGCCGATGGGAAGGCTGGCCAAGGCCAGGGAGATCGCGAACGCCGCCTTGTTCCTGGCGAGCGACGAATCGAGCTACGTGAACGGCGCCACCTTCCTGGTGGATGGCGGCCTCAGCGCGGCGTACGTGACGCCGGAGTAGCACCCAGATCGCCTAGCTCGCGAAGAGCAATCGTCAGAGACGCGCTCGGGATCGGCATTGCGAGCGGTGCCTACGCTCTTTCGTTTGGAGCAATCTCGACCAGTGCCGGCCTGTCGGTCCTGCAGACCTGCGCGCTTTCGGTCTTGATGTTCACTGGCGCGTCCCAGTTCGCTCTTGTCGGCATCATCGGGGCGGGCGGGAGCCCTTGGGCCGGAGCGGCGACGGCGGCGCTGGTGGGCACACGCAACGCGCTATACGGTGTGAGGCTCTCGTCACTCCTGGAAGTCGCTGGGTTCCGCCGAGTCGTCGCCTCGCATTTTGTCATCGATGAACCCACCGCCATGGCGATCGCCCGAGACAAGCCCGCCGAGAGCCGGTTTGCGTTCTGGGCCACCGGGGTGATCCTCTTCTCGCTCTGGAACTTGGGCACCCTGGCCGGCGCGCTGGCCACGCAGGTGCTGCCTGATCCAAAAGCCCTCGGCTTCGACGCAGCCCCACCGGCGGCGTTTCTCGCCCTGATCGCCCCGCGGCTCCGTGGGCGCGAACCGATCGCGATAGCGCTGGGCGCGGCCATCGTAGCGCTCGTCGTTCTCCCGTTCGTTCCGCCGGGTGTTCCGCTCCTGATCGTTGCCCTGCTGGTGGTCGCAGTCGGGCTGAGACCCGCGCGATGAGCTGGGCGCCGCTCCTCGTCGCTTCTGCCGCGTGTTACGCGATCAAGCTGGCCGGGCTGTCACTGCCTCAGCGCTTCCTTCGCGACCCTCGCATCCAGCGCACGGTGCCGTTGCTCCCGGTCGCCCTGCTCGCAGCGCTGATCGCGACGCAGACATTCGCGACGGGCACCCACCTGGTTCTCGACGCTCGCGGCGCGGCGCTTGCCGTGGCCGGCGTTGCCGTCCTGCTGCGTGCGCCTTTCCTGGTAGTAGTCGCCGCCGGCGCCGCCACCGCGGCCCTGGTGCGGCTGTTCTAGGGCTCCAGGCTGAGGGTGATGATCTTGAAAGGCCCGAACTCGAGGTCGAGCTCGCCTGAGTGCACGGCGACCTCCGCTCGCTCTCGCTCGAGCAGGTCGCACAGGAAGGCGCGCCTGGCCGGCAGCGTGGTCCGGATGTGGGCGCGGCACCGGCCTCCCCAGGCTTCGTAGAGCCGAACGATCGTCGCGTCGGAGTCCTCCGCGCGTTTGATCGCCTCGACGATGACCTGCGGTGTGTCGACATCGATCAGCGACCGAGAGCTGCCTGCCGGCAGGCTGCTGTGCACGACCTCGAGTGGAAAATTCAGGTCCTCAGCCGCCTCGATCACGCCGGCCTCACGAAAGTCACCCGGATGTGGCATCAGCGCATACGTGAAGTTGTGGCTGCCCTGGTCGGCGGTTGGGTCCGGATGTGTTGGCGCGCGGAGCAGCGAAAGGCGCATCACCGAGCCGCGGATGTCGTATCCATGCTTGCAGTCGTTGAGCAGCGCGACGCCGTAGTCGCGATCCCCGAGGTCCGCCCAACGCTGCGCGCAGACCTCGAACATCGCTCGCGCCTGGCTTGTTTCTTCGTGCGTGGGCCGCCGCAGGTGTCCGAACTGGACCTCATATGTGGCCTCACGCGAGCTAACCGACACTGGGAAAGCGACCTTGAGAAGCTTGTGCCGCTCCTGCCAATCGACGCCCGTCACGAAGCGCAGCACGCGTGAACCCGAATCAAGCGACATGGACTGAGCAAGCTTCGAATTGCCAAACCTGCGTCCGAATCTGAGCGTTCCACGGAGTCCGCTCAGGAGTTTGACCTGCTCGATCTCGGTGACCTCCACGTATGAGCGCCGGTAGTCGGCATCCAGGTCCCACGCGTCCCAGCGTGCGGGATTGTCATCGTGGAGCTGAAGCAAGTTGCCTGGTCCGCTCAGCACCTCACGACCGACCTCCTTATCCCAGATCGAGGTCAAGACGCCGTTGTCGTCCCACCTAACTCTCAGCAGGCTGTTCTCCATGGTGTGATCCGAAACAGACACACCTTCTTCTTCCGGATGTTCGACTTGGACGGCCCACCCACAGGGCGGCGCCTCCACGCGAACGAAGCCGCTGTCCGAAGGCACTATCTCTCGGCGAGGGTGCGACGCAACATTGAACACGGCCAGCTCTTGGCCTGAGCCCGCCAGGGTTGAAATCGCGGCGTCGCTCAGCTCGAAAGCCTGTGACGCCACTTGTTGCAGATCCCGATTCGCCTCTTCGTAAACCCAATCGATGCTCGAGCCTGGAAGGATGTCGTGGAACTGATTCAGCAGCAGCGTCTTCCACATCGAGTCGAGCACACCTCTGGAACCCGTGTCCAACGACGCGACCGACCACATCTCCGCATAGCGGAGCGCGGTCTGCGCCAGCCGGTTCAAACGCTTGGTGTTCGACTGGCTCGTGTAGGTGCCGCGGTGAAGCTCAAAGTACAGCTCGCCTGCCACGGTGACCAGGTCGCGTGCCTCGGATGAGGCGCGCGCGAAGAACTCGGAAGCGTGTCCCAACCCAACGCCGATTCGGTGTGCGGACTCGATCATCTCTGTCGTGGGCCCTCCGCCCCCGTCGCCCCAACCGAACAGGTACAGCGAATGGTTGGAGCGCGACGCGTCCTTGAAGTTCCGCACGCTGCTCTCCAGCTCTTTGGCGCTGAAGTCGCCGTTGTACGTGTCAGCCGGCGGGAAGTGGGTGAGAACTCGAGTCCCGTCGATGCCCTCCCACCAGAACGTCTGGTGCTCCGGCTTGTTGGTGTCGTTCCAGGAGAGCTTCTGAGTCAGGAAGTAGTCGCACCCGGCCTCTTTGATGAGCTGTGGCAGATTGCCCGGATAGCCGAACACGTCAGGCAGCCAGAGGATCCTGGTCTCGTATCCGAACTCCTGGATGAAGAAACGCTTGCCGTGCAACAGCTGGCGAACGAGCGATTCTCCCGATGGCAGGTTGCAATCGGCCTCGACCCACATCGCCCCTACAGGCTCCCACCGGCCGATCGCCACCTTTTCCCTGATCTTCGCGTAGATGTCCGGGTATGACTCTTTGACCCATGCGTATTGCGCCGGCTGCGAACAGGCGAACACGTAGTCGGGATACTCGTCCATCAGCTCCAGCTGCGTCGACCAGCTACGCGCGCACTTGCGGCGGGCCTCGCGCAGCGGCCACAGCCAGGCCGTATCGATGTGGGCGTGGCCGACCGCGGTGATCAGATGGTCCGATGCGCCGGGTCGCGACACCACCGCGGCCAGCGCTGCCGGATCGTTTGATCGCGCAAAACGGTCCAACGCCTGCAGGATCTCGCGGCGCCGGTCGCCGTCCGGCAGTACGCCGGCGACCTCGAGCAAAACAGTGAAGTCGAGAGCGACCTTCCGCAGTCCCGGATCCTGGACCTTCAGCTCCGCCCGGCGGAGAGTGAACGCCGGCTCGTCCGAACCTCGCAGCGCGATCATCGACTGCGCACTGCCCGGTCCCGAAACGGTGGCCCTCGGGTTGGCCGCAGCCTCCAGGTAGAAGTCGACCCCGGTTCCGGAGATCGGAAGCCACGCGTGGTTGGGATCGACGCCGCGCCAGGGTATGCCGTCCTTCCATGCCAGGGCCTCGCATGTGAAACCGGTCGGGCCTTCGAAGCCCAGGTCGAAGCGCGCCACCGCCTGCCGGCCCGCCCAGTCGGCGGGCAGGCGACCTGTCACATGGAACCAGGTGGTGCTCCATGGTGGCCCCCAGCGGTCGCCGACTCTGATCGTGGAGAACTCGCCACGAATGGCCTCCCCGTAAGTGATCGGCTCGCCTCGCACAAGCAATGACGACAGCTCGAGCGGTGCGCTCCCGTGTTCCACCGCCGCCATGAGCCGATCTCTGATCGCGTCGAGGTCAACGGCCGCCACCCGCCACATCATCGGGGGTTTAGCCTTCTGGGCGGTGGTTCTCAAAATCGAGGCGGCGACCCAGGCGACGCCGGAGCTGGCGCGGGCGCTGGCGTCGTTGCTGCCGCAGCTGAACGCCACACTGGTCGCGCCAACACAGCCTGAGCTGGCCGCCGTTCTTTCCGATCCCGCGACCACGCTTCTCGTCGCGAGCGAGAATGGCGCCATCGTCGCGACCGCGACCGTGATCGTCTACACGACCCCCGCCTGGGTGAAGGCTCGTATCGAGGATGTCGTCGTCGACGAGAGAGCGCGCGGACGGGGCGTCGGTGAGGCGCTGATAAGGGAATGCATCAACGTGGCGCGGCAGCGCGGCGCCCAGCTCGTCGAGCTGCAGTCGGCACGGCGGCGAGAAGCGGCAAACCGGCTCTATCCTCGGCTGGGCTTCGAGCTGCGGGAGAGCAACCTCTACCGGATGAAGCTCGACGGTGATAGTCCGGCCGCTCGAGCGCGCGCCGGGAAAACCGGGAGGCGCCCAAAATAACTCGCCCATGAATGAGCTTCCCGCTGGGGTCGTCACGTTCATGCTGACGGACGTCGAGGACTCGACGCGCAAGTGGGAGACCAATCCCGAGGCGATGCGACAGGCGATGCTCGAGCACGATCGGATCCTCACGCTCGAGATTGGCCGAAGCGACGGCTTCCTCGTCGAGTCCGGCCGCGAGGGCGACAGCGTGCTGGCCGCCTTCCGCAGCGCCGGGCGTGCGGTCCGCTGCGCCCTAGCGGTTCAGCGAACCTTCGCGGTCCAGTCCTGGCCCAAGGGCGCCCATCTGAGGATCCGGGTGGCCATCAACACGGGCGAGGCCGAGCTGCGTGGTGGCCATTACTACGGTCAGCCTCTGTATCGCTGCGCGCGGCTGATGGCCATCGGCTACGGAGGCCAGACATTGCTGACCGCCGCCAGCGCCGATCTGGCCCGGCGCCGTCTCCCGGCGCGAGCAAGCCTTGTCGACATGGGGTGGCACCGGCTTCGGGACCTCGACAAGCGAGAGCACGTCCATCAGCTGTCTCATCCCGACCTCGAGAACGAATTTCCGCGGCTCAAATCGGAAGCGGTTCGCCGGCACAGCCTGCCCCTTCCAGTGACGAGCTTCGTAGATCGAGACATCGACGTTGGCGAGGTGAAGAAGCTCATCAGGCAGCACCGACTCGTCACGTTGGTGGGTCCATCCGGGGTTGGCAAAACGCGGATGAGCCTGCGTGTCGCCGAAGAAGTCTCCGGCCGCACCCCTGTAGCGCTTGCCGAGCTGGCATCGCTCGCCGACCCGGCCCTGGTCGCCTCCACGGTCGCCAACGCTCTCGGGCTGCGAGACGAATCACGCGTTATCGATGCGCGCGCGATCGCAGATTGGCTTGCGGGCGCGCGGCTGATCCTGTTGCTCGACAGCTGTGAGCACCTTATCGAGTCGGTGGCCGGCCTCTGCGAAGACCTGCTCGAGGCCAGTCCCAACTTGAGCATCCTGGCCACGAGCGGTGAGGCGCTCGGAGTGCCCGGCGAGGCGACCTGGCCGGTCGCGCCGCTGCCTGCGGCTTCTGAGGCCGTGCGGCTCTTCAACGACCGGGCGCGCATGCGGCGTCCCGATTCGATAGTGAGCGAGGACGACAGAACGGCTGTGACAGAGATCTGCGAGCGGCTCGACGGACTTCCCCTGGCCATAGAGCTCGCCGCCGCGCGGACTGCGGCGATGTCACCCCGCGAGATAGTGGGGCGCCTGGGTGACAGGTTCGCGCTGCTGGGGTCTGGGCGCCGAGGCAGGGACGTCCGTCATCGAACTCTGCGTTCCGCCATTGACTGGAGCCACGAGCTGCTCACGACGCGCGAGCGCGTCGTCTTCGCACGGCTCGCTGTCTTCGTCGGCGGCTTCGCTCTCGAATCTGCAGAGGCTGTCTGCGCCGGGGACGGTGTTGCTCGAGCTGAGGTGGCCGAAACGGTGTGGCGACTCGTCGATAAGTCGTTGGTCACCGTGCGGCCGGGACACGAGGGGCGGACACGCCACGTCCTGCTGGAGACGCTTCGGGAGTATGGGTTGGAGCGCCTTGCGACACTGGATGAGAAGGCCACTCGTGAGCGTCACGCGGCTCATTTCCTCGCGCTGGCGGAAACCGCGGGGCCTCACTTGCGCGGACCCGATGGACCGAGCTGGCTTCAGCGGATGGATGCGGACAACGACAACTTCCGCGCCGCCCTGAGCGGTACAGGCCTGGCTGGCGAGGGCCGGCTGCGACTTGCCGTCGCGCTGGTCGAATACTGGGGCACGCAGAGCCGCTACGGCGAGGCCAGGTTGGGCCTGGCCGAAGCACTTGCGGCGGCACCGGAGCAGTCGAGCGTCCGAGCGGCCGCGCTGCGTGGACTGGCGTTGATGGCCTGGGCGCAGAGCGATTTCGACGAGGCAGCGGCTTTGTGCAGGGAGAGCCTCGAGATATGCAGGGTCCTCGGAGATCGATCGGGAGTGGGATGGTCCCTCGAGCAGCTGGCCCAGGTCAGCTCCCAGCGGGAGGACTTCAAAGCCGCGCGGCAGTTTGCCGTCGCAGCCTTAACCGCTGCGCAGGAGCTTGGGGAGGGGAAGCTTCATGCCACCTGCATGTTTCGCCTCGGCGTCATCGACATGCTGGAAGGCGCCGAGATTGACGCCAAGCGCAACGTCGAAGCGGCAAGCGGACTGGCGGAACAGATCGGTGATGCGGAGCTGGTGGCTGTGTCGATGGCGGTCCTCGGCTATATCGCGGCCGGGCGCGGGGAGGTGGCGGTCGCGCGCACGCGGCTCGCGCGCGCCCTGTCTGGTTGGCGAGAGCAGGTGAGCCCACGGCAGGTCGCGATGATCCTCGATGGATTCGCCCTGACCGCGGCCGCCGGCGGCGAGGATGAAAGGGCGATGCGGCTGGCTGGAGCGGCACGGGCCCTGCGCCGGCGCATCGGATCGCCGCCTGGCTCACGGCTGCAGCGCATGCTCAGGGAGCGAATGGGTCCCGCGCGCCGAAGCAGCCGCGCCCGAACCATGCTGGCACGTGGCGGCCGCATGAGCCTGCAAGCGGCGGTTGCCTATGCCCTCGGCGAGGAAGCGCCTAGCGCGTGACCCGCTCAGTGCCTCCGTGAGGTGGCGGCGGGATCGGCGGAATTGGAATTTTCAGACATCGAAAGGAGACGTCGTCAGGAAGCGCGCCGAATTCCTTCAAGTACTGCTTCTTGGTCCGCTCGAGCGCTTTCTCTTCAGCCGCTGAAGGCTTTCCGTCGATCGGGTCGTGGTTGAGATAGTGGCCGAAGATGGCCCTGCAGTCCTTCTGGTAGCGGACGGTATTGAGGATGTGCTGATGCCACAGGATGTCCGCGTCCTTGCCCAGGGCCGCCACCGGCTGGCGGCGGTTGAGGTAGCAGAGCTTCAGGAAATTCTTGTACCAGTCCTCGGCTTCGTCGGTCTGGTAATCCGTCCAGCCGTACTCCTCTGCGGTCCTGGCCACGATCTGCTTCAGGTCCAATCGCTCGATCTTGTCAAGTGCCCGGGTTATCGCCGCTGAGTGTCTCGCCACCTCGCTACCTCCGCTGGCCCGACTTCGCTCTCAGCTTATCCCTTGTCGTGAGAAATGGGCGGCTGCGGACCCTTGCAGGCGCAACCCAGCGCAGCTTGAGCGGATGAAGCTGCTCTGTCTCAAAAGGCTCCCCAGACTCCGGCTTTCCGGTAGCCGGCGATCATCGCCAGTGCGATCAAGAACTGAGCGGTTCCGATCGCGGCTTGCAGCGCGACATACCAAGCGGGACCTCCGCCAGGCAAGATGTTCGTGAGCTGCAAGGCAGAGGCGAGCAACCGGAGGATGCCGGCCATGAACGCGACCACGACGAGCCAGAAGGCCCATCGCCACCTCCTCAGCACGCCAATCGCCACGATCGCGATGAGCGCTGAGATCAGGATCAGAAACGCGAGGTCTGACAGCCGGTGAGCGCCGGGCCCGAGACCCAGTGGGGCGTCGTAGATCTCGGGTGCCGCCACAAGGATGACCGCCAATGCGATCCAGACCACGGCGAAAAAGGCGAGAACCAGCCGCTGGGTTCGATTGGTGTCGGGAATCGCCGCCACTCCGTCAGTTTCTGCCCGCGACCAGCTCCTCGAGCCGGGTGACCATTCCCGCCAGCTCGGCGAAGGCAGACGCGACAGGCTCGGGCGACGTCATGTCGACGCCGGCGAGCTTGAGGCCCTCCAGCGGGTACATGGAGCCGCCTCCCTTCAGGAATGTGAGGTAGGCGGCGATCGCATCGGGGTCGCCGTCCGCGACCCGCTTGGCCAGGTGGTTGGCACCTGCGATCCCGGTCGCGTACTGGTAGACGTAGAAGTTGCTGTAGAGGTGCGTGTGAAACTGCGCCCACGTAGAACCGAGGCGCTCTCGGTCGCGCTCTGACACCTCCACCTCGGAGCCATGCACCTCGGCGATAAGGTCGGCCATGAGCTCGTTGAGGTAGTCGACCGTCAGGGCCGCACCACGCTCGACGCGTTCGTGTATCTCGAGCTCGAATCGGGCCAGCGACGGCATGATGAAGAAGTAGCGATAGAAGTTGGCCATCGCTTCTTCGATCACCGCGATCTGAAACTCCGGATCGGGGTTGGTGGAGAGCAGGTGCCTTCGGGTCAGCGCCTGGTGCATGTTGGAAGCCACCTCGGCCTGGAACAGCCCGTACCCGGAGTAGACATACGGTTGAGTCTTGCGGGTGTAGTACGAATGCATCGAATGGCCGAGCTCGTGGGCGAGCGTGCTCATGGAGTAGATGTCGTCGTTGTAGCTCATGAGGATGAACGGGAAAGTGCCCGGCACTCCGGACGAGAAGGCGCCCATCCGCTTGCCCTTGTTGGGATATACGTCCACCCAACGTTCCTCGAGCGCGCCTTTGAGCATGACTGCGACGTATTCCTCGCCGAGGGGCTTCACTCCCTCCGCGATCCATTTAACGGATTGCTCGAATGGGACCGTCAACTTCGACGCTCCGAGCTGCGCGCGCGTGTCGTATGGCTTCAGGATCTCAAGCCCCAGTGCCTTGCGCCGAACTCGCCAGTAGCGATGCCAGGTTCCGAGGTTGTCGCGGAAGGCGCGAATGACGTTTTCGAAAACGGCGACCGGGATGTGGTTGGGCTGGAGCGCTCCTTCCAGCGATGTCGAATATCCGCGGGCGCGGGAGTAGAAGACATCTCGCTTGACGCCGGCTGCGAGGTTTGCCGCCATGGCATGCTGCATCGCCAGATGAGCGTCCGCGTAGCTCTCGAAGGCGGTGCGCCGGAGGTCCCGGTCGGGGCTCGTGAGCAGCGCCCCGATGGTGCCCTGGGCCACCTCTTCCTCGCCGCCCGCGCCTGATGCGGGTGCGAATCTCAGGTCGGTGTTGGCGAGCACGCCGTGGACCGATAGTGCGGTTGAGAGGGGGTCGGACGCCTGGGTCAGCAGCGCTTCGACCTCGGGGCTGCGTACGTGGCTTTGCATCTTCTCCAGGCGATCGACGTAGTGGCCGAGGTGGGCGAGGCGCATCGAGCTGGACACCCACTCGCGCAGCTTGGGGAAACCGATCGAGATCATCTCGGGAATCGCAAATGCCATCGTCGCGCCCAACTGCGCGCTGGCAGTGCGCGCGCGGTCGACGCGAGCGCCCGCGGCCTGGTCGCCGGCATCGACCGAGTAGGACATGGTCGCGTACACACTGACCATGCCCATCAACCGCTGGGCGCCCTCGGCGGCGTCGAACCAGTCGGCGAGCGTGTCCGGTGATTCGCGCAGGTGACCCTTGAACTCGGCCAAGTCCGGAAGCCTGGCGACGACCGAGTCGACGGCGGCTTCCCACGCGGCCCCGTCAGCGAAAACGCTCTCTCCGTTCCATGTGAATCTCTTGTCCACCTCGCTGCGATTGGGTAGAGCTCGACTCACGGCCGGTAAGGGTAGCGATTCGCCGGCGGCGCTACGATGGCCCCGTGCCCCGTGTTGCCGCCAATGGGATCGAGATCGAGTACGAGACCTTCGGCGATCCAGGCGCCGCGCCCCTGCTGTTGATCATGGGCCTGGGCGCTCAAATGCTCAGCTGGGACGAAGAGTTCTGCACCCGTCTCGCCGAACGCGGCTTCTTTGTCATTCGATACGACAATCGTGATTCGGGGCTGTCGACGAAGATGGAGTCGGCCGGCGAGCCGGATCTCCTCGCGGCTTTTGGCGGCAGCCCAAGTCCTGCCTATCGCCTCGACGACCTCGCCAACGATGCAGTCGGCCTGCTCGACGCACTGGGGATCCCTGGCGCGCACATCGTGGGCGCCTCGATGGGAGGTTTCATCGCGCAGCTGGTCGCGATCGACCACGCCGATCGCGTCCTCACACTGACCTCGATCATGTCCGGCCCCGGAGGTGGCGACGCCGTGCCGCCGAAGCCCGAAGGCGCTGAGATTCTCATGAAGCTCCCACCGCCAACCCGCGAAGCTCGAATTCAACATGGGCTCTGGGTAAGAAGAGTGCTCGCGGGTGAAGGCGATCCATTCGACGAAGAAGCCGAGACGCGGTTCGTCGAGCGCGCTTATGACCGTTCGTACTACCCGGTCGGCACCGGCCGTCAGCTGGTGGCGATCCTGGCAGCGCAAGGCCGTCTGGAAAAGTTGGGAGAGGTCAAGGCCCCGACGCTGGTGATACACGGCCTCGAAGACGTCCTGGTCCCGGTGGAGAACGGTCGCAGAGTCGCGGCGGCGGTGCCGGGATCACGCCGACTCGAATTCGAAGGGATGGGCCACAACCTGCCGAGAAGGGTCTGGCCGGAGGTGCTGGACGCCATCGAGGAGCTGGCCCGGGAAGCATCCGCCGTCCGACCTCGATAGGCCGCCATGCCCAACCTCGACAGCATCAGTCCCGCCATCGCTTTCCTTGCCGGTCTTGTCTCATTTGTGTCGCCCTGCGTGCTGCCGCTGGTACCCGCCTATCTCGCGTACCTGGGGGCTCGCGCCGGGCAACCGTCTGCAGCGGTCGGCCCGGGCGCCGTGGCCGCAGACCTTGCTCCATCGCCGCTGCCCGTCGTGACGGCGGGCGTGGGCTTCGTCGCCGGCCTTTCTCTTGTCTTCATCCTTTTCTTCTACGTCTTCTCAATCGCGGTTCAACCCATTCGTGGATACGTGCCGATGGTGGCGGGCGTCTTCGTGATCGCGATGGCGTTTCACGTGGCCGGCGTGATCCGCATCCCGTTTCTCTCCGGCGAATACCGACTCGTCAACAAGGCGCCGTCCGGCGGCGGCGTCGCCGGGGGGTTCATGCTCGGTATGGGGTTCGCCAGCGGGTGGACCCCATGCATCGGCGTGACCTTGAGCGCCGTCCTGAGCTCCGCGGTGTCCGCCGGCACGACCGGGCAGGGACTCGTCTTGATGGTCGCTTACTGCCTGGGGCTCGGCCTGCCGTTCATCGCGCTCGCCTTCGCGCTCGAGAGCGCGCGACCGCTGGTGGGCCTGGTCAACCGGCACCGGCGAGCGATCGACCTCGCATCCGCCGCGGTGCTGCTGGTGATGGGCCTGCTGCTGCTGACGAACAAGCTCACGATCCTGGCGGCTGGAATCTCACAGCTCGTCCCGTCCTGGCCGTCGCCGACCCTTTGAGACCATTCGGGTAGCGTCGGGCGGTCGTCCGGGACTAGTCGGGAAGAGTCGGGCGGTCGTCAGGGCCGATTGGCAAGGTCCGGCGAACAGCCGGACCGGACTACCTCCCGCTTGCGGGAGGTCGGCTACGCCTCAGCGTGGCCGGGAGGGACTACTCGGGAAGAGTCGGCCGGTCGTCAGGGCCGATTGGCCAAAAAGGATTGTGGGCGACCTCCCACAGATGGCCGTCGGGATCCGCGAAGTAGCCGTTGTAGCCGCCCCACTCGGTTGCGTGTCCAGGCTTGAGGATCTGCGCGCCGGCGGTCAGTGCTGTGACAAGGGCGGCGTCGACTTGCTCGCTGCTGTCCAGGTTGATCGCCAGCGCGCTGCCGCGATTGCCGTTGGTCGGCCCGGGTGGCACGCCTGCGTCTTCAGCAAGAGCGTCCTCACGCCATAGAGCGAGCAAACCACCTGCCGTCTTGAAAAAGCTCACCTCACCCGGAATCGAGGCTGATGACAGGGGCCAGCCGAGAGCGATGTAGAAAAGTGTGCTGCGAGCGACGTCTTTGACTCCGAGCGTGACCAGACTGACTCGGGCCGGCACTGCCATGCCGTCAACACTAACCGGCGAAGAAGTCAGAGCGGATCGTACACATGGCGGCTGTACACCATCGGCGCGAACCCATCGTGGTGCCCACCGTCGACGACAAGCCCGATCAGGATCCAGTGGTCGCCGGCTTCGATCGTTTCTTTCAGAGTGCACACGGCATAAGCCGCCGCATCGGCTTCGAGCACCGGACCGCCTCCACCAACCGGACGGCGCCACGTGATCGTGTCGAACTTGTCGGAAACCTTGGTCGCCATCCGCCGCGCCAGCTGCTCGCGCCCAACAGCGAGGATGTTCGCCGTGAAGCCACCAGTGTGTTGGACAGCGGGCAGTGTGTTGGAGGTCTTGTCGATGCATGCAAGGGCGAGCGGCGGCTCCAGCGAGACGGCGCAGAACGCACTGACGGTGAGGCCGCGAGGGAGGCCGTCCTGACCAAATGCGGTGAGGACTACGACCCCGCTTGGAAAGCTGCTCATGACCTCCCGAAATCGCTGTGGCTCGATCACGAGCGGACGATACAGGGCAGGGTCGACGAACACTCGTTTGTGCGTTGGGAACGGCTCAGACTTATAAGGTGGGAAACTCGCTCGACCTGTTTGCGCCCGCCACGAGAGACTGGTTTCGGGGCGCTTTCGCGGACCCCACGCAGGTCCAGGAGCGTGGCTGGCAGGAGGTCGCGGCCGGCCGCCACGTCCTCATGGCGGCGCCTACAGGCAGCGGCAAGACGCTGGCCGCATTCCTCTGGTGCCTCGATCGCCTGACCGCCGAGCCGACACCTACGGAAGGCGAGCGGTGCCGCGTGCTCTATGTATCCCCGATGAAGGCGCTCGCGCACGACATCGATCGCAACCTGCGGTCGCCACTGGTCGGCATCGGGCACCAGATGGAGGCCACGGGACTGGTTGCCCCCGACATCTCGGTCGCCATCCGCACCGGCGATACACCCACTGAGGTCCGCCGGTCGATGGAGCGCCACCCGCCGGACATACTGATCACGACGCCCGAGTCGCTCTATCTACTACTGACGAGCGCGGCGCGCCGCATCCTCGCCTCTGTCCGCTGGCTCATCGTCGACGAGATCCACTCTGTCGCGGCCACGAAACGTGGCTCCCATCTCGCCCTCAGCCTCGAGCGCCTTTGCGCGCTGACGAAAACCGAGCCTCAGCGTATCGGGCTCTCGGCGACGCAGCGCCCGCTCGAGGAGGTGGCGCGTTTCCTCGGGGGCACGAATCGCGAGGTCGCCATCGTCGACGCCGGCCGCCTGAAAACGATGGACGTGCGTGTCGAGGTGCCGGTCGACGACATGGCCCGCTTGAGCGTCGAGGATGAGAACGGCCGGCCCGCCGGCAGCATCTGGCCCGCGATCTATCCGCGACTGCTGGCGCTGATTCGCGACCACCGCTCGACGATCGTGTTCGTCAACTCCCGACGGCTTGCCGAGCGGCTGGCGGCGCGGATCAACGAGCTGGCCGGCGAGGACCTGGTGCTCGCGCACCATGGTTCGATAGCGCGCGAGCAGCGCCTGGTCATCGAAGACCAGCTGAAAGCCGGCGTCGTTCGCGGCCTCATCGCGACGTCGACCCTCGAGCTGGGCATCGACATGGGCGCGGTCGACCTGGTGCTTCAGGTTGAGGCGCCGCCAAGCGTGGCGGCCGGGATTCAGCGGGTCGGGCGAGCTGGCCACTCGGTCGGTGAAGTTTCGCGAGGCGTTGTGATCCCCAACTTCCGTGGCGGGCTCCTGGAGTCGGCGGCTGTCGTTGAGGGCATGCTCGAGGGCCGCATCGAATCGACTGTCGTGCCGCGCAAGCCACTCGACGTGCTCGCCCAACAGGTGGTCGCAATTTGCGCGATGGACGAATGGCACGTCGACGAGCTCGCCACCCTTGTTCGCCGCGCCTATCCGTACAGCGACCTCGGCCCGCGAGCGCTGGAATCGGTGCTCGACATGCTCAGCGGCAGATACCCGTCCGACGAGTTCGCCGAGCTGAGGCCGCGCATAGTCTGGGATCGCGTGGCCGGCACGATCCGGGGCCGCGCCGGCGCACAGCGCCTCGCCGTCACCAATCCCGGCACCATCCCCGACCGCGGCCTCTACTCGGTGAACCTGGTCGATGACGGGCGGCGAGTCGGCGAGCTGGACGAGGAGATGGTCTACGAGAGCCGGGTCGGCGAGACCTTCATCCTCGGCGCGTCCACGTGGCGCATCGCGGAAATCGGCCCGTCGCAAGTGCTCGTCACCCCCGCCCCTGGGGAGCCGGGGCGGATCGCCTTCTGGCATGCGGACGCGCCGAGCCGGCCGGTTGAGCTGGGGCTGGCGCTGGGCAAGATGGTCCGCGAGCTGCGGGCGCTCGAACCTGACAAGGCCGCGGATCGCTTGCGGACGCGCGCTGGATTCGACGATCGCGCCATCAAGAACCTGCTCGCGTACCTGGACGATCAAGCCGCCGCCACCGGCGCCGTCCCAGACGACCGCACAGTCGTGGTCGAGCGCTTCCGCGACGAGGTTGGGGACTGGAGGGTATGCGTCCACACGCCGCTTGGCGGCCGGGTGCATGCGCCGCTGGCTCTGGCCCTCGAGTCGCGCCTCCAGGAGCGGCTCGGAATCGATGCCCGTGCGATGTGGACCGACGACGGCGTCGCGCTTCATCTACCCGATGTGGAAACGGCGCCGACGCTTGACGAGCTGCTGCTCGATCCGGAAGAGGTCGAGGCGTTGGTGCAGGCTCAGTTGCCAGGTTCGGCGCTCTTCGCATCGCGCTTCCGAGAGAACGCCGCGCGCTCGCTCTTGCTGCCTCGCCGGCGACCCGGCCAGCGCACACCGCTGTGGCAGCAGCGCATGCGCAGCGCGGGGCTGCTCAAGGTGGCCGGCCAGTACCCCGACTTCCCGATCCTCGCCGAGACCTGGCGGGAATGCATGGCCGACCACTTCGACATGGCCGCGCTCATGTCGTTATTGCGCTCGATCCGCGCTCGCGAGATACGCGTCGTGGCGGTTGATACGGAACGAGCGTCGCCGTTTGCTTCGTCACTACTCTTCTCGTATGTCGCCGAGTTCATGTATGCGGGCGACTCACCGCTGGCGGAGCGCCGCGCCCAGGCGCTGACGCTCGACCGCGAGCTCCTGGCCGAGCTTCTCGGAAGCGAGGACCTGCGCGAGCTCCTCGATCCAGAGGCGATCTCGTCGGTGGAGCTGGAGCTGCAAGGGCTGCTGCCCGAGCGCTTCCCACGCGACCCCGACGAAGCTCACGACCTCCTCGTCAGACTCGGCGACCTCAGCGACGCCGAAGGTGCCGCGCGAGGCATAAACGAAGAATGGTTGCGCGGACTGGAGCGAGAGCGGCGGGCCGTCCTCGTGAGGGTTGCCGGAGAATCGCGTTGGATTGCCGCCGAGGACGCTGGCCGCTACCGCGAATCGCTTGGGGCGAGCCTGCCGGTGGGCCTGCCGGACGCGTTCCTAGTCCCGGGCCAGCGGCCGCTCGAATCGCTGGCCCGGCGCTGGGCGCGCACTCACGCCCCTTTCGTCACGTCTGATCTCGCCAGGCGCTGGGGCATGCCGGTGGCGGTGATCGAAGAAGCGCTCGCCCAGCTCGCCGCGCGGGGCGAGGTCGTGGCCGGCGAGTTTCGGAGGGCTGCAGAAGGTCGGGAGTACTGCCATCCCGAAGTTCTCCGCATGCTGCGGCGGCGCTCGCTGGCCGCACTGCGTCGCGAGGTCGAGTCGGTGCCGCCGGTGGTGGTGGCGCGATTCCTGCCGCCTTGGCACGGCATAGGCGTCCGAGCAGGCGGGGTCGACCGCCTTCTCGAGGTGGTCTTCCAGCTTCAGGGCTTGCCGCTGCCCGCATCGGTCATCGAGCGCGACGTGATCGCCGGCCGGGTCGCCGGCTACAACCCGCGCCTCCTCGACGAGCTGGTGTCGATGGGGGAGGTGGTCTGGGTCGGACGTGGCGCCCTTGGCGCCACCGACGGCAAGGTCGCGCTGTACATGCGCGGCGACGCGGCGCGGCTTGTCGCCGAGCCCGCTGATCCACCGGCCGGGGACCTTCATGACCGGCTGCGCGACCACCTGGGCTCCCGCGGTGCCGGCTTCTTCCGAGACATCTACGGCGCCTGCGGCGGCGGTGATGAGGAAGCCATGCTGGACGCCCTGTGGGACCTGGTGTGGTCGGGAGAGGTGACCAACGACACGTTTGCGCCTCTGCGCCTGCTCGGACCCGCGGCGCGAAGGCCCGCGCGTGGCCCGCGCCTGCCTCGACTCACCCAGCCGCGCGCAGCAGGACGCTGGTCGCTCGTCGCCGAGATGCTCGGCTCTGGAGCATCGGCCACAGAGCGGCTTCACGCCGAGGCAGGAGTGCTATTGCAGCGACATGGAGTGCTGACACGCGAGGCTGTCGTCGCCGAGGGCTGGCCGGGCGGGTTTGCCGGCCTTTACCCCGTATTGCGCGCGATGGAGGAATCCGGACGCATCCGGCGCGGCTACTTCGTCGAGGGCCTCGGCGGCTCGCAGTTTGCCCTGCCCGGCGCCGTCGACCGCTTGCGCTCGCTCCGCGAGCCGGAAGGTGGCGTTATTGCCCTGGCCGCGTGCGACCCCGCAAACGCGTATGGCGCCATCCTGCCCTGGCCGAGGTCAGATGGGCGAATGGCGAGGGCCGCCGGCGCCTTCTGCGTTCTCGACTCAGGCGAGCTCGTCCTATACCTGGAGAGAGGCGGCCGGTCGCTGCTCACCAACGGGGAGATCAAGGCCGAGCACGTCCGTGCGCTGATGGGTGTCGCCATCGCAGCGGGTAGGGTCGAGATCCAGCGGGTCGACAGTGCTCCGGTCATGGAATCGCCGATCGCGGGACTGCTCCGAGAGTCCGGTTTTGCATCCACACACCGAGGCCTTGTCGCGTACGCGGGGCGTCCCGGACGGTCGTAAAGAAGCCGCTACGATAGCCATTCGATCGGGGAGTAGCGCAGCTCGGTAGCGCACTTGACTGGGGGTCAAGTGGTCGCGGGTTCAAATCCCGCCTCCCCGACCACCACTCGACCAGGTCGGCACGCAGCGCGCAAAGGGTCTGACGCGTTGTTGCGGCAAGTGGGTGGATTGGAGTTCGCGCCAGTGATTATCTGTTGGCTCCATCATGTCCGACCATCCCCAGGAGCTGAGGGGGAGTCAGCGGCGTCGAAAACGCCGCCCCTCATTCGATGAGTGGGTGAGGCCTCAAAAGCCCGAGCCCAGATGGAAGCGGAAGTTGTAATAAGAGGAGACACAGATGCGTGTGCTGATATTGGCAAAGGAAGGCAACCAGAGCGAGGCGGCAACTCCCCCAACGCCGGACGCCATGGCGGAGTATCAGAAGTTCAATGAAGAGCTGGTCAAAGCGGGGGTGGTGCTCGAGGCTGGCCGCCTACACCCGAGCTCGCAGGGCAAGCGGGTTCGGTTCGACGGTAAGAAACGCACCGTCATCGACGGGCCCTTCGCGGAGACCAAAGAGCTCGTGGCCGGGTATTGGCTCTGGCAGGTGCGCTCGGTCGACGAAGCTCTCGAATGGCTGAAGCGGGCGCCCTACGACGGCGGGACGTTCGAGATCCGTGAGGTCGTCGAGTACGAAGGCATGTGAAGGAGCTCTCGCCATAGGTCCAAGAAGCGGAGGCGCTCCTGGCGGCCAGGATCGCCGCGAGGCGGCAGCCTCTGAAGTGCATCGCATGATCGAAGCGATCTGGCGCATCGAGTCGGCCCGGCTGATCGCCGGGCTGACTCGCGTCGTCGGCGACATAGGGACGGCCGAGGAGCTCGCACAGGACGCCCTTGTCGCAGCGCTCGAGCAGTGGCCCGCCCAGGGGGTGCCGGAGCGGCCGGGCGCCTGGCTCATGGGGACCGCGAAGCACCGCGCTATAGACCTGGTCCGGCGTCGCAAGACGCTCGAGCGCAAGCACGAAGAGATCGGACGGGACCTCGAGCGGGATCAGGACAGCTTGGAATTGGACGCGATCGAGGAGGAGGTCGGGGACGATCTCCTCGGCCTCATCTTCACGGCCTGCCATCCGGTCCTCTCAAAGGACGCACGGGTTGCGATCACACTTCGCGTCGTCGGCGGTCTGACGACCGAGGAGATCGCGCGCGGCTTTCTTGTCCCCGTGTCGACCGTCGCCCAGCGGATCGTTCGCGCGAAGCGGACGCTCGCCGAGGCGCATGTCAGGTTTGAGGTCCCGGCCGGCGCCGATCGCGATGCGCGGCTGGCCTCCGTCCTCGAGGTCATCTATCTGATCTTCAACGAAGGGTATTCGGCGACGGCAGGCGAGTATTGGGTCCGACCCGCGCTTTGCGAGGAGGCTCTCCGTCTGGGCCGCATCCTGGCCGAGCTCACCCCGACCGAGCCTGAAGTTCACGGCCTCGTCGGGCTCATGGAGATCCAGGCATCGCGTCTGGGCGCTCGCGTTGGACCGTCCGGCGAGCCCATCCTCCTGCTCGACCAGGATCGAGCTCGCTGGGATCGTCTGCTCATCCGGCGCGGTCTGGCTGCGCTCGGGCGCGCCGAGAGGCTCGGCGCTCTGCGTCCATATGGGCTGCAGGCGGCGATCGCCGCGTGCCACGCTCGAGCGACGACCGCTGAGGAAACCGACTGGGCGCGCATGGTGGGGCTCTACGACGCACTCGTGCAGCTCGCGCCGTCGCCGGTGGTCGAGCTGAACCGGGCTGTCGCCGTGGGAATGGCGTTTGGCCCGGCTTCCGGACTCGACCTCGTCGACGCGCTCGTCAACGAGCCTGCGCTCAGGTCGTACCACTTACTTTCGGCCGTCCGCGGCGACCTCCTGAGGAAGCTCGGGCGGTCCGAGGAGGCGCGCGTCGAGTTCGAGCGCGCCGCATCGCTGACGGAGAACGTGCGGGAGCGCGACCTTCTCCATAGACGAGCTGCGGAGTGTGCCGCGGAGCGGATGGCCGGCTAAAGCCTCATTTCAATGAAATTCGGCGTTGTCTACAACACGGCCTTCAACGGCGTCGATCCTGATTCGATCATCGCGTACGCCAAACACGCCGAGGACTGTGGCTTCGAGTCCTTCTACGTGCCAGAACACGTCGTGCTGTATGCGGGAGCCACGCTCGGACCTACGGTCATCGATCCATCGCTTCCTATAGTGGATCCGCTTCAGTGCCTGGGATTCGTCGCGGCTGCGACCAACCGCATCCTGCTTGGGACGGGCGTCCTTCAGGTTCCTTATCACCATCCGGTGACGCTCGCCAAGCGGCTGGCGACGCTGGACCTGCTCTCGAAAGGTCGTATGCGGCTGCTAACCGTTGGGCTTGGGGCTTTGCCTGGGGAGGCAGCCGCGGTCGGCGTTGACTTCGCAACGCGCGGGCGCCGCGCCGACGAGGCAATCGACGTGCTGCGCCTCCTGTGGGCGGGGGACGAGAAGGGCGTCAGCTTCGACGGCGAGTTCTTCGCGTTCACCGACCTTGTCAGCTTTCCGAAGCCGCACGGAGCCGGGACGCTCCCGATCCATGTAGGCGGGTCGACGAGGGCGGCCGCACGCCGCGCCGGCCTACGGGGAGATGGCTACTTTTCCGGCGGCGCGATCGGGAGCGTGGAACGGGCGGCCCAAATCGCCGTCATGCGCGCCACCGCCCGCGAAGCAGGCCGCGATGCTGATGCTCTCGAGTACACCCGATGGGGATCGATCGATATGACGCCTGAGATCGTCGAAGCCCACGCGGCTTCTGGAGTAACACGAATGGTGATCGGGACCTCAGCCCTCGACCCGCAAGCGCAACGAGACGAGATCTCGGCCTTCGCCGAACGACTCAAGCTGAGCTGATCTCCGGGAGACCTGTGCGTTAGCGGGTCGGCAACCTTGCCGCCGATCGTGTCGCGATGCGCTCGAGCCGTTCGCGAATCGCGCGCCGGGCCCGCTCCATGCCGACATTCCCGCCGTCTTGCACGAAGCTCGCATTGGCACCGACGAGAAGGCAGCTCAACTCCCAAGCGACTTGATCCGAATCGACTTCTGACTGAATGTCGCCGGCGGTTTTGGCCTCGCGGACGGCGCGCGCGAGGCTGGCGACCCAGTAGCCTCGCCTCTCTACCACGGCATCTCTCACACGCCCGGGCTTGCTGTCGAACTCGGCCAACGCTGCTTCAAAGAAACAACCGCCGGGGAACACAGCCCGCCTTAGATAGGAGAGATAGGAGTTGCACATCGCCCAGATCCTTCCGAGACCGGCCGCCGCCTTAAGACCTGGCCTCAGCACCTCTTCGGTGAAGACGCGGCCGGCCTCTTCGACGGTCGCGAGCTGCAGCTCCTCCTTGGAGCCGAAATGGGCGAACAGTCCGCTTTTGCTGATTCCGAGGTCGCTCGCGAGCCGCTGCAGCGAGACCGCCTCCAGTCCTTCGGCCGATGCTAGCCGGGATGCGTGGCTGAGGATCGCCTGGCGAGTGCGCTCACCACGCTGAAGCCGGCGGTCAGTGGTCGGCGCTGCCGGCGCTTTCGCCATGGGCGACATCTTAGCACGACCGGTCGGTCTATCTTGACTTATACGACCGATCGTGCTATTTGTTTAGGTGTTGGTCCGGCGATTCCGGGCTGGAGGTGGACAAATGATCGCGATGCAGACGGCGGCGGCGGGTCACATCGGGCTGGCCCGTCTCGAACCATCGGACGGGGCAGCATTGCTCCGGCTCTTCTACAGACTCTCTCCCACGACCGTCTACCGCCGCTTCCACAGTCCGATAGTGCGCCCCGAACAGGCGCATCCCGAACGCCTCCTCGACATCGATCACCACGACCGTGAGGCGGTGGTCGCCGTCGTCGACGGGGAGATCGTCGGGGTCGCCCGCTACGTGCGGTGGAAAGGCACCGACAGAGCCGAGCTGGCGGTGGTCGTCGCCGACGACTGGCAGCGCCAGGGCCTGGCCACTCGCATGCTCAGCCGCCTCGGCGATCTGGCGCACTCCGCTGGAATCCAGTCCTTTACGGCGAGCGTCCAGGGCGACAACCGGCCGGCGCTCGAGCTGCTTCGGCGATTCCGGCCGTCGGCCCGCCCGGTCTTTTCCCAGGGTTCATACGACCTGACCCTTTCGATCGGCCCCGAATGAAGGCAAACGGCCAGCTGTCAAGCGCGACGCGGATCAAGGCCCTACGCGCCACGCGAGAGCTGGCTGCCTACCCGGACCGGCGCCTGCAGGCGCTGTTGGTCTATTTCGACGAGGTGTTATTGCCCGCTGGAATCCAGGTCGCACGGGAAGGCAAGCACTGCTCGGAATTCGTGGTGGTGATTGACGGCCGGCTGCAAGCCACGGCGTGTCTCTCCCGAACCCGCACGCTGGGAGCGGGGGACAGCTTTGGCTGGAACGCGATGTGGAAGCGCGCGTCGAACGAGGCAACGGTCGTGGTCAGCGCCGACGCCCGGCTGCTGGTCATGAGCCATTCACAGTTCCGGGCCGTCAAGGCGATTGCCGATCCTCCTGAATAGCCGCGTTTAGAATTCGTCCGCCGGCACTAATGAAGCCGGCGTGACACGCGGCTTGAGCCGGGAGGGAAGCTAATCGATGCCGAAGGTGACGCTGGTCGGGGCCGGCAGCGCGGTATTCGCGCGCCAGATAATCACCGACATCCTCGCCGTCGAGGGCCTCGACCGCGGCATCTTCGCCCTCGTCGACATCGACCCAGTCCGCCTCGACCTGGCCCGGCGGATCGCGGAGCGGTTGATCGAGCTGACGGGAAAGGACTGGACCGTCGAGGCGTCCACGGAGCGGCTCGACGTGCTGAAGGGCACCGACTACGTGGTCAACTCGATCGAGGTCGCCGGTCTTCAAAACGTGCGGCACGACTACGACATCCCCATCAAGTACGGGGTCGATCAGTGCATCGGAGACACGATCGGCCCGGGTGGCATCTTCAAAGCGCTGCGCACAGGGCCGGCGTGGCTCGAGATAGTGGCGGACGTCGAGCGCCTGGCTCCGAGCGCGGTGGTTCTGAACTACACGAATCCGATGTCCATCCTCACCTTGGCGGCGAGCCGCTCATCCGGACTGTCGGTGGTCGGCCTGTGCCACAGCGTGCAGGCCACCTCGAGGCTGCTGGCGGAGTTCCTTGATGTCCCGTACGACGACCTGACGTGGCGGTGCGCCGGCATCAACCACAACGCGTGGTTCACCACGCTGGAGCGCCACGGCAAGGACCTCTACCCGCAGCTGCGCGAGCGCGCCTCCCAGCCTGAGATCTACGAGCGTGACCCGGTTCGCTTCGACGTGATGCTGCACCTCGGCGCGTTCGTCACCGAGTCCAGCGGGCACTTCTCCGAGTACGTTCCCTATTACCGGAAGCGGCCCGACCTCCTGGAGAGGTACACCAGGCCGGGATATCTCGGGGAGAGCGGGTTCTATGCCAACAACTGGCCGGACTGGCGCAAGGAAAACGACGAGCGCATCCACTCGATGCTGCACGGCGAGACCGAGATTCCTCTGAAGCGGAGCCACGAGTACGCGTCCTACATCATCGAAGCGATGGAGCACGGCCGGCCGACCAGCATCCATGGGAACGTCACGAACTCAGGATCGATCGAGAACCTTCCGGACGGCTGTGTAGAGGTCGAGTGCGTTGTCGGTCCGGATGGCATAAGACCGGTGACGTTTGGTCCCCTTCCGGAGCAGCTGGCCGCCCTGAACCGCTCGCACATGGCGGTGCACGAGCTCGTCGTGCAGGCCTTGCTCGAGCGGGACCGGCGCAAGGCCATGTACGCGCTGATGCTCGACCCTCTGACCGCCGCCGTGTGCTCGCTCGACGAGACGGAGAAGATGTTCGACGAGATGTGGGAGGCCGAGCGCGCAAGTCTCGCGGCCTTCGAATGACCGCAGCGTTTCGCGGCTGGTCAGAGGACTGTCAGCGTTTCTTCATCGGCCTCGAGCTCGACAACTCCAAGCGCTACTTCGAGGCCAACCGGCGGGTCTACGAAGAGGCGGTCAAAGGGCCGATGGCGGCGCTGATGGAATCGCTCGAGAAGGATTACGGGCCTGGGAAGATCTTCCGACCCAATCGCGACATCCGCTTTTCGAAAGACAAGTCGCCATACAAGACGAACATCGCGGGCTATGCGGCGATGGGAGACCGCGGGGGCTACCTGTCGCTCGACGCCCGCGGCCTCACAGTGGCCGCCGGCCGTTACGAGATGACGCCGCCGCAGGTGGTCAAGTATCGAAAGAAGGTTGCGGCCGACTCGACCGGCGTGCCGCTTGCGGCCATCGTGGCCAAGCTCGAGAAAGCGGGTTACGAGATCGGCGGGGAAGCCTTGAAGAGGGTCCCGGCCGGCTGGCCGCAGGACCATCCGAGGGCGCGCCTGCTGCGCCACAAGATCCTCTACATCTACAAAAACTTCGGGCTGCAGCCCTGGCTGGGCAGCAGCGCGGCGCGAAAGCACATCGTCAAGGTCTGGAGCGATGCCGGGCCACTGAATGACTGGTTGAAGCGCAACGTCGGCTGAGGATCCGCCGTTGAGGGGCGGTGAGGGTTGGACGCGCCCGTGGTGGCGCGGCGCGGTCTTCTACGAGGTCTACGTCCGAAGCTTCGCCGATTCGAACGACGACGGCATTGGCGACCTGCCGGGAGTCACCTCGCGTCTCGATTACCTCAAGCGTCTGGGAGTCGACGCGATATGGGTCACTCCGTTCTATCCCTCGCCGCAGAAGGACCACGGCTACGACGTGGCCGACTACTACGACGTCAACCCCGAGTACGGGACGCTCCAGGACTTCGACCAGCTCATCCAGAGCGCCCACGAACGACGGCTGCAGGTCCTTGTCGACCTCGTTCCCAACCACACGTCCGACCAGCACCCGTGGTTCCGAGCGGCCCTCTCCTCGCCGGATGATCCGCATCGAGCTCTCTATTACTTCGCCGATGGAAAGCCGGACGGATCGCCGCCCAACAACTGGGAGTCGGCGTTCGGCGGACCGGCGTGGACGAAGGATGAGAGCAGCGGACAGTGGTACCTACACCTCTTCGCGCCAGAGCAGCCCGACCTGAACTGGTGGAATCCCGACGTGCCCAAGGAGTTCGAGAAGATCCTCAGGTTCTGGCTCGACCGCGGCGCCGACGGCTATCGGATCGACGTCGCCTCCGCGCTGTTCAAGCGCAAGGACCTCGCCGACCAGCCGATGGTCAAGGATCCGATGACGGGGCAAGCCAAGCCCGATGCGACCTTCGCGATCATCGACCAGCCCCCAGTCCACGAGGTCTATCGTCGATGGAGGGAGATAGTCAACGGTTACCGGCCGGACCGCGTGCTGGTGGGCGAGATCTTTGAACCCCAGCGGCAGTCCCGCTACATCCTGCCGGACCAGCTCAACATGGCATTCGCGCTCATCCGTGCGAAATGGGATGCATCTTTGTGGAAGCGCTCGATCGACGTCGATCGTCATGCACTCCACGGACCCGGACAGATGCCGAGCTGGACGGTCTCCAATCACGACGTGGTCCGGCAGGTCACGCGACTTGGGGGCGGCTTCGTCGGTCGCCAGCGCGCCCGCGCGGCGCTCCTTTTGCTGCTTGGGCTGCCTGGGCAAGTGTTCCTGTACCAGGGAGGTGAGCTCGGACTCGAGGAGGTGAATCTACCCGACGACGCCCGACAGGACCCGTTTTTCTTCCACAGTGGGGGCAAGCAGCGGGGTAGGGACGGCTGCCGGGTGCCGCTCCCGTGGCACAAGGGGCAACCCAACGCAGGCTTCTCGAAGGCGGCACCGTGGCTGCCGATGCCGGCGGGCTGGGACGATTTCGCTGTTGACGCCCAGGCAGGCATGGCCGAGTCGATGCTGGTCTTCCATCAGCGCGTGCTGGCATTGCGGCGGCCCCTCTCGGGCTCGCTGCCGAATGATTTCAAGTGGTGTCCCGCGCCTGAAGGTGTCCTCGTCTATGAGCGCGGCCCCTTCAGAGTCGCCGTCAACTTCCTGGCCCGGCCCGTCGAGCTGTCTTCGCGCGGCCGCCTGCTCATCGCGACGAACCCGATGGTGAGGCGTCGCGCGGACCGCCTCAGCCTGCCCCCCAACTCGGGCGCCTGGCTCGATCTGGCCGGCGGCATCTGAGGTGTTGCCAGACGGCCTGCAGTAGCCAGGCAACCTCTTCGGGCGGTGCACAGGCGTCCCGATCGGGAAAGGCGGAGATTATCGCTAGCAAGCGGCCTTCCGGCGCGCTGCCGAAGGTGCCCGGCGGCCGGGGGTGGGAGCAGGTTAACGGGCCGATAACCTACCTCCGGTCGGCAACCGCTAATGTTCGTGACATGGTGGTGGGGGTCCAGACGGACTCGGATCAGGCAGGCCCGAATCCGGTCCCGGAGGCGCCCCGCTACCTCAACCGGGAGCTGTCCCGACTCGACTTCGACGAGCGTGTCCTCGCCATGGCGGAGGACCCCAAGCTGCCCCTTTTGGAGCGGGTTCGTTTCCTGGCGATCTTCAGCCAGAACCTCGACGACTTCTTCCAGGTCCGGGTCGCCGGCTTGAAGGAGCAGGTCCTGGCGGCCGTGGCGGCTGCTTCGCCCGACGGCATGTCCCCACTGGAGCAGCTCCGCTCTATCCGGGCTCGTGTCGAGAGCCTGGTCGACCGGCAGGTCACGCTCTTCAATGAAGTCATCGTTCCGGAGCTTGCAGAAGCGGGCATCGTGATCGTGCGCGCCGATGAGGTGACCAAGAAAGAGCTGAGCCAGCTCCACACAGTCTTCCGCCAGCAGATCTTTCCGGTGCTCACTCCCCTGGCGGTCGACCCGGGCCATCCCTTCCCATACATCTCGCACCTGTCGCTGAACCTTGCGGTCATGGTCCGCGATCCTCAGCGCCACCAGCAGCGGTTCGCGCGGGTCAAGGTGCCGCCGGTGCTGCCCCGGTTCATCCCACTTGTGGAAGGCCGCCGCTACGTGCCGCTCGAGGACGTCATCGCCCTGCACATGCAGGCGTTGTTCCCGGGCATGGAGATCGTCGCCCATCACCCGTTCCGCGTCACGCGCGACGGTGACCTTGACGAGATCGACAGCGATGCCGAGGACCTGCTTGCCGCGATCCAGACGGAGCTTCGACGCCGGCGGCGCCACGCGCGCGTGGTGCGCCTCGAGGTCGATCCGGGCATGTCCGCCGAGGTCCTCGAGCTTCTGACGCGCGAGCTGGAGCTTCAGCCGAGCGACGTATACCAGGCGAAAGGCCTGCTCGATCTCGGCAGCCTGGTCGTGCTCTCGCAGCTCGATCGCCCGGACCTCAAAGAGGAGCCGTGGACTCCGACCACGCAACCGCGACTTCGTGGCCTGGGCGTCGAAGTACCAGACCTGTTCGCCGTCCTGCGGTCGGGCGACCTGCTCGCGCACCATCCCTACGACTCTTTCGCAACGTCGGTCGAAGCGTTCATCGACCACGCCGCGAGCGACCCGAACGTGCTCGCGATCAAACAGACGCTGTACCGGACCTCGGGCCCAGCAAGCCCAATCGTGCGCGCGCTGATCCGTGCCGCCGAGGCAGGTAAGCAGGTCGTCGCGCTGGTGGAGCTGAAGGCTCGCGGCGACGAGCAGGCCAACATCACGTGGGCCCGCGCCCTCGAGGAAGCCAACGTGCACGTGGTGTACGGGTTGGTCGGGTTGAAGACCCACGCCAAGGTGACCCTGGTGGTCAGGCGCGAGGGCCGGCACATCCAGCACTACCTTCACGTCGGCACCGGCAACTACAACCCGAGCACCGCCCACCTTTACGAGGACGTCAGCCTGCTCTCGTCAGACGCGGACCTTGGCGCGGACGTCACCGAGCTGTTCAACCTCCTGACCGGTTATAGCCGCCAGCATCGCTATCGCAAGCTGCTGGTCGCGCCGACGAGCCTGCGCTCGGGAATCAGGCAGCTCATAGAACGCGAAAGCGTGGTCGGGGGCCGGATCATCATCAAGGTCAACAACCTGGTAGATCCCGAGATCATCGACGCGCTTTACGCCGCGTCTCAGGCCGGCGCTCAGGTCGACCTCATCGTGCGGAGCATGTGCTCGCTACGGCCTGGAGTTCCCGGGCTGTCGGAACGCATCAGGGTGCGCTCGATCGTCGGAAGATTCCTCGAGCACTCGCGCATCTTCAGCTTCGGCAATGCCGAACCCGAGTACTACCTGGGTTCGTCAGACCTGATGCCGCGAAACCTCGACCGCCGCGTGGAGGCGGTTGTACCAGTGACTGACATCAAGCTCTGCGAGCGGCTGTCGCAGATCTTCGAAACATTGCTCGCCGATGACGTGCTTGCATGGGAGCTCTGCCCGGATGGGTCGTGGCGGCGCGTGCCCACAGTCCGCGGGTTCAACTCTCACAGGCGCTTCCAGGAGCTCGCGCTAGAGAGCGCACGCGGCAACGGGGTGGTCAACGGCGTCCCGCATGCTCGAGCGTGAGGTAAAGCTCGGCGCCGGACCGGCGTTTCACCTCCCCGACCTGAACGGGGTCGTGGACGGCGTCACGGTCTCGCCTCCCGAGGCGGTTCGGCTCGAGACCGTCTACTACGACACTCCCGACCTCCGCCTCGCGCGCTGGGGGGTCTCCTTGCGCCATAGGGCAGGCGAAGGGTGGACGCTCAAGCTCCCCCCGAGGCATGCATCGGGCGACGGCTTGAACCCAGCTCTCCTCGAACGCGACGAGCTCACGTTCCAGGGTGGCGCAAAGAAGCCGCCCCCTGGGGCAGTGGCAGTCGTGCGCGCATACGTCCGCAAGGCCCAGCTCATCCCGGTCGCGCGGCTGTCGACGGTCCGCCGGCGCGTCAGGTTGCTCGACGGCTCGGGCAGGCCGCTGGCCGAGGTCGTCGACGATGAGGTGTCGGTAAGAGACGGTCGGCGAGTCGCCGCTCGCTTCCGCGAGATCGAGGTCGAGGTCGCCCAAGGCGGAGAGAACGGCAGCGGCATCGTGGCGCCTCTGGTGGCCCGCTTGCGCACCGCGGGGGCGGGCGCTCCAGACCCGACTCCCAAGCACATCAGGGCCCTGGGCCCTCGCGCGATGGAACCGCCGGAGGTGGCGCCGATGGTCGTCGAGCCAGCCTCGCCGGCGCGGGACGTGATCCGCAGCGTCATCGCACAATCCGTCGCAGCGCTGCTCTATCACGACCCGCTCGTGCGGACGAGTCCCGATCCGGAGGCAGTCCACCAGGCGCGCGTGGCGACTCGAAAACTGAGGTCGCATCTAAGAACCTTCGGGCCGCTGCTCGACCCGGAATGGATCGACCCGCTGCGATCCGAGCTCGGCTGGCTGGCGCTCGGCCTTGGCGCCGTGCGAGACAAGGAGGTGCTGCTCGAGCGGCTGCGCGAGCGGGCGAAGTCGCTCCCGGCCAACGACCTGCGGTCCGCGGTCGGCGTCCTTCACCTGCTGGAGGTGGAGATCGAAGGCCTTCGTAAGAAGCTGCTCGCCGACCTGGACTCCACCCGCTACGTGGATCTCCTGGAGAGGCTCGTCGATGCGGCGCACGCGCCGGCCGCATTGCCGGAGGCCGATCAGCCCGCTTCGTCCGTGCTTCCCCTGCTCGCCACCGGTCCTTGGCGCCGCCTCCGCTCCGCAGTCAAGAATCTGCCCGATCCGCCGGCAGACGCCGACCTGCATCGCATCCGGATCCTGGCCAAACGCGCGCGTTACGCAGCTGAAGCCGTCGCGCCTGTCGTCGGTGCAGGCGCCACATCGTTCGCCCGGTACGCGGCCAAGCTTCAGACCATTCTCGGCGAGCACCAGGACAGCGTCACGGCTCAGGCCTGGCTTCGCGGGACTCGTATCAGCGGCCGCCGCGCATTCGTGGCGGGAGAGCTGATCGCCGTGGAGCACCTCGCCGCCGAAGACGCCCGCAAGAAATGGCCGAAGGTCTGGAAATCTCTCGGTCGCAAGAGCCTGCGCGATTGGATGCCCTGACGCGTTGACAAGCTGAATGTCGACGTTCTATGTGGTGCGGCACGCCAAGGCCGGCAGTCGCAGTCATTGGGAGGACGACGATCGCAAGCGCCCACTCAGCAAGAGCGGTTTCAAACAGGCCGAGGCGCTGGTGTCGGTAATGGGGCCGTACGCGATCTCGGCCATCATCTCGAGCCCGTACGTTCGGTGCGTCCAGACCGTCGAACCCCTGGCCCGGGCGCGGAGGTTGGCGGTGCAGGAGACCCGGCAGCTGGCCGAGGGCGCCGGGTTGAAGGGAGCGTTACGATTCCTCGGCGACCCAAACCTGGACGACGTCGTCCTGTGCACGCACGGCGACGTGGTGCAGGAGCTGGTCGAAGAGCTGATCCGGCGGCGCATCCTAAAGGCGTCTCAGACGGAGCTCGACAAAGGCTCGACCTGGGTGGTCGAGGCTGAAGACGGTTCGCCGGTCGGCGCGCGATACATCCCGGCGCCATGACCGCGCTCGGGAATGCGATGAGATCTGCCCTGGAGGCCGGTGCGAATCCGGGGCGCGCTCCGGGCATGCAGGCGTACATGAAATCCGAGATGCCATACCGAGGTATCACCGCGCCGGACATGAGAGCCATCTCCAGGCGCGTCTTCGCCGGCCACCCGCTCGCATCCTGCGAGGAATGGCACGCGGCCGTCCTCGACCTTTGGCGCGGAGCGAGGTTTCGCGAGGAGCGGTATGCCGCCATCGAGCTGCTCGCTCACCGGCTTCATCGAGACTGCCGCAGGCCGGACGTGCTGCCGCTATATGAAGAGATGATCGTGACTGGAGCGTGGTGGGACTACGTCGATGGGATCGCGCATCTCGTCGGCGATCTCCTTCGCGCCCATCCGGATGAGATGCGGCCGGTGATGCGCGCCTGGAGCACCGACAAAGACATGTGGAAGAGACGGGTCTCGATCATCTGCCAGATCTCATTCAAGAAGGACACCGACCTCGATCTCCTCTACGCCAACATCGATCCCAACCTCGCAGAACGCAACTTCTTCATCCGCAAGGCCATCGGCTGGGCGCTCAGGTCTTACGCGTGGACGGATCCCGATGAGGTAGCCCTCTACGTCGCGGCGAACGCAGCTCGGATGAGCGGCTTGAGCCGGCGAGAGGCGATCAAGAACATTGCCCGCTTACGCCCCGCTACCCAGCCCTCTCCCCGCAGGGGAGGAGGTGCCGCCAGCCCGGCGCGGACAGTGAGTCGCTAGCCTTCCACCTGTGACAGTCACGTTGCGGGGCGCCGGCCTGGGCGAGGAGCAGGTCGTGGCCGTGGCTCGTCACGGCGAGCAGGTCGCCCTGTCGGCTTCGGCGCGAGCCCGGATGGAGCGCAGCAGGACGCGCGTCGAGCGTGCTGCGGCCTCACGCGAGCCCGTCTACGGGGTTTCGACAGGTTTCGGCGCCCTGGCCGGCACCAGGGTGGCCCCGCTCCGGCAGCCCGAGCTCCAGCTGGCGCTGATCCGCTCCCATGCGGCCGGCATGGGCCAACCGGTCGAGAACGAGGTGGTCCGCGCGACCATGCTGCTGAGGGCGCGAACTCTTTCCATGGGTCTCTCGGGGGTCCGGCCGGTCCTGGCCGAAGCGTTGATCGCCCTGCTCAACTCTCGGATCACTCCGGTTGTGCCGAGGCACGGCTCGGTCGGCTGCAGTGGAGACCTCGCCCCATTGGCCCACATCGCGCTGGCCCTGGTCGGCGAAGGCGAGGTCACCGATGCCGACGGCGCCACGAGGCCTGCCCTTCAGGCTCTCAAGGCGGCAAAGCTGAAGCCGTTGAAGCTCGAAACGAAGGAGGGCTTGTCCCTTATCAACGGGACCGACGGCATGCTGGGCATGCTCGCGCTCGCGTGCGCCGACGCCGAGCGCTGCTTCCGGACGGCGGACATCACCGCGGCCATGTCCGCGGAAGCGCTGCTGGGCACCGACCGCACTTTCCAGGCGCAGCTGCACGAGATCCGACCCCACGCCGGCCAGGTGGCGAGCGCCGCCAACCTCGCCAAGCTGCTCAGCGGCTCGGGAATCGTGTCGTCACACCGCCGTTCGCACCACGCGGTCCAGGACTCGTACTCGGTCCGGTGCAGCCCGCAGGTGGCGGGCGCCGCGCGCGACACCCTCGATTTTGCGCGCCGCACCGCTGCCATCGAGCTTGCGTCGGTGGTCGACAACCCCGTCGTGCTCGAAAACGGCGATGTCGAGTCCACCGGCAACTTTCACGGAGAGCCTCTGGCATTCGCCGCCGACTTCCTGGCCATCGCGGCCGCTGAGGTCGGGTCGATTTCCGAGCGCCGGCTCGATCGGCTTCTGGATCCCCACCGCTCTGAGGGCTTGCCGCCTTTCCTGGCCGAAGAGCCGGGGGTCAACTCCGGCCTGATGGTCGCTCAGTACACGGCAGCCGCCCTGGTGGCGGAGAACCGGCGCTTGGCCGCGCCCGCCAGCGTCGACTCCATCCCGACCTCCGGGATGCAGGAGGACCACGTCTCGATGGGTTGGGGCGCAGCCTTGAAGCTCCGCGCGGTGCTCGACAACCTGACTCACATCCTTGCCGTCGAATTGACGGCCGCCTCTCGCGCGCTCGACCTCCGCGCCCCGCTGAAGCCGGCGCCGGCGACGGCCGCGGTTCGCGACCTCGTGCGCAAGCACGTCGGCGGCCCGGGCCCGGACCGAGTCCTGTCTCCAGAGCTGGCGGCCGCCGAAGCTCTCGTGCGGAGCGGCGCGGTGGTCGAGGCGGCCGAGGCGGTGATCGGCAGGCTGAGATGACCCGAACCGTTCGCGCTCCACGCGGTTCAACGCTCACCTGTCTGGGGTGGGCGCAGGAAGCCGCGATGCGAATGCTGATGAACAACCTGGACCCCGAGGTCGCCGAGCGGCCCGAAGATCTCGTCGTCTATGGCGGCACCGGCCGGGCGGCGCGGTCGTGGGAAGCCTTCGACGCCATCGTTCGCGAGCTCACAGTGTTGAAAGGCGACCAGACGCTCCTGGTTCAGTCAGGTAAGCCGGTTGGGGTTTTCGACACTCACGAATGGGCGCCGCGGGTACTCATCTCCAACTCGATGCTCGTGCCGGAGTGGGCGACGTGGGACGAGTTCCGGCGCCTCGAGGCCCTCGGGCTGACGATGTACGGGCAGATGACGGCGGGCTCCTGGATCTACATCGGCACGCAGGGCATCCTGCAGGGCACCTACGAAACTTTCGCCGCAATCGCCCGAAAACGATTTCATGGGTCGCTGGCTGGGACCGTCACCCTGACCGCGGGCCTCGGCGGCATGGGCGGCGCGCAGCCGCTGGCGATCGCCCTCAACGGCGGCGTCGCGATCTGCGTCGAGGCGGATGACGAGCGCATCAAGCGCCGCCTCGAGCACCGCTACCTGGACGCTCGCGCTGACAACCTCGAGCACGCGCTGCAGCTGGCGACAGAGGCGAAGATCGCGAAGCGCGCTCTATCCATCGGATTGCACGGCAACGCGGCTGAAGTGCTGCCGGCGCTGGCGGCCCGCGGTTTCGACGTCGACATCGTCACCGACCAGACCCCGGCGCACGATCCGCTGAGCTACATCCCGGCGGGGCTAAGCCCCGAGGACGCGCAGGAGCTCCGGCTCGACGATCCCGTGGTGTACGTGAAGCGCGCTCGCGAGAGCATGGCCCGTCACGTCGATGCGATGGTCGATTTTCTCGACCATGGCGCGGAGGTGTTCGATTACGGCAACAGCCTGCGCGCGGAGGCTCGGCTGGGGGGCTCCGAGCGCGCGTTCGAGTTCCCGGGTTTCGTGCCCGCGTACATCAGGCCGCTTTTCTGCGAGGGCAAAGGCCCGTTCCGGTGGGCTGCTCTATCGGGCGATCCGGCCGACATCGCGGTCACGGATCGCGCAATCGTCGAGGAATTCTCAGACGACGCGGCGTTAGTGCGCTGGATCACCGCTGCCGGCGAGCGGGTCAGCTTCCAGGGCTTGCCGGCCCGTATCTGCTGGCTCGGTTACGGCGAGCGTTCGCGCGCTGGTCTGCTTTTCAACGAGCTTGTCCGGTCTGGCGCCGTCAAAGCGCCGATCGTGATCGGTCGCGACCATCTCGACTCGGGCTCGGTCGCATCTCCTTACCGCGAGACGGAGGCGATGCTCGACGGCTCAGATGCGATCGCCGACTGGCCGATCCTGAATGCCCTGCTGAACACGTCGAGCGGTGCCTCCTGGGTGAGCGTCCACCATGGCGGGGGGGTCGGCATCGGCCGTTCGATCCATGCGGGGATGGTGGTCGTTGCGGATGGCACCGATGAGGCGGCGCGAAAGCTCGAGCGCGTCCTCACGAACGACCCCGGGACCGGCGTCATGCGGCATGCCGACGCCGGCTACCAGCGCGCGATCGATGTCGCGAACGAGCGTGGCGTCCACATCCCGATGAGCCGGTGAACGGCTCCGGTCTCTGGCACGCCGAACAGGCGTGGGTCGGACATCGAGCCGATGACGTGCTGATCGAGGTCGCGGATGGACGCATCAAGGCCATGAGCGAAGGCGTGCCGGCGCCCAGCGGCGCCACCAAGCTGCGCGGCTGGACGATACCTGGGCTCGCCAACGTGCACAGCCATGCGTTCCAGCACTCCATGCGCGGACAGATGGAGTCGGGAGGCGGCGACTTCTGGGAATGGCGGACGAAGATGTACCGGGCCGCCGAGGGCTGGACATCGGCAAGCTATCTGGGACACTGCCGCGCGGTTTTTCGCGAGATGCTTCAGGCGGGAATCACCGCCGTGGGTGAGTTCCACTACCTGCACGGTTTGGGCAATGAGCTGGGTGAAGCCGTCACGCAAGCGGCGATCGAGGAGGGGATCCGCGTCACGTTGATTGACGCGTGCTACCTGCGAGGCGGCCTGGACGGCCGCCGGCTCGAAGGCGCTCAGAAGTCGTTCTCAGACGGCGATGCCGACAGCTGGGCGGCGCGAATGGATGGGTTCTCGGGTCGGGATGGCGTGCGTGTTGGAGCTGCGATTCACAGTGTGCGAGCTGTCGACCCACCGTCGATGCGGATCGTGGCGGAGTGGGCGCGCAAGCGAAACGCGCCGCTGCACATCCACCTGGCGGAACAGCAAGCCGAGGTTGATCAGTGCGTTGCGATTGCGGGCTGCACGCCAACCCAGCTCCTCGAACGCGAGGGAATCCTCGGTCATGATCTGACTGCAGTTCACGCCATCCACGTCGACGATGCGGATATCGCGCTGTTGGGCGGGCACGAGGTATCGATTGCCGCTTGCACGACGAGTGAAAGGGACCTCGGCGATCGTGTCGGCCCCCTTGGTCGCCTGGCGGCTGCGGGCAGCCCGATTTGCGTCGGGAGCGACTCAAACGCGGTCATCGACATGTTCGAGGAGGCGCGAGGGCTGGAGCTCGACCAGCGTCGAGCCACCGGACGCCGCGTGCATCATCAACCAGACGATCTGTTTCGCGCCGCGACCATCGGCGGCATGCGCTCATTGGGGTGGGAGGCCGGCGAGCTGAAAGCGGGGATGCTCGCGGACTTCATCACGATCGACCCGCCAAACGTCGCCGCAAAGGCCAATCTCGACCTCGGTTACTTGATGTTTTGTCGTTCGGCGCGCGACGTGAGCAACGTGGTCGTCGGCGGAACGACGGTGGTCTCGAGATGAGGCGGCTGACCAACATCGGGCGGCTGTTCACGGGCACGCCCGCGGGGGTCGTCGAACGTGCCTCGGTGGTCGTCGATGACGAACGCATCGCCTGGTGCGGGCGCGAAGGCGACGAGCCCATCGAGCTCATGGGTTATGTGAGCGAGGACGAGGATTGCGGCGGAGGGCTGGTGACGGCAGGCCTGATCGATGCGCACACCCATCCCGTCTATGCGGGCGACCGCATGGCAGAGGTGGCGATGCGAACGGCCGGCGCCTCATACGCCAACGTCGCCAAGTCGGGCGGCGGCATCCGTGCAACTGTCAAGGCGACTCGCGAGACGCCCATCGAAGCTCTAGAGGAGGCGACCGCGCAACGGCTGCGGCTGTGGTTCGACGGCGGAGCGACGACGGTGGAAGCGAAAACGGGGTATCACCTCGAGCATTACGGGGAGCTGGAGGCAGCGCGCATTCTCAGCCGCCTTGGTCAGCGCACGGACCTGCCGCGAGTCGAGGTCACCTTCCTCGCCGCGCACGCCCTTCCTCCGGACCGGGGCGCCAAGTTTGGCAAGTACGCCAAGGATGTGGCCGGATGGTGCGCCGAGGCAAACCAGGCGGGCGCTCGCTTCTGCGACGTCTTCTGCGACCAGGGATATTTCAGCGTCGACCAATCGCGACGCATCCTCAAGGCCGCGCTGGACGCGAAGCTGATTCCGCGAATCCACGCGGACGAGCTCGCCCGCACTGGCGGATCACGCCTCGCCGCTGAGCTGCACGCAGTTTCCGCGGACCATCTTCTGTGCGCCAATCGCGGCGACGCCGTCGCCCTCGCACGCGCCGGCGTCGTCGCCACTCTCGCGCCGGGCACCGCCCTTTCAATCGGAAAGTTGCCGCCCGTGAAAGAGCTGGTCGCGTCCGGCGCAGCGATTGCGCTCGGCACGGATCACAACCCGGGCACGAGTGGCATCACGAGCATGAGCCTTGTCGTCGCACTCGCGGTTGGCGTCTTCAAGATGTCGGCGGAGCAAGCGTTGATCGCAGCGACGGTCGGCGGCGCTCTCTCACTGTCGCGTTCGGACCGTGGCGCCGTAGCTCCGGCAATGCTTGCTGACCTCGTGCTTTGGGACGCTGAGCACGAGGGCGCATTCGCTTGGGCTTACGGTCTAAAACCTCGTCGAGTGTGGCGCGGAGGGGCGCCAATTGCGTGAGTAACCTTGCAAGAACCGTGCAAACAAGGTACAAGTTGGCATGAAAAGACCGCTGATTAACCAATCCGTTATCAAACCGCGGTCGACATGGAGGAATGCTACTAGTGGCTAAGTGGAACCCGCTGGCGTTGAAGCTCTTGATGTGGTTCATGGGCTTATTGATAGTTATGGGCTCAGGGCTGGGCTTCATTGGTGGCACCTTTTTCGACTTCGACACGTGGGCCGGCGTATCGGCTTCCGTCGCCGGAATCGCGTTTGGGGCCGGCGTCATGATCGCGGGATTTGACCCCGAAGGAAACGTGAGCTGGGTCCGCGCTTTGATTCTTTACGCCATCTTCGAGGTCATCTACCAGGTCTTCAACCAGATCACTGTCAGCAAGTTCGACATCGTTCCGTTCTTGATCTCGATCATCGTCGCCGCGATGCTCCTTTGGCTCTACCCCAACAAGAGCCAGCTCTGGATGAGCACCAGCAACACCATGGCCCACAAGGCCTAAGACAAGTCGCGTCCAAGGGGGCAGCGAACGCTGCCCCCTTTTTCTTTCAGCGCAGGTATGACGTGGACGCGGGCTAGTCCGTGCCCGGCTCGTCTCCGCTCACAATCCATCGCCCCCCGCCACCCGAGGCGACCAGGTCGTCGGCGGCTTGCGGGCCCCACGAGCCTCGCGCGTAGGGTTCGGGATGTCCTTCAGACTCCCATGCTTTGATGAGCGGATCGACGATCTCCCATTGCAGCTCGATCTCCTCGGCCCCGGGAAATGCGGAGTGACCGCCCGCCAGCACCTCCGACAGCACGTTCTCGTAAGCGTCCGGCAGCGGCGCCCTGGTCAAGCCTTTGTAGTCGAGCTTCATGCCGGCGGGCACCATCTCGAACCGCGTCCCAGGCCGCTTTGCGCCGATCCGGATCGTGATTCCTTCGTCGGGTTGGATGCGGATCACGATCAGCGAGGGAATTCCGCGCTGGCGATTACCCCCAATCCTCAGATGCGGGGCGTCGCGCAGCTTGATGACGACCTCTGTGACCCTTCGCTGGAGCGCCTTGCCCGTGCGTACAAAGATCGGCACTCCATCCCATCGCCAGTTCTCGATCGACAGGCGAGCGGCGGCGTAGGTCTCGCGCCTCGAATCGTTGGCAACGGCGTCCTCGTCGAGATAGCCCATGTACTGGCCGCGGACTGCATAGCTCGGATTGATCGGCGACATCGCGCGCAGCGCCGCACGCTTGGCGCGGCGCACGTACTCGGCGTCGAACGTGGTCGGCGGCTCCATGGTGACCAGAGCCAGAAGCTGGAGCACGTGGTTCTGAATGATGTCGCGGACCGCCCCTGTCTGGTCGTAATAGCCCGCCCGTTTGCCGATGCCCTCCCTCTCGGCTGCTGTGATCTGGATCGTCTCTACGAGGTTGCGGTTCCACACCGGTTCGAAGAGTGAGTTCGAGAATCTGAACGCGAGCACGTTCTGAACCGTGTCCTTGGCCAGGTAGTGGTCGATGCGAAAGATTTGCGTCTCCTCGAACGCCTTCGCCAGCTGCGCGTCGAGCTTGCGAGCCGACTCCAGGTCATGGCCGAGCGGCTTTTCGACCACGATCCGTCGCGCGGGGTCGCCTCGAGTCGTCAGGCCTGACTGGCCGAGCGCACGGATGATGTCGCTGAACGTCTCGGGTGGCGTGGCCAGGTAGAAGATCACATTTCCGGCCCCCGAAAGCAGCTTCTTCAAACCCGAGAAGGTGGCTTGCGTCCTGTAGTCGAGGCGGGCCCACTCCGCGGTCGCGGCCAGCCGCTGGCTCCCACTCGACTTCCTCACCACGTCGCGAAAATGGGCCGTCGATTGCGCAGTGCGCCCGACGCCCACCACCCTGAGCGGCATCCCGTCGCGGTTGGCGAAGCGCTTCAGCGAAGGCAGGATCTTGCGCTGAGCAAGGTCGCCTGAGGCGCCGAAGATGACGAGATCGACGCCTGGGGCCACTGTGAAATCCTAATCCGCGACGACGTCGGTCCCGGAAATCTCATCATGTAAGTTGCGTCGCGACAATGCGACCAGCGGGAGCGCCACCAGTCGCAAGGCCGCCTGGCCGGCGGTCACGCGCGAGCCATCCACCGCGACCACGCGCTGTTTCATGATCGCTCCGCCAAGCGTGCGGCCTGACCCGCTCCAGCAGGCCACGTGGTACCCGGCGGTGAAACCCAACAACACGCCTAACCGCCGGTGCCGTCCCGCCACCGCCGCCACCGCGATACACACACCTGCGTCGATCACCGCCGCGGCGAGGCGTGTCGCAGGGTCGACGGGCACGCCGGGTGCGGGCTGCCTCCCACGCACACGAAGCAGATGCATCCGCGTCCATAGGTGGTGGACCGGGAGCTGGGTCAGCACGTAGAGGGCGCGCGGGAGCATCGGTTGGTAACCCTCGACGGATGCCACCAGCCGCCCGTAGAGGGTCTCGAAGCGCAAACGGCCGCCCGGCGCCCGCGCGAGAAGGCCGCCTTCGATCGGCCACTTGACGCCGCGCCGCGTGACGGCGGCCGGTCCCAGGCGGATCATCTCGAACGGGCCGAGGCACACCGAATCGCCCCGGCGGCGCGCGAGGCCGAAGGTGAGGCTCTCAACGTCCGCCCAGAAGGAATCGCGAAGAGTTCGGCCGCTGACAGTGTTGGGCATCGCAACCGAGTCATCGATCGCAACCGTCCCGCCCGTCCAGCGCACTGACACGTAGTGTCCCCCTTCGGAGGCTCGACCGAAATGCCAGGGGCAGCGCTGCGCGGTGCCCGTGGCACCCTTCGGGTTCATCCGGCTAGGCGCCCGATATCCGCGTTGCCGGCTCCGCTACTCGCTTACAGGTCGACCGACATGCGCGCTGCGTTGCTCGCCGGCGCCTTGATCTCGGGCGCCGATCCGGCGACTTTCGGCCGACCCCCGAATGGGGACACTATCTTGGGCAAATGGCTCGACTCGAGTTCACCGCTGCGGTCACCATCAAGTGCTCGCCTGAGCGTGCTTTCGATTACTTCGCCGATCACCGCCACGTCGCCGCCGTGCTCGAGGGGATCAGCAAGTGGGAGCCGATCGGGTCGAAGTCGCAGGGCGTCGGCGCTCGCTACGACGTCGAGATGGTGGCGCTGGGATTTCCTCTGAAGAGCGTCTTGCGCTTGAACCGGTGGCGCCGTCCGCACGAGATCGGTTGGTTGTCTGAGTCGGGCCTGGTCAAGCAGGAAGGGGGCTTCAAGTTCACCGAGGTGGCGGGAGGCGTGCACATCGTGCTGCGCATCGCATACACACCCCCGGCGGCGATGCTCGGGGCGGCGGTGGCCGGGCGCCTGGACTGGGTCGTCCGCCGGAGGCTGCAGAGCGCAATGGAACAAATCCGCCTGATCCTGGAAGCCTGAGCGCGCTCGCCGCGGTGGCTTCGGGTCCTAGAGTTGGTTCGTGCGATTGAACAACGAGGCGCAGGCGGTCCTCGGCCGCACGCCGATCGGGATGCTGGCTCTACGCGCGGGGCGGCTGCCGCTGGTCAACCCTGCCGCTTTCCACTTCGCCTCCGGATCGCTGTGGATGACGACCTCGCGCTATGCGGCCAAGATCCTGAGTGCCAAGCGTGACCCACGCGCCGCGTTTCTGGTGGACGGTGGGTCGCAAGCCCTGCTGCTCCGTGGCGCACTGGAGGCGTATGACCCGCTGTCCGTGTCGAGCCAGGTTCGCGCGGTGCTCGACGGTCCTGGCTACTTTCTCGGCATGGCAGGCTATGCGCTCAAGAACGCTCCCTACTTCGCCGGCTACCTGCTCGACCTTACGCACATCCCTCGCGAATGGCTGCCGTACAACCGGGTGGTGCTGCGATTGCGTGCGAGCGATGCCGAGCTCATGGAGGTCCCGCCCTTTCCTGCCGCGCAGGCCGCACGTGTGCCGGCGGTGCCGGCGGAGGTCAGCCGTCGGCTGGCCGGCGTGCCGCGAGGCTACGCGTGCTGGCTCGAGGGCGGAATGCCGGTGATCCGCCCCGCGTTGTGGGAGGTGGAACGTGGCGAGGTGACGCTCGCGCCCAGCGCAGGCCGGGTGCGTTCCGGTTCAGTGGGGGCGCTCGTGGTCGAGTCGCATCATCGATTCCGGCCTTCGTTGATGGTCGGCGCGTGCGTACGAGGAACCTTCGGCGCCACAACCGATGGATCCGGCATCGGCGAGCGGTACGCGATCAATCCGGCCGACATTCCGACAGTCGTGGAGCTGCGGCCCGAGCGTGTGACTTCATGGCGAGGATTCGCCATTGCGACCGCCGTGCCGCGCTCCGCCCGCCACCTTCGCGTGGCCCAGGCATAGTGGCCAAGCCCTCCGCTCCCGGCCTGCGAATCCGCCGCTGGGCTTCGGGCCGGTGGACGGAGTCGCCGGACATGGTGGTCACCGAGGAGCCGCTGCAGCTGATGCTTGACGGCGAGGCGCTGTCGGTCGTCATGCGCACACCCGGCAACGACATCGAGCTCTGCCTGGGTCTGATGTTTGCGGAGGGCATCGTGCGCGCGATCGATGACGTCCGGTCGATCCGCATCAGCGCCGAAGCGGGAGAGAACGACGACGGGGTCGCTGTGGAGTCCGTACTGGTGGAGTCGAACCAGGTCGACGTCGTGTTGGACGGCAAGTCTCGCCGGAAGCCGGAGCGTTCCATGCTGTCCAGCTCGGCTTGCGGGGTCTGCGGCACCGTCATGATCGAGGACCTGAGGCGCGATCTCGCGCTGCTCCCTCCAGGCCCAGCCATCGACCCGGCGCTCCTGCCCGGCCTGGTCGATACGTTGCGTTCCGGCCAGGGCGTCTTCGATCGCACGGGCGGGCTCCATGCCGCGGGTCTGTTCACATCCACAGGTGAGCTGATCCGGCTGCGCGAAGATATCGGGCGCCACAACGCCGTCGACAAGGTGGTCGGACGTGGTCTCCTCGATAAGACCCTGCCTGCAAGTGAGTCGGTACTTGTCGTCAGCGGCCGCGCGGGATACGAGATCGTCCAGAAATCGATCACCGCGGGCATCCCAGTCCTGGCCGCGGTTGGCGCCCCTTCGAGTCTCGCGGTCGCGTTGGCCCGCGAGTTCAACCAGACTCTGGTCGGCTTCCTCAAGGGAGATCGCTTCAACGTCTACTCGGCGCCGGAGCGCCTATCTCAGGCCTGAGCCGTTGATGTCGGTCGTTGCGTCGCGCCCGGTGGCGCGGGCAGCCGTCATCTGCGCCTACATCCTGCTGGTCGAGTGGACCCGATCGCTCGTCGCAACCGTACCCGGAGCGGCAGTGCCGGCCGTCGTTCTGGGGAGCGTGGCCCTTGTGCTGACCGCGTTCGGATGGCCGGCGACGCGGCTCGGCCTCGGCACGTCGCGCATCGCGCTGCGGATCCTTGGCGGACTTGCACTCGCCGCCGTCCTTCTGCTGCCGGCGGCAGTGCGCGCAGGCTCCGCTCCAATCCTTCCGGCATCGCTGGCGCTGGCCGCTGTCACGATCTCCATCGCCCAGGAGCTGGCATTTCGTGGCGTGCTGTACGCCGTGCTCGATGAAGCGGGCGGGGCGCCGCTTGCCATCGTCGGCAGCACCGCCGCGTGGACTGCAGCGCACGCTCTGTCGCATCCGCCCGAGTTTCTCGGCGCCGTGGCGGCTGCAGGCCTGCTGCTCGCCCTCTGGCGGTGGGCATGCCGCGACCTGGTGGGGCCGATCGTCGGCCATGTCATCGCCGACCTCGCGTTGTGAGGCGACCCATCCTCCTCGGCGCCGCGGCCACCATCTACATGGCGGCCGCCTGGATGGTCGCACCCGGTTTCTACGATGGATTTACACCTCCCCAGCCATACAACTGGACCTCGCCACCGCCCCAGGCGCGCGCCGGCAACCTTCCGCCGCGATCGGGTCACCTCGACATCAAGGTGATCGATGGGGTGAGCGACGCCAACTCCGCATTCACTGAGGACGGCCAGGTGGTGATCGGATTCCTGCCGGGCGCCTTCGATGTGACTGGAAAGACGAGCATCTCTGTCGACATCACGCCGGAGACGAACTTTCCGTCACCGAACAGCCTTCACTTCGCCACCAACGCCTACCTGATCACGGCCGACGCGCCACTGGTCAAGCGGGCAAACCTGGTGATGCGCTACTCAGATCTCGTGCCCGCACCGAGCTTCGTCTACCTGGCGGTCGGCGCGAACGGCCCGTGGAAGTCAATCGGCGGGACGGAAGGCCAGCCTTTCACGATCCAGACGACCACGCTCCAGCTTGGGTACTTCGCTGCAGGCTACCCCGCGGGCGCGACCAGCCGGTCGAGGTCAGGCTCCAGCCAGCTGCTGCCGATCGCGGTCGCCGTCCTCATCCTCGGCGTGGTCGTCGCGGGCATCCCGCTGACCATCGTCCGGCGTCGACGCGCAGCCGGCGGGGTCGAAAAAGAGGCCGAGGATGATGAGGAGTGAGTCGGCCTACTCGGCGTACTTGACCGCTTCGAAAAGCGTGCCGCAGCGCCTGCAGCGGTACTGGAGCGTCATCGCCTGCGTCCCGAACAGCGAGATCACCTGAGCCTCTTGAGCAGAGCAGTGCGGGCAGCGCGGCTCCGACCGCGGCTCTGACCGCTCGGGGTCAGCTTTCTTTCGCGGGCGCAACTGCAAACTTCTTCTCTTCGAGGCCGCGAAGCATCGCAAACGTGCGCTCATCGATCGCGCCGGGCCGGCTTCGCCGGCGCAAAGGGTCCCAGCGTTTCCACTCGATGCGGATCGATGGCGCTTTGGTCTCCAGCTTCTCCTCCAGCTGAGAGCGCAGCTCGGACGGACCCATGCTCAGCCGGCCCTCTCGATGATGCTCGGCGGTGTCGCCGTCCGGAGGTCCGAACCACTCGATCGCCTCCTGCCAGGCGGCCTTCAGAGGTGCTTCGTCCACGCCAGACTTGAGCCAGCTGCGGCCGTGGAGGAAGTGGTAGCGCTCCTCCATGAGCATCTTCCTGAGCCGGTGCTGGAGCACCTCGACAGAGCCGTTCACACACGCCTCGATCATCAGCGTGAAGGCGGTGTCGAGGATCGAGTTGGCGGCGACGAACTGCGCCCATTCCGTCCACGGCTCGTCGAAGTAGGCGAGGGCCCGCAGACTGCCGGAGTCTGTTTCGCGCTCTGGCCCGCGAGGATCCGCGCCGAGTGGCTCGAGGCAGCCGTAGAGCACCCGGCTGTGGCCCAGGTCGTCGAGACCCATCGCCGCCGCGGCGATGTCGGCCTCCAAAGAGGGGGCGCGCGTCGCCCACTCCGCGTAACGAAGCCCCAGCATCTGCTTGTTGTCCGCGATGCTCAGCACGAGGTCGGAGATGCTCATGGTTCGCCCGGCTGCCAGAGGGCGATCATGTCGTCCTTGCGTACGATGGCCATCTCGACCCAACGCTCCTCGTCGTATGTCGCGCGGGCGTAAGCAACCGCAAGGTCGTCGTCGGGCGCGACGACGCTGCCGACCTGGCGCAGGGGCTCGACTCGGGTCTTCCGCGCGAAGACCTCGTACTCGACAGCGTCACCGCTGACGCGCCTGTAGGTCAAACCGCGAGGCCCCAAGCCTCGAGCGCGTCGCGGCCCGCTTCCGTCATTCGTGCCACTGTCCACGGTGGGTCCCACACCACGTTGATGCGCACCTCGCGTACTCCGGTTTCACGCAGGAGGCGCTCGCGAACATCCTCCAGGATGAAATCGGAAGCGGGACAACCCATGGCCGTGAAAGTGAGGTCAACCTCGACCAACCCGTCACTCTCCGTAATTCCATAGATCACGCCGAGGTCGACCAGGTTGACCGGCATCTCTGGATCCTGGACTTCACCGAGCGCGTCCCAGAGTCGCTGGGTCATGAGCCGTTCTGGTGGTGCGCCTTGCGGAACTTGTGGAACTCCTCCTGGAACATCGCCACCATCTCGGCGTTGCGCGGCCCGCGATTGCGCCAGCGCACGAGCACGTCGTCCCATGAGATCGGCTGCTTGAAATCCCACCGCTTCGCCTCGGCGTCGAACTCGCAAGGGAACGGGTAGTCGAGCTCCCACACGTCCTTGCCGTCCTTCGTTTCCTTGTGCGACGGGACCTTGATCCCGATCTGCTCGCAATAAGGAACGACCATCGAAAGCCACCACTGTCGCAGCTGATCGTTGGTCAGGCCCTTGAGCCTGTACTCGAGCTGGGTCGAATGCATCTTCAGGCTGTCGGGCAGTCCGAACCACTCGACGCTCAGTGGGAACATCCAGTCGACGGCCCGCTGGAGCTCGTCCTTGGCCGAACCGCCCGCCTGGCTGATGCGCTTCATCCACGTGCGCCCGTTGCGCAGGTGGAAGTTCTCCTCGGCCATGACCTTGTTGAGCCCTCGCTTCCAGGGCCCGTACGAGCACTTCTCGTGAATGTCGCCCAACAGGCAGAAGCCCGCCTGGTCGTACATGCCGTTGGCGACCACGAGCTCGGTCCAGCTGTCGAGCGGGACGTCGAAGGCATACGGATAGCGAAAGCTCTTCGGATCGCGGCTGAAGATGAGCTTCTCCTGGTCCTCGCCGAGCTCTTCGAGGATGTGATACGCGATATGGGCGTGAGCCAGCTCGTCCTGGATGATGGCGATGCCGGTCATGAACGCGTTGATGGACGGCGCCCTCTGCGCGGCGAGGTAATAGGCGGGCGCCGAGATCAGCTCGGTGTCACCGGAAACGATGAGGGTGTGCTTGAGCTCGCGCAGGTACTCGGGGGTCATCTCGCGGGGTGACTCGATCAGCTCCCCGGAGCTGATCATCTGGTCGAACTCGGCGGGAGTTGCCATCGCTCTTTAATTGTCCACCACGAGTGCGGGTAAAATCGTGGTTCCTACAGGGCTGACGACTCCAGGCCCGCACCGTGGTGGCTATAGCTCAGCATGGCAGAGCACCAGATTGTGGATCTGGCTGTCGAGGGTTCAAATCCCTCTAGCCACCCGTCCTTCTCCCGCGGCCAATGGAACCGCAGCTAAAGGCCACCGCCTGAGCGATGGGCTCCGAGCCTGACGCCAAAACGGGCTGCTCGGTTCCTGCTTCATCGAGGCCAGCCCGGCTTCGGCCGGGTCTTACGTCCTCTCCACAGGCGTTTTGAGTCTCCGGCGCACTGCCGGCGACAGCTGGCCACCGGGCCAGATTCTTGGCTGCGTTGAGATCACGATCGATATTCAGGCCGCAGTGGTCACAGGTGAACTGTCGCAGCGACAATGGCAGGGCATCCTTAACGTTCCCGCAGCCGGAGCACATACGCGTGCTTGGAAAGTTTCGACTTGCTTTGATCAATTTTGAGCCATACCACCGGCACTTGTACTCAAGCATTGCCCCTAGGTCCCCCCATCCACTATCCGCAATCGAGCGGGCCAATCGACGGTTGCTCATCATCGCCTGGATGCTCAAGTCTTCAATCACGATCAAGCCGTGCTTCTTGGCCAGATACGTGCTCAGTTTGTGCAGATGGTCACGGCGAAGAGCAGCAATTCGCGAATGGCATCGTGCCAACTGAGCTGCTGTTCGTTTGCGATTCTTGGACCCGTGGCATTTCCTACCATGCGCCTTCGAAACGCGGCGCAGCTTCTTCAGGTTGGACTTCAAAGCCCTCGGGCCGATTACAAGCAGTCCGCTTGACAAGGTAGCCAAGGCATTAATGCCCATATCGATGCCAACGGCGCCGAAGCTGGGTGTGCAGGACGGTCGCGTCGTTCTCGCCACTCGAAAGTTGACATACCATCGGTCGGCTTCTCTCCCCACCGTCGCTGATGTAATGCGAATTCGGCCGAACTCTATGCCCGACGCAAACCGGGAGGCGTTCTCATGGATACGGATGCGGCCAAGTTTCGGCAACTGAACAGACCGCCTATCAACTTCGAAGTGCCCTGTAAGTCTGAATCGGTCGCGTGTTCGAGCCTTTCTCTTGAAGCGTGGAAACCCAAGCCGTCGCCCGCGGCGCTTCCGTCGTCGAGACGCAACAAACGAATTGAAGGCGTGCTCGAGGTCCCGGAACGCCTCTTGGTAAACGCACTTGGAGTTCGTAGACCACCACATCGCGTCGTTTTGCGGGATCTTTTTCCAGCGGTTCCATCGACGATGCATCTCGGATGCATTCGGCGTTGATTCGGAACCGCCGGCCCGGCGCTTCTCAAGTGAATCGATCAGCCATTCGAGGCCGAGGTTGTATGCGTACCGAGCTCCGCCGGCGTGACTCGCGAGATGACCACGCTGCTTGTTATTGGGATCGAGTGCGAAGCGAAACACCTGGAATTCGACGTTCCCGGAACTAGGCGGTGCGCTTGACCGCTGGTTCATGCAGATTGCCTAGTGACGACTCTCGACGCGTGTCACCGTCAAGACTTTCACTTTTCCCTGGCCCACTGGAAAAGCAGACTCCCAATTGTCATCTAGACGATTCCAGAAGGCTTCGTAGGTGTCTTCGACGTCCCATTCGCTGAGACAATTACCGAAGAGTTCATTGGTATCGGTGTCGATGCGTTCAACTCGGAATCCACTGACAGCGAAGCCGGTATGGGGATTCAACGCCGTTGCGGCGACGTCATAAACGGCCAACCGACGCTCCTTTGCGAGTTAGTGAAACCGTTGCTGAGCAGGTCATCGTACGAATGTTCGCATCAGGTCGAAGCTAGGTCAAGCCAAGGCGTTAAGAGCAAGGAGCGTGCAGATTCCAGTTCTAGGCCCGGCCAAAGGAAAGGGCGCCGTCGTTTCGAAGAGCCGGCCTTCGTCCGGGCTAGACTCGGCTGATGGCAGTACTGGACTGGCTGCTCGATTCCGACCCCGCCATCCGCTGGCAGGTGTTGCGCGACCTTGCCGACGCGCCGGCAGAAGTGGTCGCAGCGGAGCGCGCCCGCGTGGCGAGCGAAGGATGGGGTGCCCGGATTCTGGCCTTGCAAGGCGAAGACGGCCAGTGGGAGGGAGGCGCGTTATTCCCCGCTCGACGAGCTGAATCGGGTGGCGGCGAGCCGCCCAAGGGCCAGCCCTGGTCGGCCACGGCATACAGTCTCGTCAACCTGACCGACTTCGGCGTCGACCCCCGCGGTGACGAGGTTCGCCGGGCTGTGGCGCAGGTCCGAGAGCACTGCCGTTGGGAGCACGCCGGCCAGCCGTTCTTCAGCGGCGAGGTCGAGCCTTGCATCAACGGCATGGTCGTCGCGCTCGGTGTCTACTTCGACCAGGACGTCGATGAGGTGGTCGCCCGGCTGCTCGGTGAGCAGCTCGAGGACGGAGGGTGGAACTGCGAGGTGGAGAACGGTTCGGTTCGCTCTTCCTTCCACACCACGATCCGAGTCCTGGAAGGGCTGCTGGCCCACGAGCGCGCAACCGGCGGCAGTGCAGAATCGATCGCGGCTCGCCGGCGCGGGGAGGAATACCTCCTCGAGCGGAAGTTGTTCCGCCGTAAGAGCACCGGCGAGGTCGTCGACCCCGCCTGGCTGCAGTTCTCGTTTCCCACCCGCTGGCACTACGACGTGCTGCGTGGGCTGGAGCACTTCCGGGCGGCTGGCGATCCACCGGACCCGCGCGTAGACGAGGCGATCGATCTGCTGCGATCCAAGCGACAGGCTGACGGCACGTGGCTTCTGGAGAACACCCATCCCGGCGCGGTCCATTTCGCGCTGGAGGACGGCGATGGCCGGCCCAGCCGGTGGAACACGCTGCGCGCGCTGCGGGTCCTCCGTTGGTACGAGCAATGATGCTTGCGCTACGGCGGTAAGCGCGCCAAGTCATAGGGATAACAAGCCCGCATCGCGCAACTGAGGACGGTGTTGGACGCCATCGCCGCTGAAGAGTGGATCCGCAAGCACGTCGAGCCGACAGGCGCTATCGAAACGACGCACGATCGGCCGTGGGCGACGGTGATGCGGGTGCCGGTCGCGGGCGGCTTCACATGGTTCAAGGCATGCGCTCAGGTTCAGGCATTCGAGCCGAGGCTGACCGCTGAGCTGTACACACGATGGCCCGACCGCGTGACCGAGGTGCTGGCCGTCGACGAAACGCGGCGCTGGCTGTTGCTCCGCGACGCTGGCGTCGCGGTCGGTGAGCTGGGGAATCCGCCCGAGGCGTGGCTCGAGGCATTGCCGTCGTATGCCGAGATGCAAAAGGGAGAGATGGCGAACGCCCTCGACCATGTCGGCCACGGCGTGCCGGACCTGCGCATGGCGGCGCTGCCGGCGGGTTACGAGCGTCTGCTGGCGAGCCAGGTCCCACTTGCGAGAGATGAAATCAAACGATTACGGGACAATGCGCCCCGGTTCATCGAGCTATGCGCCGCCCTGGCCGAGGTGGGGATTCAGGAGTCGGTCCAGCACGACGACCTCCACATGGCAAACCTCTACTCAGACCGGGGCAAGCTCCGCGTCTTGGATTGGGGAGACTCATCGATAGCGCATCCCTTCTTCTCTCTGGTCGTGACGTTCCGCTTTCTCGAGGAGGTCAACCATCTCGCTCCCGATGACCCCTGGTTTCGCAGGCTTCGCGACGCTTACCTGGAGCCGTGGGGGAGCGGATTGGAAGAGAGTTTCGAACTCGCGATCCGCGTCGGCTGGTTTGCGCACGCGATCGCATGGACCCGGCAGCGGGATGCGCTTCCACCCGAGGCCCGGCCCGACTTCGACAGAGTGTTCGCGATCATCTTGCGGCGGGCCCTCGCCCAGACTCGAGACTAGGACGCCGCCCCGCCCCTAACGGACTGTACGTGGACTGATCTCGACGTAAGGCGCCGGCTGAGCCGGCGCTTAAACTGGGCGCCTCCATGAGGAGAGTTGCTCAACTCGCGGTGCTCATGTTTCTTCTCTCCGGCTGCACTGGATCACAGGCCACCGTGCAGTCCGGGCCGACACCGTCGTCCGAGCAACCGGGGCTGAAGGGTGACACCTGGACCTGGGACGGTGCGTCCTGGCATCGTGAAGCCGCCACCGGGCCATCGTCGCGCTACCTGGCCAGCCTGGCCTTTGACGCCAAGCACAAGGTATATGTGATGTTTGGCGGTCAGACGGCCAAAGGCTCATCCGACGAGACCTGGACGTGGGACGGCAGCGCGTGGAAAGCGGCTTCGCCCGTACACAAACCACCTCCCCGCAGAGCAGCCGGTATGGCTTATGACCCCGCGCATCAGGTTGTGGTCCTGTATGGCGGCCTTGTCGAGGATCGCAACGAGGGCGACCCCGGTGGCGACACGTGGACGTGGGACGGCGTTGACTGGACGCAGATCGATGTTGGTCCCGGGGTTCCGGGCAAGCGCGATGGACCGCAGCTGATAGCAGCGGGAAACAGGGTCGTGCTGTTTGGCGGCCACTATGTCAATGTCCGCTACTTCGGGGATGCATGGACGTGGGGCGGCAAAACCTGGTCCCGCATCGACAAGGATCCCAAGCCTCCCGGCCGCGGCAACCCCGCTGTGGCCTGGGATCCCTCCGATTCGTCGCTATTTGTCTATGGGGGTTCCGGATTCAAAGCCAGCGCCGGAATCGGCGCACAGGGCGAGGCACTCGGCGACGGATGGTCGCTGACCGGCGCCAGATGGACGCAGCTAAAGGGTTCGGGACCTCCAGCCCTCGCCTATGCCAACGCCATCTGGGACGCCGCCAACAAGCGGGATATCGTGCTTCTTGGCATGCCCTGCCCGAAACCTTCCGACTCCGCATGGGCGTGGGATGGCAACGCGTGGTCGAGGCTGGCAGCACCCGGCATGTCGGCGCGCTGGGGTGCAGCCAGCGCTCAGGATGCTGACGGCAAGGCCTTGCTCTTCGGCGGATCCGACGAAGCGGGCTGCTAATCCCCTTCCGTTTTGCGGCTTCTCAGGGCTCCGGGGCAAAACGGGCGTGCACAACTGAGGGTGAGCTGACGAGCTCGACGCACTGGTAGCCGACCGGGCCGCCGTCCAGGTTGTCGAAAAGGCGCTCGCCGCTGCCAAGAAAAGTAGGAACGATTGCCACGTGCATCTCATCGACCAGGCCGGCGCGCAGATATTGCTGGATGGTCGATACACCGCCGCCGAGTCTGACGTCCTTCCCCTGGGCCGCATCGAAGGCTCGCTCGAGCGCCGCCTCGATGCCGTCGTTCACGAAGTTGAATGTTGTTCCGCCTTGCATCGCGATCGGCGCGCGCGGGTGATGGGTGAGGACGAAGACCGGGTGGTGATACGGCGGGTCGTCGCCCCACCAACCCTTCCATTCGTCATCGGTCCACGGTCCCCGGATTGGCCCGAACATGTTGCGTCCCATGATGGTGGCGCCGATGCCGGCGTCACCTCGAGCGATGAACTTGTCGTCGAGGGTTTCATCGCCGCCATCCAGGCTTTGCAGGTTGTGCCAGGTGCGGGTGGCGAAAACCCACTGATGCAGGTCCAGTCCGTGCACCCCGAGCGGGTTGTCGACGTCCTGGCCGGGGCCGGCCCCATACCCGTCGATCGAGATCGCGAAATTGTGAATTCGCAGCTTAGCCATGAGCAGTCCTAGTGTATTTCCCCCTTCGGCTACGATCCGCGGAGTGGCGCGACCGTCGCTGTTCGAGTTCGCCGGCGGTGAGCCCGCCTTCCTCGCACTGGCGACCGCTCTGCACGACCGCTGCCTGCAAGATCCAAAGCTGAACCATCCCTTCTCGCACACCGAAAACCCTCAGCACATCGAGAACCTCGCCGCCTACTGGGCGGAGGTCTTCGGCGGCCCACGCCGCTACTCGGAGCTCCATGGCGGCCATTCGGCCATGATCGGCATCCACGCCGGCCAGGGCGCCGAGGACGACTTTGGCCCCCGTTTTGTCGCGTGCTTCATGCAGGCGGCTGACGACGCGCACCTTCCTGACGACGCCGATTTCCGATCCGCCCTCCGTTCGTACATCGAGTGGGCGACTCGCGACGTCCTGGCCTATGCGCCGGCCGGCGCGAAAGTGCCCGCCGAGATGCCGGTGCCGCGCTGGTCCTGGAGCGGTCCCGAGTAGCTCGCGGCCCGCAACCGCGGCCGGCCCCTCCTTGAACTCGCCCGAACACCGCGATAGTGTTTACAGCACGGCCGCCGGCGCGGCCACTGGGGGGCTGGTGCGGGCATTGCCCGCGTTCAGAAAGGAGGAGTCAAGGCCATGGATGTTGGCAAGGCACCACCTGCGCCACCGGCGCCGCACCAAGAGGTGGACCATCTCGAGCCGGCGCCTGGGGAGGGGGGCCATTGGGAGGGGCTAGAGCAGACTGACGAGTTTCGGCAGCTCGTCAGGGCGCGGCTTCGTTTCGTTCTCCCGGCGACGATTTTCTTCCTCGTCTACTACTTTCTGCTGCCGCTCGGCAACGGCCTCGCCCCTGGCCTCATGAAGACGCGGGTCTTCGGCGAGATCAACATCGCGTATCTGTTCGCGCTCTCCGAGTTCGTTATGGCCTGGGTGCTGGCGTACCTCTACATCCGCAAGGCCAACACCGTCTTCGACGCCCTTGCCGCCAAGGTGCGCGCGCGGGCCGCCGGCAGAAAGGCGGCGTGACATGAACATCACACTCGTCCTCTTCTTGATCGTCGTTGGGATCACCCTCGTCATCACCGGATGGGCGGCTCGCCGGACAAGAACGACCGTCCAGTTCTGGGCCGCGGGCCGGCAGATCAAAGGCTGGCAGAACGGCCTCGCCATCGCGGGCGATTACATGAGCGCGGCCTCGTTCCTGGGAATTGCCGGGCTGATCGCATTCAACGGCTACGACGGTTTCATGTATTCGGTCGGTTGGCTCGTCGCGTACCTCACCGTCCTATTCCTGATCGCCGAGCCGATGCGGAACACAGGTAAGTACACAATGGCCGACGTCCTTGCCTACAGGATGTCCCCGATACCCGTCAGATCAGCGGCGGCCTTTTCGACGGTCGCCGTAAGCGCCTCGTACATGATGGCCCAGATGATCGGGGCGGGAAGCCTGATAAAGATCTTGATCCCGACGCTGGACACCAATCTCAAGCCGTACTTCAATTGGGACGTTTTAGGGACCCACCTCGACCCGTCGATCACGCTGGTCGGCGTCCTGATGATGATCTACGTCATCGCCGGCGGCATGGTCGCGACCACCTGGGTGCAGATCATCAAAGCGATTCTGCTGATGAGTGGCGCGGTCTTGCTGACCTTCCTGGTGCTGCTCCATTTCGGTTTCAGCTTCGGGCATTTCTTCGACGCTGTCGCCGGGGTCAAGGACAAAGCCACCGGGCTTAACTTCACGCAGCCCGGCATCCTCTACAAGTACGGCCAGAAGCAGGTCTTCGGCATCGACCTCGCGCTGCTCGACAACATCTCTCTGGGCATGGCGCTCATCCTCGGCACGGCCGGACTGCCTCACATCCTGATGCGTTTCTTCACCGTTCCGGACGGGAAGGCGGCGCGCGCGTCGGTAGCGTGGGCGATGGGCCTGATCGGCAGCTTCTACGTCATGACCACGTTCCTCGGATTCGGGGCTGCGACGCTCGTTGGCAAGGCAAATATCTGCGCCAAGGTCGTCGCTGGCGCATGCGTCGGCACGCCCAACAGCAACCTCGCGGCACCGCGCTTGGCCGAGTTCCTCGGCGGCGAGTTCTTCGGCACCACAGGGGCGGAGTTCTTGCTCGCCTTTATCGCCGCGGTCGCCTTCGCCACCATCCTGGCGGTGGTCGCCGGGCTCACCTTGGCCGCGTCCGGCGCGTTCAGCCACGACTTTTACGTCAATGTGATCCGCACGCACCTACTCCACGGCCATGTCAGCGAGCGGGAGCAGGTCCTCGTGGCGCGCATCACCGCAGGACTGGTCGGCCTGCTATCGATCTGGCTGGCGGCGCGGATCGGGGCCACCGCCAATGCGGCCGCCCTTGTCGCAGGCGTCGCGTTCGTTATCGCGTCGGCAGCGAACCTGCCGGCAATCCTGTTCACCCTGTTCTGGAAGCGCTTCAACACATGGGGCGCCGTCGCCTGTCTAGTCGGCGGCACAGTCGTGACCATCTGGCTGGTGGCGATTGGGCCGGGATGGACCTTGCCCGCCGTCAAGAATCCCGCATTTCCGCTGCAGAACGTGGGCATCGTCAGCATCCCGCTCGGCTTCCTCCTCGCCATCGTCGGCACGTACATCGGAGATCTGGTCAAAGCCGACCGCCTGTCCGAGGTGAAGTTCCACGAGATCGACGTACGGGCCCAGACCGGGCTCGGCGCGGAACCGAACCCGGTGGCGGCCTGAGCATCGAATCCCAAAGTAGGGGGCGGCCGGTGCCGCCCCCTTCGCCACGTCCGCCGGCATGAGCAGCAATGAGCTACTGGGGCTCGGCGTCCTGACGGTCGCCTGCCTCCTCGCTGCCGGCTTCCTGTTCCGCTCCTGGCGACGGCGTCGGACCCGACCGCCGCTGGTCGCTGCGATCGTTGTGCTCGCCTCGGGCGTCATTGCCGTCGCACTCGCGATCACGGGCGTGCCCTACCGGACGGTCGTGGGGCCCGCTTTCATCATCGCGATGCTGGCGGTTCTCGTCTCGGCACGGATTGATCGAGGCTCCGGTAACCCTTAGGCAAACGGACGTAAGATCGCGCCGTGGCGCGGATCAGGATGGTCGACGAGGCGGAGGCGAAAGGACCGCTGGCCGAGGTCTACGCGATGGCCAAGGCCCATAGCCCGATCGGCATCGTGGCGCCCATCCTCCAGACCATGAGCCTGCGGCCGGATTTCCTGGCCGCGATCCAGGCCGCATCCCGGATGCATTTCACCGACGGGGCGCTCACCCGGGCCCAGCACGAGATGATCGCGTCTTACGTCTCGGCTCTCAACCGCTGTCGTTATTGACTCAGCTCCCACACGTGGTTCCTGCAGTTGCAGGGCAAAGAGTACGAGGGGGTGGCGGAAGCACTTCGTGATGGCGACCTCGACGCGACCGGCCTGAAGCCGCCCGAGCGGCTCATGCTGGAGTTCGCCGGCACCATTTCGAAAGCCGCCTACCGAGTCACCGACGAGCAGGTCCAGGGCCTGCGCGAGGTCGGCTGGACGGACGAGCAGATCGCCGAGGCAGCATATGTGGCTGCGCTGTTCAGCCTGTTCGTGCGCCTGGCCGACACGTTCGGGATCGAGCCGCCGCCGATCTACGAACCGACTGGCATCCCCCGCGCGGTCACCCGGGAGGACGAGTCGGCGGCACCTGCCGGTCGTTAGGGGGCCGGCGTCAGGCCGGTGTAGTCGATCTGGATGAGCTGGTAGGTGCCTGCACCAGGGTTGCCGGTGATGTCCTGAGGAGTGCCACCGAGTCCCCACGTCTTGGCATAAGTCGAGGTTGTCTTCGAGAGCACAGAGCCCGATGAGTCCCTCGTGGTGAGGGTCGCGGTTCCATGTATGTAGATGCCCTCCAGGAGGGGAGCCTGGGTGGCGAACTTCGGCAAGTACAGCTGCAGGCTCAGCTGGTCGAACGTGTACGTCTTTTGCACAAACTTCTTCGCGGCGATGTCCTGCTTGATCACGTCTGTGAATTCGGTGAGCGCATCGTCTGAGGCGCCACTCTGCGCCAGCTTCAGGTCATGGGCGCGACGCGCTTCGGATTCGATGATGAGGTCGAGAACGATGTCGTGCGCCATGGTCGCGGCGATCTTCGGCGACATGTTCGGGTCATAGTCCTTCACGTTCGCGCCTATGCTCATCTTCGGTATCGGCGGCAGCAACCACACCCGCGCTGACGCTGAAGCCGGCGCTGTGTTGCCTGGAGGCGGCAGTCCGGCGGCAGCGGCGGCCGATACCCACTCAGCGGTGGCCGGACCGCTGCCCACTGTGACGCCGACTTTCGGGAAAGTCCCATCCGGCAGCTCGGCAAAGGG
>VBIU01000061.1 GCA_005880945.1 Chloroflexota bacterium | reverse complement strand
CATCACGACCACCGAGCCGACGACCCCGGCGATCGCGCCCTCGACTGTCTTCCGCGGGCTGATCGTCCGGAAGAATGGATGCCGGCCGAACCTGCTCCCGATGAGCAGCCCGAGGACATCGTTGGCGACGACGGCGAAGATCACGAATAGCGCCCACACCATGCCGTGCGGCTTCGAGGTGTAGAGCACGAGGTAGTAGTTGAAAGGCATGCCGATGTACAGGGCGCCCGCCATTCCCATCGCCCACCGCCCGAGACCCTGACGCCGCCCCGGCACGAACAGGAAGGCGGCGAGCCCACCGACCAGGGCCAGTGACAGGACCAGGTTCACGTCGAACTGCTTCAGCAGGGTTCCGCTGTAGGCGAAGAAGGCTCCGAGGGGAAAGAGCAGCCAGCTCGGAGCGCGCCATCCCATGCCCTCAGACAGCCCCCGAAACTCCCACAGCGCCAGGCCGCCAAGAAGTGCGACCAGCGCGTAGGCCCCCAGCGTCCCCGCATAGATCGCGCCGATGACGACGGCCAGGATCACGATGGCGCTCAGGATGCGGACCATGAGCGGGCTGGGCCTCCAGCCGGGGTTCAGGGGTCTGCTTTCGGTGGTCATCGAACGGACGCCGCTCCGTCTACCGGCCGGCCGCCGAAGCTGCGCACCCGCGAAGCGTAGTCAGCCAGCGCGGCCTTGAGGTCTTCGACGCCAAAGTCGGGCCAGAGTGTCTCGCTCACCAGCATCTCCGAGTACGCGGATTGCCAGAGCAGGAAGTTGCTGACGCGCCTCTCGCCCGCAGTGCGGATTATGAGGTCCGGCTCGGGCAGGTCCGGGACGTAGAGGCGCGCCGCGATTGCCGCCTCGTCCACTTCGCTCGCGGGAATGCCATCCGCAACCAGCCGGCGCACGGCATCGACCAGCTCAGCCCGCCCGCCGTAGTTCAGGCAGACGTTGAGGACGCCTTTCGTGTTGCGGGCCGTGCGCTCCATTGCCTCGTCGATGCGCTCGCGCATCTTGGGCGAGAGCTCGTCGCGACGCCCGCTGACGACGATGCGCACGCCGCGACGGTGCATCTCGGCGATCTCACGCTGCATCGTCTCGTGGAAGAGCCTCATCAGCGCTCGCACCTCGGCGCGTGGGCGGGTCCAGTTCTCGGTCGAGAACGCGTAGACGGAGAGCACTCTCACCCCGACCTCTTCGCAGCCCTCGAGCACCCGCTTGATGGCCCGCACTCCGGCACGGTGCCCAAAGCTCGCGGGGTGCCCGCGCCGACGAGCCCAACGCCCGTTGCCGTCCATGATGATCCCGATGTGAGTGGGTACCGAAGGGTCCAAGGCTCTCAAAGAGTACCGACGTGGCTTGACTGGTACCCAGCGCTGCCGGGTTGGCCGGGGTCCCCCCGGCCATAACTTTGTCTCTCGCCCTCCAAGCGTGGCGAGGAGGATCTAATTCGTAGCGAATCCCATCCCGGGAAGGCGAGCAGCCACGCTGGCGTAGCCACCGTGGCGATGAGAGGAAACCGACTGGTTTCCTCTCAAAAGGTCGGGCGAAGCCCGACCGCTATACCTCCATCACCTCGGCTTCTTTGCGGGCGGCGGTGGCGTCGACCTTCTCGATGTTCGCTTCGGTCACCTTCTGCAGGCGGGCGTGCCCCCGCTTCGCGTCGTCTTCTGCGATCTCACCTTGCTTCGACATCTGATCGATCCGGTGGATCTCGTCACGCCGGATGTTGCGAATGGCGACCCGCGCCTCCTCCGCCTTCTGTCGAACGAGCTTCACAAATTCGCGGCGCCGCTCCTCCGTGAGCGGAGGGATGGGGACCCTGATGACCTGGCCGTCGCTTGCGGGGTTGAGGCCCTGCTCGCCTGACCGCAGAGCCTTCTCCACCGCTCCCATCTGACTCTTGTCGTAAACCTGGACCACCAGGAGCCTCGGCTCCGGCGCGCTGATCTGAGCCAGCTGGTTGAGCGGGGTCGGTGTGCCGTAGTACGGGACCATGATCTTGTCGATCAGGGCCGGGTTGGCGCGGCCGGTGCGGATGGTCGCCAGGTCGGCGGCGAAGTGCTCGACCGACTTGGTCATCTTCGAATCGGCGTCTCGCATGATTGGCTCGATCATCTGGCCGACCCTACAAGGGTCCCGATTTCCTCGCCCAGGATGACGCGCTCGATGTTGCCCGGGATGAGCAGGTTGAACACCACAATCGGAACGTCATTGTCCATGCAGAGCGTTACGGCGGTGTTGTCCATGACCTCGATTCCGCGGTTGAGCACCTCGAGGTAGTCGAGGTGGTCGAGCTTCACTGCAGTGGGATCGCGAAGCGGGTCGGCCGTGTAGACCCCGTCGACCCTGGTCGCCTTGAGGATCACGTCGGCCTCGATCTCGACCGCACGGAGGGCGGCTGTCGTGTCTGTCGTGAAGTAGGGGTTGCCGGTGCCCGCGGCGAGGATCACCACGCGCCCCTTTTCGAGGTGTCGCACAGCGCGCCGGCGGATGTAAGGCTCGGCAACCTGCGGCATCTGGATCGCCGTCATGGTGCGAGCGGGTATGCCGGTTCGCTCGAGCGCGTCCTGGAGGGCCAAGGCGTTGATCACCGTGGCGAGCATGCCCATGTAGTCGCCGGTGGCCCTATCGAAACCGAGCTCGCTTGCGGCCAGGCCGCGGAAGATGTTTCCGCCGCCGACCACCAGCGCTGTTTGCACACCCATCTCGTGAACTCGCTTGACCTGGCCCGCGATCGTCTGGACCACCGACAGATCGATGCCGTAGTCGCGCGCTCCGCCAAGTGCCTCGCCGCTCAGCTTGAGCAGGACTCGGTTGTACTTGGGCGAACGGTCTCCCTGTATCACGACTCCCTGACGTTGAACCTGGCGAACCGGCGCACGACGATGTTCTCCTGAAGCTTCGAGATGTTCTCGGCGATGAGCTCTTGCACCGTGGTCTTCGGGTCGCGCCAATGCGGCTGTTCCATCAGGCAATTCTCCTTGAGGAACGTCTCGACCTGCCCCTCCACGATTCTCGCAATGACCTGCTCGGGCTTGCCTTCCTGCTGCGCCTTGGCCTCGAACACCGCCCTCTCGGCGACCAGCACGTCGTCCGGCACGTCGTCGCGAGAAACCCAGCGAGGGCTTGAGGCGGCGACCTGAAGCGCGAGCTCCTTCGCGAGCTTGCGAAAATCCTCGCCCTTGGCGACGAAGTCGGTCTCGCAGTCGACCTCGATCAGCACGCCGACCTGGGGCGGATAGTCGTTGCCGAGTCGATGTAGATAGGCCTCGACCACGCCCTGGCCCGTCTCACGTCCTGCGCGTTTCACGGCCTTCGCGATGCCCTTCTCGCGCAGGATCGTGTAGGCCTTGTCGATATCGCCATCGGCCTCCTCAAGCGCGTGCTTGCAGTCCATCATGCCCGCGCCGGACATCTCGCGGAGCTTCTTGACGAGCTCCATGGAGACCTTCGCCACTATCGGGCCTCCTCGTCGTCGACGGTCCGGCCGCTGAACTCCTCCTCGGAGACGGTGGGCAGGTAGTCCTCCTCGTCCTCGAGGTACTCCTCGATCTCCTCGTAGCGCGGGGTCTCCAGGAACTCGCGCTCCTCGACCTCGGGCAGGATCTCTCCGCGGGCCTGCGCCTCCTGGCGGCCGTCCTGGCACGCGTCCGCGATCTTCGCGGTCAGCAGCTTGACCGCACGGATGGCGTCGTCGTTGCCCGGAATGACATACGTGATGAGGTCTGGATCGCAGTTGGAGTCGGTGATCGCGACGACCGGGATCTTGAGGCGGTTGGCCTCGGTGACGGCGATGTGCTCCTTGCGCGGGTCGACCACGTACAGGGCGCCGGGAAGCCGCTTCATGTCGGCGATGCCGTCGAAGTGGAACATCAGCCGGTCGAGCTCGTCCTGGAGCTTCTTGCCGTCCTTCTTGGACATCTGCTCGAATTGCCCTTCCTGCTGCATCTTCCGCAGCTCCTGCAGGCGCTCGATGCGCTTTTTCACGGTGCTGAAGTTGGTGAGCATTCCACCCATCCAGCGCCGGTTCACAAAGTACATGCCGCAACGGGCAGCCTCGGTCTGGATCGTCTCCTGCGCCTGCTTCTTGGTGCCCACGAAGAGCACCGGCCGGCCGCTCGCGGCCACGCCTCGCACGAAATCCCAGGCGTCGTCGAGGAGCCGCACCGTTTTCTGCAGGTCGATGATGTGGATGCCGTTGCGGGCCGTGAAGATGTACGTCCGCATCTTGGGGTTCCAGCGGCTGGTCTGGTGCCCGAAATGGACACCTGCCTCCAGCAGCTGCTTCAGCGTCACTTGAGCCACGTTCGATTGCCTCCCTGTTGAACTTCCGCCCGGTACCGGCCTTCTCGAGAAGGACAGGGGTCTTGCCCCGGGCGTGCTAACTCAGTCGATTGACTGGCTATCGAGTATACCCGCCACAGTCCGCCGGGAAACCGGGCTAGGCTTCGACCTTCTTGACGCCCTTGGGGCCCGGGCACTTCGGGTAATCCGAGCACGACTTGAACATGCCATATCGGCCTCGCCGCTCGACCAGGGGCTTGCCGCATATCGGGCACGGCTCGTCGAGCAGCTTGGGGCCCTGCCCTGGCTTGCCATCCTTTCCGATGTTGGCCCGGTACTTGCACTCGGGGTAGCGCGAGCAGGCGACGAATGGGCCGTAGCGCCCAGTCCGCTCGACGACATTGCCCTCCCCGCACATCGGGCACTTCTCACCGGTGAGCTTCTCCGCTTGCGCGGCATCCTTCTTTATGTATTTGCATTCGGGATAGCCTGAGCAACCGACAAACTCGCCATAGCGGCCGGTACGGAGCTGGAGCGGCTTGCCGCAATTGGGACAGGCTTCATCGAGCAGCTTGGGCTCGGGGAGCTCCCCGTTCGGAGTGAGCGCGCGGCGAAACTTGCACTTGGGATAGCGCGAGCACCCCATGAACGGTCCGAAGCGACTGGCCTTCAGAACGAGGTGTCCCTCCTTGCATAGCGGACAGACCTCGTCGGTGTCGGCAGGCATCGCCTCCTCGGCATTCGTGAGCATCTTCTGGAGCGGCCCGTAGAAATCGCTGACGACGGGCACCCACTCCTGCTTCCCCTGCTCGACCGCGTCGAGCCGCTTCTCCAGGGTCGCCGTGTAGTCGTCGTCGGAGATGACCTTGAAGTGATCGACCATTATCGAGTTCACGGCCTCGCCGATCCGCGTCGGGTAGAGCCGGCGCTCCTTCAGCTCCACGTAGCCGTGGTCCTTGATCGTCTCGACGATCGGGGCGTAGGTCGAGGGCCGTCCGATTCCGCGCTGCTCGAGCTCTTTGATGAGAGTCGCCTCGGAGTACCTGGGCGGCGCCTGGCTGAAGTGCTGTTCGGGCTTGAGGCCGTGATAATCGAGGTCCTCGCCTTCCGCCAGCGGAGGAAGGTCGGGTTCCTCCTTCTCGTCCCGCTCCCAGACTTTGTAGAAGCCGTCGAACGCGAGCACGGAGCCGGTCACGCGGAAGACGTACTCGCCGCCTTCGATCTCGACCTGCGTCTGGTCGTACACCGCGGGCGCCATCCGGCTGGCCACGAAGCGCCGCCAGATCAGGTCGTAGAGCTTCAGCTGGTCGGCACTCAGGTACTTGCGGATCGAGTCGGGGGTGCGGTTGACGTCGGTGGGCCGGATCGCCTCGTGCGCGTCCTGCGCCCCGGGGCTGGACTTCGCGGTTCGCGGTCCACCGATGTACTTGTCGCCGTGCTTCTCCTTGATCCAACCCTTGACCTTCGCTTCGGCTTCGGCCGAGATGCGGGCAGAGTCGGTACGCATATAGGTGATCAGACCCGTCGACCCCTCGTCGCCGAGCTCGATGCCTTCGTACAGGTCCTGGGCCAGGCGCATCGTCCGGCGCGGGGCGAAACGCAGCCGGCTGGACGCGTCCTGCTGAAGGGTCGAGGTGATGTACGGCATGAACGAGCTCTTGGTCCGCCGCTTCTTCTCGACCCCGACGACCCTGTAGCTGGCGCCCTCGAGCTTGCGCACTATCTCCTGCGCCTCGGCCTCCGTCCGAACCTCCAGCTTGGTGTCCGCCCGGGCGTCGGTCGGTTCGCCGCGCAGGCGGTTGAGCCGGACGAGGAAGTGCTGGTCGGCCGCCTTCTTGGCGAGCTCGACGTCGATCGTCCAGGACTCGACCGGGACGAACTTCCGAATCTCGTCTTCGCGATCGCAGACGAGCCTCAGCGCCACCGACGACACGCGGCCGGCGCCGATTCCCTTTTGCACCTTGCTCCACAGGAAGGGACTCAGCCGGTAGCCGACCAGGCGATCCACCACCCTGCGAGCCTGCTGGGCGTTGACCAGGCGCATGTCGATGTCGCGCGGCGACTCCAGGGCGCGCCGGACCGCCTCCGCGGTGATCTCATGGAATTCGATCCGCTTGGGCGAGCGCAGCTTGAGGACCTCGGCGAGGTGCCAGGCGATCGCCTCGCCCTCCCTGTCCGGGTCGGAGGCGAGGATGACCTCGCGGTCGTTCTTGGCCGCGGCCCGGAGCTCGTTGATGGTCTTCCGGCGGCTCTCGACCACCTCGTATCGAGGCTTGAAGCCCGCCTCCACGTCGACCGCGATCTCCTTTTCGGGCAGGTCGCGGACGTGGCCCATCGAGGCAAGAACGTCGAAACGGTCACCCAGAAACCGCTTCAGAGTCCTCGCCTTGGCGGGCGACTCGACGATGATCAGACCTTCAGCCAATTCACTCCTTTTATTCCCAACCGGCCGTTTTTCTTCCGGGAGGGGTCCTCGGGCGGGCAATCCTACGCTCGTTCTTTACCGCTGCGCAATGCCCGTACGTAGCCGGCGTCCAGACGGCGCACAGCGCCGTCCAGCTCCAGGGCGGTCATCCTACCGAGCACCTCTGACACCGGCAGCTGGAGCCTTCGCGCGATGTCAGCGGCGCTCATGGGGAGCACGTCCGACAGGTGCCCCAGGATCCCGTCGCGCTCCGGCCGCAGCTCAAAACCAAGCCGTTTGGGCGTCGCCAGGGGGTCGTCCAGGACCTCGCCGGCCAGGTTCAGGGCCGCCAGCACGTCTCGAGCGTTCTGAACCAGCCCGGCTCCGTCTCGCAGCAAACCATGTGTACCCACCGACAGCGCTGAGAAAACGCTGCCCGGCACAGCCATTACCTCTTTATGTAGGTGCAGCGCGGCCTCGGCGGTGATCAGCGCGCCGGAGCCCTCGCCCGCCTCGACGACCACGACGACGTCGGACAGGGCGGCCATCGTCCAGTTCCGGGCCGGGAAGTTCTGGCGCCGGGGGACGGTCCCGTCCGGGAACTGGCTGACGAGGGCTCCGCCGCCGGCAAGGATGTCGTCCGCGAGCCGGCTGTGCGCCGCCGGATAAACGACGTCCACTCCCGTACCCATGACCGCTACGGTGATGCCCCCGCCGTTCAACGCCCCACGATGAGCCGCGGCATCGATCCCGAGGGCGAGGCCGCTCACCACTATCACGCCGGCCCGCGCGAGATCGGCCGCAAGCTGCTCCGCCACCGCCTCGCCGTACGGCGATGGACGCCGGGAACCGACGATCGCCACCCTTGGACCTTCCGGAGGGGGCCACCTGCCTCTTGCCCGCAGGCCGGCGGGGTCAGGCCGCGACATCGTGCAGCCGGTACCCGAGCGCTTCGAGGATGTGACGCTCGGCGATCCTGTCTGACGATTCGAGGTCGGCCGATGTGCGGGCCACGCGCCAGGCCCTGTGGAACCCGCGAGCGGTGAGCCCGCGCTGCTCGGCCCATCGCTCCAACGTTTGTCTTGATCCAGCGTCGAGGCTCGCCAGCTGGCGCAGGCGTGCGGGTTTCAGCTGGGCGTTGAGGCAGCCCTGGCGCCCGAGCTGCCGCCGCCGTGCAGCCAGAACGCGCTCCCTGACCGGCGCCGATGACTCCCCCGCCGGCTCCGCCGCGAGCGCTCCCAGAGGAACACGTCTGACACCAACCTTCAGGTCGATGCGATCGAGAAGCGGGCCTGACAGCCGGCGCTGGTAGGCATCGATCATTGCCGGAGTGCAGCGGCAAGCGCGGCGAGTGTCGCCGGCCCACCCGCACGGACAGGGATTGGTCGCGGCCACCAGGGTGAAGCGGGCGGGGTAGGCGACCGACCCGCCCGACCTCGTGATCGAGACGCGCCCTGTCTCCAGCGGCTGGCGAAGCGCCTGAAGAACGTTTGCCTGGAACTCGGCAAGCTCGTCCAGAAACAGGACGCCGTGATGCGCCCTGCTGATTTCTCCAGGCTGGGCCAGGCCCGCACCGCCGCCGATCAATCCAGCCATCGACACCCCGTGGTGCGGTGCGCGAAATGGTCGCGTCCAGTCCAGGGGCCGGGTCGACGACAGGTCGCCCAGGAGGCTCTTGACCTGCGCCACCTCGAGGGCCTCCGCCAGCTCCAGCGGCGGTAGGATCCCGGGCAGGCAGCGCGCCAGCATCGTCTTGCCGGCGCCGGGTGGACCGCTGAGCATCAGGTGATGGCCGCCCGCGGCCGCGACCTCGAGCGCGCGCCGCGCCTCCTCCTGCCCGTGCACCTCGAGCAGGTCGCATTCAGAGTTTTCACCGTCACTCACGAGCGCCGGCGCTGTTGGTGGCTGAGGCGCAATCGGCTGAGTGCGGATGATATGCGCGATGACGGCGGCGAGAGTCGTGCATGGAATTACCTCGAGCCCGTCGACGAGTGCAGCCTCTGCCGCGTCCGAGGCCGGGACGAAGACGCGCTCGTAGCCTCGCCGCTGCAGCCATCGGGCGGCAACGAGCACGCCATCCACGTGGCACACGCTCCCGTCGAGGGCGAGCTCGCCCAGAAACGCCGACCTGGGTTGCGGCGCCTTGCGCATCATCGCCAGCGCAACCGCGACAGCCATCGGCAGATCCAGCCCGCTTCCTTCCTTGCGAAGCTCTGCGGGGGCGAGGTTCACGGTCAGCCTGTGATGCGGAAACTCCAGGCCGCTGTTGCGGATGGCGGACCGGACGCGCTCCCGCGCTTCTTTTACTGATGTCGCTGCAAGGCCGACGATGTTAAAGACCACGGCGCCGGTGGAGGCGTCGGCCTGGACCTCCACTCGTCGCGCCTCGAGACCGACCAGGACGCATGAGTCGACCGATGCGAGCACGCCCGGACGCTAGTGCGACGAAGCGTTCGAGGCAGCCCTGGTTGTTAAGGAAATCCGCATTGGCGGGATTTGTCGAACCCGAGTAGAGTCCGGCCTAGCATCCGTCAGTGGGAAGCGGATGCTGGCCGCGGTGGCCGCCGGCCCGCCTTGTCACCGCGGCGTCTTGGGGCGACTCAACAAAGGAGACGCGAATGAAGGCAATGGCGAGACGGGCTGTGCGCCTGGCTGTCATGACATTGGGGTTTGCGGGGCTGATCGTCGCGGTCAACGCAGTCCCAGGCGCAGCGACCGACCCAGTTGGATTCAGCAGCACGGTCGTTGCACGAGGGACGGACATGTCCCCAGGAACGCTTCCTATCACGCAGGGTATGGACGTAGTCGTCTCGGCGATTACCCTCGCCCCCGGCGGCTCTTCGGGCTGGCACTCACATCCCGGAGGCGCGATCGCCGTCGTCCAGACAGGCGAGCTCACCCTTTACCAGTCGGTCGGGAACCACTGCGTGATCACCCTCTACGCTCACGGGCAGGCGTTCATTGAACGGCCCGGTGAGGTGGTGATCGCGGTGGCCGGCTCGGCCGGAGCGACCCTTGGCGCGACTTTCCCCGGCGTACCTCTCGGCGGCTCGTCAAGAATCGACCAACCCAATCCAGGGACCTGTCCCGGCGTCTGACGCCTGACCTCAGCGGGCGGCGACCCCAAGGGAAGCCGCCCGCTAGGACCCCAGGAAGTCCGCCACCTCCCTCTCGAACTCCTCGGGCTGCTCCACGAAGATCATGTGGCCGGAGTCGCCCACGATCACCTTGCGCGCTCCTTTGATCCCCTCCGCGATCTCATCAGCGCACACGGGCCCGCAGATGAAGTCCTCCTCACCCGTGATGACCAGCGTGGGCGCCTTGACCTGCCCCAGCTCCCCACGAAGATCGAACGTCTCGAAGATCTCCTTGTTGAACAGGCGCAAGGCATCGGCGTTGGGCGTCTCACCTTTGAGGGTGTCGAGGTAACCCGCCTCGACGGCCCCGAAGTGCGCGAAGTAGAGAGGCAGCTCGCGAAACACCAGCGCCGACATCTCCTCATCGTTCGAAAACTTCCCCTCCTGCTCCTCCTCGAGCGCCGCCACGGCATCCGGATACCATGCCTGCCCCGACCTCTTCTCCATCCCCCGCCTCATGGCCTCCTGCTGCTCCGCCCCAAACCGCGCCAGCGTCGAGGCCAGCACCAGGCGCCTGACCCGCCCGGGATGTCGCGCCGCGTACGCCTGCGCCACGACCCCTCCGTGCGAGTGGCCCAGCAAGAGCATCCTCTCGAGCCCCAGGTGCTCTCGCACCTCCTCCAGGTCCGCGACGTAGTCCTCGATGCGGTAAGCCCGCGAGTCCGCCGGTCGGTCCGACCCGCCGGTGCCCCGTGGATCGAGGAGCACGAGCGTGAACCTCTCCCACAGCCCTGCCAGGTCGCCGAAGTAAAGCGACGAGAATCCCGGCCCCCCCGGATGGCAGACGAGCACCGGCCCGGTCCCCATTCGGCGATATCCAAGGTCACGCCCATCGGCAGTCTTGGTGCTCACCACTTCTCGATCATGCCAATCGCGGTTCCGGCCTCCATCGCCCACCCTCCTCCAGATAGCCCACCGGCTGGTCGGGCTCATGACTCAGGACGAGCAGCCAGCGGTGCCTCTCCGCCTCCTCGAGCAATCGAGCCTTCTGCTCCAACACCCGCAGCGGCTCGATGTCGGCGGACATCGTCCACGGAACGCGAAGGTGTGGCGTCTGGCATACGAGATCTCCGGTGACAGCGCACGCCAACTCACCCGTGCGCAGGACCAGCACCTGGCTGCCCGGGGTGTGACCACCAACGTGGCGCACGTGGACACCCGGCATCACCTCGGCATCACCACTCAAGAACTCAACCGCCTTATTGCCATCGGCAAGGGGCGTGAAATCGTCGCTGACGTATCCTGACGCGCTTCGCACATCGGGATGCAGCGCAAAATCCCACTCGGTCCGCTGGATGAAATGTCGCGCTCGCTTGAACGTGAGCTCGAGGCCGCCCTGCGAATCGCGCCGCGTGAGACCGCCCGCATGGTCCCAATGTAGGTGAGTGGTGATGACCGCATCGACCTCGTCGGGCCGGATCCCGACGCGCCGCAGCGAATGGAGTAGTCCCTCAGGCTCACGCAGCGCCACCTGCCGCGCCCTCTTCTCGCTGAGCTTGGTGCCGATGCCCGTCTCGCACACGATCACGCGGCCGTTGACTCGAGCGATCAGGCCGACGCAGGCACAGTCGATCATGTTGTTTCCGTCGGCAGGCTTCTGCTTCTCCCACAGGACCTTCGGCACGACGCCGAACATCAGGCCGCCATCGGCCTTCCAATGACCGGCCACGAGTAGATGTAGCTCGAGATCGCCCAGCTGCACGGCCACTAATATGCTGCTCGAATGGCCGCCCCGGCAATCCGGACCTCGAAACTGACCAAGGACTACGGGCTCGGACACGGCCTCTTCGACCTCGACCTCGAGGTCTCGCCCCAAGAGGTGTTCGGTTACCTCGGACCGAACGGATCCGGGAAGAGCACGACGATTCGCTGCCTCATGGGCACGATCCGGCCGACCCTCGGCACCGCCTACATCTTCGGCCTCGACTGCCAGCGCGACTCCGTCGCCGTCAAGCACAAGGTCGGCTACATGCCCGGCGACATGCCGCAGTTCGGCAGCCTGCGCGGCAAGGAGGTGGTCGCCTACCTCGGAGGCATGCGCGGCGGCGCCGACCCCAAGATCGTGCGCAACATCGCCGAACGCTTCGACCTGGACCTCGGCCGCCGCTTTCGCGAATACTCGAGCGGCAACAAGAAGAAGCTCGGCATCGTGCTCGCCTTCATGCACAGGCCGGAGCTGCTCATCCTCGACGAGCCGACCGGCGGCCTCGACCCTTTGAACCAGCAGGAGTTCTACAAGCTGCTTCGTGAGACCCGCGATGCGGGCGCGACGACCTTTCTTTCGTCGCACATCCTCTCCGAGGTCGAGCATGTGTGCGACCGGGTCGGGATCATCAGGTCAGGTCGCCTGGTCAAGGTCGCCGAGCTGGATGAGATCCACCGCATCCGGCTGCACCGGTTGGAGATCGAGTTCGCGCCGAGCACCGAGGTGCCCGAGGCCGCGATCCGCGCGGCGGCCGGTGTCGAGGACGTCGTCACCGCGGATCAGTCGGTTACCTGCACCGTCAAGGGCACGTTCGATCCTTTGCTGAGGGCGCTGAACGGCGCGACAGTGACCAACCTGGTGAGCCACGAACGAAGCCTCGAGGAGATCTTCCTGACCTACTACCGACCCGACGAGCCTGCCGACTCCATGCGATGACTGCGATCCGGCTAGCACTGCGCCTCGGCCGCTGGGGCCTGGTCGGGTTCTCCGGCGTCGCTTTCATCGCCACCTTCATCAATGCCGCCGGCTTCTACGCGATCGCCGGCCATACACAGGCGGAGCGCGAAGCATTCGCCAGGTCGTTCGCCCAGATCGCTTCGCAGTTGACAGTCCTGCTGCCTCCCGCGACTCGTCTGGACACCGTCGGTGGCTACGTGCAATACCGCGCTTACGGATCGCTCGCCATCGTGTTCGCGATCTGGGCTCTCACATCGGCAGGCGGAGCCGCGCGGGGGGACGAAGAGCGCGGCATCGTGGAGATGGTGCTCGCGACGGGCCTGTCGCGAGCCCGTGCTACCGCGGCGCGCATCGTCGCATTCGCGTTCGCATGCTTCATCGCCGCCCTGGCGGCGAGCCTCGGCTTCATCCTCGGTGTGATCAGCGGTAACGAGACCTTTTCGATCGCTCCGTCAATCGAGGCCGCGGTCCTGCTGGCGGCTCTGGCCATGAGCTGCTACTCGCTTGTGCTCTTGATCTCACAGCTGCTTGCGCCGCGGTTCGCCATGGGCCTGGCCGGCGCAGTGCTGCTTGGACTGTTCCTCCTCAACAGCCTGAGCCGGACCTTCGACTCCCTCGCCACGCTGCGATGGCTGTCGCCATTCCGGTACTACGAGCTGAGCCAGCCTGTTTCGCCTGGCGGGACGTTCGACGTGCAGGCCACCCTCGTCCTCATCGGAATCGCCGTCGTGGCCGGGGCCACGGCGACGCTCGCCTTCACGCTCCGCGACCTGGGAGCGGCGCTGTTTGCGCTGCGAACAGCCGCGGGACCGCCGACGTATGAAGGGTCGAGCGCCCTCATCTGGCGGATTCCCGTCATCCGCGGCCTGTATGACCGGCGCGTTGGGCTGACCCTATGGGCGGTCGGAGTTTCGGCCATTGGAATCCTGTTCGTCATCCTCACCAAGGCCATCGTCCAACCGCTTCTGGCGATCCCCGGCCTGGCGCAGTACTTCGCCGTCTTCGTGCACGGAGCGATCTACCCGTCCTTCCTCTCCTATATCTGGTTCGGTTTCGCACAGCTGCTGCTGGCAGGGTTCGCCATAACGCAGGTCGCACGCTGGTCGGCGGAGGATACAGACGGCCGCCTCGAGCTCATCCTCGGCAATCCCGTGTCGCGCACGCAGGTGCTCATCGAACGAGCGACGGTTCTTGCGGTCGGTGCGTTGATCATCGCCGTGGTGAGCGGTATCGCCGTCGGCATCGAGACGCGCAACCAGGCTATCGACATCGACGGACTTCGACTGGCCGAAGCGTCATTGCTGCTCGTCCCATTCAGCCTGGTCTTTGCCGCAGTCGGCGCCTTGCTCGCGGCACGCCTACCGCGTGCCACCGTTGGCATCCTTGGCGTCGTGACCTTCGGGAGCTACCTGATGCTCCAGTTCGGGCCCATCTTCAAACTGCCGGAGTGGGTGCAGGATCTCTCCGCGTTCAAGCTGTACGGCCAGCCGCTGACGAACGGCGTCGACTGGAGCGGGCTCGTGATCATGCTGGCGATCGTGACCGCCGGGTTTGTGGCCTCTGCCGTCGCCATGAAGCGGAGGGACGTCGGCGCCTGAGCCGGGGTGGTCCGCCTACGAAAAGTAGCCAGGACCCGTGCGTTTACATATAAACTCAGCAGCATGCCGCGATCGATGTGGAAAGGCGTTGTGTCGTTCGGGATGGTCTCGATACCGATTCGCCTCTACAACGCGACGGAATCGAGCACCAAGGTTTCGTTCCGTCAGCTCTGCCCGGACCACAAGTCGCCCATCAGCTACAAGCGGTGGTGCGCCGAGGGTGAGCACGAGGTCAACTACGGCGAGATCCTGAAGGGTTTCGAGGTCGGGAAGGACCGCTATGTGATCATCGACGACAAGGACCTCGACAATCTCCCGCTCGCCACAGCCCACAGCATCGACATCACCGAGTTCGTGCCCGCCGACGATATCGAGCCGGGCCTCTATTTCAAGAACGCCTATTACATGGAGCCCGAGGAGCTGGGCAAGAAGCCCTATCAGCTGTTGCGCAAAGCGCTCGAGGCGACCGGCCGCATGGCGATCGCGAAGATCGCGTTGCGCGACCGCGAGCACCTGTGCGCTCTGCACGCGAACGGACCAGGCCTGCTCATGAACACATTGAACTGGCCGGATGAGATTCGCTCCGTCGAAGGTTTGAAGGGCCTCGATGGCGATGTGAAGATCAACCCCAAGGAGCTCGAGATGGCGAAGGCCCTGATCGAGAGCCTGGCCGACTCCTTCGACCCGAGCCGCTACAAGGACGAGTACCGCGAGGCGGTGATGCGCGTCGTGCAGGCGAAGATCGACGGCGAGGTCATCGAAGCCCCCGCGACACCGCAGACCGCGAAGGTGATGGACCTGATGGAGGCTCTGAGAGCTTCGGTCGATGCCGCCAAGAAGTCCCGCAAGACCGGCGGACGCGAAGCGCCCGCCTCCGAAGCGAAGAGGTCCCGCCGAAAAGCTTCCTGACCTCAGCCTGCACGGTCATGCAGGTTAACGCCCCGCTCCCCTAGCCCTCTCCCCAAAGGGGGGAGGGAGTTCAGGTTCGGACTTAATCTGAATGGATGGGCAATCCCGACCAGCTTCAGATCGAGCTCGAAAGCTTTCCGTCCGAGCTGAGGCCCATGCAGGCGGCCTCGGCGGAAGCACCGTTCAGCTCGCCTGAATACCTCTTTGAGGTCAAGTGGGACGGCCTGCGATGCCTCGTCTTCCGCGACCGAGACGGACGGGTCCGCATTCAAGATCGCGGCCTCAATGACCTGACGGCTGACGTCCCTGAGGTCGTCGCGGCCGCGGCGCGCGTCCCGCCAGGCAGCGTCATCGACGGCGAGCTAGTGGCCACTGATCCGGATGGGCGCCCTGACTATCCACGCCTGCGCCGGCGCCTTGCCGGCGGCGCCGCGCTGCGTGACCAGATCCCCGTCGCCTACCTCGCGTTCGACGCCCTCTACCTCGAGGAGAGGCCTCTCATGCGGCATCCTGTGGCCAGGCGGCGGGCGCGCCTGCGCAAGGCGGTCGAGCCTGGCGGCCATATCTTCGTTCCCGACCATATCGACGAGGACGGGGTCGAGCTCTTCGAGGCCTGCCTCGAGCGCGGCCTCGAAGGTGTGGTGGCGAAACACAAGCAGAGCCCCTACGTTGCGGGGCAGCGCAGCCCATTCTGGCTCAAGGTCAAGGCCGTCAAATCCGACGACTTCGTCGTCATCGGCTGGACAGGTGATAAGCCATTCGACGCCCTAGTCGTGGGCTACCACGAGGATGGCCGCCTGCTTCCTTGCGGAACAGTCGGTGGCGGATACGACGAAGGGGCAGTCCAAACGGTCGGCGACGCGCTCGTCGCTCTGGCCAGCCACCAATCACCACTCGAGCCGCCCCCGATCATGACCAAGCCGGTGCACTGGGTGCGGCCCGAGCTGGTCGTCAGCGTGCGCTACTCGGAATGGTCGCCCGACGGAACGTTGCGCTTTCCGATCTTCAACGGCCTGCGCCCGGAGGTCCATCCGGCAGAGGCTGTGCGGCACCGGCCTCGGGTCGTGATCTCGGGTCACGTCAAGCCCGGGTCGCTGGCCTACGACCTGACCCGATTTCCTTTCTGATGGAGCCCGGGTTCGATGTCGTCACCGGCGCCTTCAGCTATACGGGCCGGTTCATCGCACGCCGGTTGCTCGCGGGCGGGCGGCGCGTTCGCACGTTGACCAACCATCCCCGCCGTCCGGGCGCTGAGGACATCGACGTCGACGTGGCGCCTCTCCAGTTCGCGGATCGCGCCGCGCTTGTCGAAAGCCTTCGCGGAGCCGATGTTTTCTACAACACGTACTGGGTGCGTTTTCGCCATGGCGGCCTTGGCTTCGGCGACGCTGTCGCCAACACGAGAATCCTCATGTCGGCCGCCGTCGAAGCCGGAGTGCGCAAGGTCGTCCATATCAGCGTCAGCAATCCCTCGCGCGATTCGCACCTTGACTTCTACGCGGGCAAGGCCCGCACCGAGGAGATCGTTCGCGAGTCGGGCGTCTCCTGGGCGGTGGTCAGGCCGACCCTCATCTTCGGCCCGGGCGACATCCTCATCAACAACATCGCCTGGCTGTTGAGGACCATGCCGGTCTTCGTGATTCCCGAGCACGGGTTGTACCGGGTTCAGCCGGTGTCCGGGGAGGACGTGGCGGAAATCGCGACGTGGGCGGCGGGCGAGGCTGAGAACAACACAGTCGATGCCGCCGGCCCCGAGATCATCTCGTACATGGAGCTCGTCGACAGCGTGGCGGTCGCAGTGCGCCGCCGGCCGCCTTTCCTGTACCTGCCGCCGGCGCTGACGCTTTTCGCGGCTAATGCGGTCGGGATGTTCGTCCGCGACGTGATCCTTACCCGGCAGGAGGTCGAGGGCTTGATGGAGGAGCGCCTCGTCTCGCACGAACCGCCGCGCGGCAAGCAGCGGGTCGACGATTGGCTGCTCAGGAGCGCGGATTCCTTGGGGCGAAGGTACGCATCGGAGCTGAATCGTCACTGGTAACCTGCAATCGATGACCTCGACCGCGCAGGGTCCAATCGCGGCCGTCGAGGCCAGGCAGCTGGTAAAGCGTTATGGCGTCGTCAGGGCGGTCGACGGCGTCTCATTCGAAGTCGCACGGGGTGAGATCTTCGGCTTCCTTGGCGCCAACGGCGCGGGCAAGACGACGACGCTGCGCATGCTTTGCGGACTTCTCGCTCCCACCTCAGGAACGGCGTTCATCGACGGCATCGACATCGTCGAGCAGCCGTTGCTCGCGAAAGCACGCCTTGGTTACCTCGATGAGGATCCATTTGTCCATCCGCACCTTACCGGGCGTGAATTCCTCCACTTCGTCGCCGACCTGTACCGGATGCCTCGCGGGGCTGAGCGCCAACGTCGCATGGAGCGGCTGCTGGGGTTGTTCGAGCTCGCCGATCGCGATGGCGAGCTGATCGGGGCCTACAGCCACGGCATGAAGCAGAAGATCGGGCTCGCCTCGCTGCTGATCCGCGAACCGCCCGTCCTCCTGCTCGACGAGCCGACCAACGGGCTCGACCCGCGCTCCGCGCGCCTTGTCAAGGACCTGCTCGAGGAACTGTCCAGCCGCGGCACCACAGTGCTGCTGTCGACCCACATCCTCGAGGTGGCCCAGGCGCTGTGCCGGCGAGTTGCCATCATCGATCGGGGCCGCATCACCGCGACCGGGACGATGAGGGAGCTTCGTGCCCAGGCCGGAAACGAGCAGGCCAGCCTCGAGGACCTTTTCTTGAAGCTGACGGCCGGGCCCGAGTCGAAAGAGCTGATAGAGCGCCTGCTGGCGTGAACCCACTCTCGGCGACGCGAACCATCCTGCGCGTGGAGGTCCTCGCGTTGCGCCATCGCGTGCTGAAGCGCGGACCGGTGCGCCTGGTGCTGCTGGCGATCTTCCTTGCCGCCGCCGGGATCTTCATCCTCGGTGGCGCTTTCACTGTCGGCGCGACCGCCGGCCATTTCCTGCCCGGGGCGATCGACCCAGTGCTGGTCGGCGGTTTCACGGGACTGTCGGTCCTGATGCTGGTCGTCGGGTTCCCCACGGTGATTGCGACGTTCTTCGTCGGACGCGACCTGCTGCAACTTGCGCTGGCGCCTGTGCGCACGATCGAGATCTTCATCGCCCGCCTGACGCTGGCGATGGGCGCGAACCTGCTCATCAGCTCCATCCTGCTGGCAGTCGTCCTCGGCATGGGAGCAGGCGCCGGCGCGCCGCCCGCGTACTTCGTCGTCGCGGTGCCGCTGATCTTCCTGCAGGTGCTTGCGATCACGTCCACACAGACAGTGCTCATGTCAATCGTTCTCAGGTGGGTGCCGGCTCGGATGGCGCGCGACGTGGCGGCGGCGGTCGCGGGTCTCACCGGCGCAGGCCTGTACCTGGCGTGGAATCTCAGCCTGAGGCAGTCGTTCTCCGGACGCTCGCGTCCGAATGTTGACAACCTCACGCTCCTGATCCAGCGCATCGACTGGCTGCCCCCCGCATGGCCAGGGCACGCCCTCAGCGAGATCATCGCCGGGCATGGCGTCGCGGCCACGACCTGGATCGGGCTGACCCTGCTCATGAACGTGGCTTTGGTCGCTGCGGCAAGCGTCCTTTACAAGCACACCCTGCTTGCCGGCCTCGGGGTCTTCGGCAGCGCGCAGGCCATCTGGAAGCGCAACGACCGCCGCGCGTCGGCTCCCGCGGTTGGCGCGGCGAGCGGCTCCGGCTCTCCGGCGCTGGCGATCGCGCGCAAGGATTGGCTCGCGTTCCGGCGCGACATCAGACGCCTCAGCCGCCTTCTGCCCGCGGTTTTGTTTCCCATCGGTTACGTCTTTGCCGTCACCCGGCCCTCGCGGAGCATGGGCGGCTTCTGGTCCGAGGTGCTCCTCGTCGCCTTCATGTCGATGTTCATGTCGACCACGCTTGCGACGCCCTCGATACCGAGTGAACGGCGCGGCTTTCAGCTCCTGCGGATGGCCCCTCTGCCGATGTGGCAGGTGCTGCGCGCGAAGGTTCTGCTGACCCTTCCGCCCGTGCTGGCCATGACCATGGCCTTTGGCGTCGTGGTGGCGATCGCCAGCAGCAATGGCGCGGATCGGCTGCTCGAGCTGAGCACGCTTGTGATCTGGCTGGGCTGTGGCTTTGTCGCGATCGGGGTGTCCGCCGGCGGCATCGACCCGCGCTTCGACGCCCTGGACGATCGGCGCGCCGTTGGGCTCGTGGGCACCCTGGCCGGCCTTGGCGGCTCGCTCGGGTTCGGGCTCCTCAGCGTCGGGGCCTTCGCGCTCTTCATCTTCGGCGGAGATGCCCTGGCGGGCACGGCCCAACTCGGTCCCGTTCCATCGACGCCGGCGATTGGGGCCCTGATGTGGGCGGCGGGAATCGTCCTTGCCGCCGCGTCACTCGCGGTGGTGGTTGTGCTCCTGTGGCTTGCCAACTCCCGCCTGCGATCTTTCGAAACCGCCATCGCGAACACCTAGGGTTGGGGGTGAGGCGTTCGGCCTGCATGACCTACGCGAACGGGTCCTCGATCAGCTCCGCTTCGAACGCGCCTTCGCGTGCGACCGTCAAGGCGACGATCGCGAAACGGATCGGTCCGCGCCAATGCGCCAGCGCCCGGTACTCGGCGGCCGCTGCCATGAGCGCGCGGCGCTTGCGCGGACCCACTGCCTCGGCCGGCGTCCCAAAGCTGGCGTCGGACCGCGTCTTGACCTCGACGACAACGAGCTCGGAGCCGCGGCGGCAGACCAGGTCGAGCTCACCCCGTCGGGCCCTGAAGCCGGCCCCCACCACCTCGTAGCCGCGCCCCTTGAGGAGATCGGCGGCCGCCTTCTCCCCCGCGCGGCCGAGGTCTAGCCCAGCTCGGCGTAGCCGCGCGCTTGCTCGCGAAACGGAGCCCAAGACGTCCGATGGATCGGGCTCGGCCCGAGGCGGCGGATGGCGGCCCGGTGGGCGGGCGTGGCATAGCCTTTGTGCCCGGCGAAGCCGTAACCGGGATAGAGCCGGTCGTACTCGACCATGGCGCGATCGCGAGCAACCTTCGCGACGATGCTCGCCGCCATGATCGAGGCGCAGATCCTGTCTCCTCTCACGACCGCCATCTGGGCCACATGCGCGTCGGGCACGTCCCAGGCGTCCACGAGCAGGTATTCGGCGGGAATCCTCAGGCCCGCCACAGCACCGGCGGTCGCGAGATGGCGGGCGCGCAGGAGACCGAGTGTGTCGACCTGCGCGTGATCGACGGCGCAGACCGAGACCGCGAGGGCGCGCCGGCGGATCGACCTGTCCAGGCGCTCGCGCTGCTCCGCATTGAGGAGCTTCGAGTCGTCGAGGCCGGGGATCCGAACGCCGATCGGGAGCACAACCGCGCCTCCGACCACTGGGCCGGCGAGCGGGCCCATGCCGACCTCGTCCACACCTGCCACCACGTGGTAGCCCATGGCGCTGGCCATGCGCTCGTATCGCCAGAGCCTGGGCCGCATCAGCCGCTCACCATGGGCCGAGGTTACCGAGCCGAAGGCCGCGCTGCCAGACCCTTAACAGGATTACCCCTCGGCTTGTGCCTCGGCTTCTTCTTTCTCGCCGTTCTCCGGAGCCGCTTCCGGCTCCGACGCGGCCAGCGCACTCCGCCGCTCACGAATGCGCGCCCCCTTGCCCACCTTTCCGCGCAGGTAATAGAGGCGACCCTGCCGCACATCACCATGCCGCAGCACGTCGATCTTGTCGATGCGCGGTGAATGGATCATGAAGGTGCGTTCGACGCCGACGCCGTGGGTGACACGACGCACAGTGAAGTTCTGGCGGAGCCCGCCCCCCGTGACCCTGATCACCGTGCCCTCGAACACCTGGATGCGCTCACGGGTGCCCTCGACGACCTTCGCGTGCACCTTGACCGTGTCGCCCGCGCGCAGCGCTGGAACCTTTGTCTTCTGCTGCTCCTTCTCGAGCTGCTCGATTACGTTCATGACTTTTTCAACTCCTTGGTTTGTGACCCATGTCTTGCTGCTGCTTGCTGGCGGCGCCACTGGCGGATGCGCGCGTGGTCACCGGAAAGGAGCACCTCGGGGACGCCCAGGCCTCGATACTCGGCCGGCCGCGTGAACTGCGGCCAACCCGCCGACTCGTTGGAGAACGTGTCCTGCGTCAGCGACTCGGGGTCGCCGACAACTCCAGGCACCAGCCGTGCGACGGCGTCGATGAGGACCATGGCGGGGATCTCGCCTCCGCTCAGAACATAGTCGCCGATCGACACCTCGCGCGTCGCCAGGGCCGTGCGCACCCGGTCGTCGATCCCCTCATAGCGACCGCACACGATGATCAGACCCGGTTCTGACGCAAGCTCGGCCGCCAGCCTCTGGTCCATCGGCTCGCCCCATGGCTCCATGAGCACCACCGGGCCCGGATTGTGCGGCCGGATCGACTCCACGGCCTCGAACACCGGCTCTGGCTTGATCACCATGCCCGGGCCGCCGCCGAACGGCATGTCGTCGACCTGGCGGTGCCGGTCGTGAGTGTGGTCCCGAAGGTCATGGGCGTGGAGCTCGATCAGGCCGCGCTCGATGCCCCGGCCCACAACGCCCGGCTCGAAAACCGCCCCGAACATTCCGGGAAAGATCGTTATCACGTCAAATCGCATTCCTACGCGTCCTCGACCTGCACCAACCAGTCGGCGACGACCACGCGCCCCCCGGCCACGTCGACCTCGACGACAGCATCGCGCGTCGCCGGGATCAGGTGCTCGACCACACCTTCGCGACTCACCCATACATCGTTCGCCGGGCGCTCCAGCACCTCCGCGATGGTGCCCAGCTTCTTGCCCGAGCTGGTCAGGACCGCCAACCCAACCACCTGGTGGTGATAGAAGCGGCCTTCAGCCAGCGGCCGAACCCCCGCATCGGCGATTTCCAGGTACCTTCCGCGGAACAGCCCCGCCATCGTGCGGTTGTCGATCCCGCGGAGCTTGACAACGAGGCCCAGCTGGCCCGTGCGGCTCCATTCGACCTGCCGTTCCGTGCCGTCGATCAGGAGAGTCGCCCCTGCATCGAACCGATCGGCAAAGTCTGTCAAGGGGATCACCTTTACAGCTCCCTCGAGGCCATATGCGCCTGCCACCTGCCCGACCCTTATCATTCCGCCGCGCGGCCTCGGGAGTTGCCTCCCCTGCGTGGCGCCTGATCAGAGAGCGAAGGGGTCGCCAGATCCACGAACACCCGCTTGCGGTCGCGAAGCGATGCCACGCGAACCAGCGTCCGCACTGCTTCGATGTTCCGGCCGGCTTTTCCTATGAACCTCCCGACGTCTCCGTCGGCAAGCTTCACCTTGATCGCGACCGTCCCGCCACCCCGCTCGATCGCTTCCACAACGACCTCGTCGGGTTTTTCGGCGAGGGCCTTCGCCACGTACTCGACGAGGGCCCGATAGTCGACAGCGGGTCCCGGCGGACCCGATGGACCTTCACGCCGAAAGCCGCGGTTGTACGAACCGCGGCCGCCGTCACGCCGTGGCGGTCGACTTCCGCGTCTCTGCAAGTCGCTCAAGGATTCCCTCCCGCTTCAACAGGCTGCGCGCGGCTTCGGTGGGCTGAGCCCCCTGCTGCAGCCAGCGCACTACTTTGTCGCCGTCGATCTTGATCTGGACCGGGTCCGTCATCGGGTCGTAGTACCCGAGGTGCTCGATGAACCGGCCGTCGCGCGGGGACCGCGCGTCCGCCACCACGAGGCGGTAGAAGGGGTGTTTCTTAGCCCCCATCCGCCTCAACCTGATCTTTACCAACCTGGACCTCCTTGTCCAAACAGCCGGGCCACCCCGGCTTTGCCTCTGCGGTTCCCGAACTGCTTGGCGAGCTTCTGCATCGTCTCGCGCGCCTTGAGCAATCGGTTGACGTCGGCCGGCTGCACGCCGCTGCCCCGTGCGATCCGCCGTTTGCGCGCTCCATCGATCAGCTCGGGATGCGCGCGCTCCCGTGCAGTCATGGACAGGATCATCGCCTCCATCCTGCGAACTTCCTGCTCGGTGTCGGTGCCCGCGACCTGGCCCTTCAACGCAGCGCCGCCGGGGATCATGTCCAGCATGCCCTCGAGCGGCCCCATGCCGCGAACCTGGCGGATCTGCGTCAGGAAGTCGTCGAAGCTCAGGTGACCGGCGCGCATGTGACGCTCCACCGCCTGGGCTTTGTCCTTGTCCACCGTCCGCTCGGCCCGCTCGATCAGGGTCAGCACGTCGCCCATCCCGAGGATTCGAGCCGCCATGCGCTCCGCGTGGAAGACCTCCAGGTCTTGAGCCTTCTCCCCGGTCCCGGCGAACCGGACGAGCTGGCCGGTGGCACTCCTCAACGAAAGGGCGGCCCCGCCTCTCGCGTCACCATCCAGCTTGGTCAGGATCACGCCGTCGAGACCGACTCCGCGAGCGAATGCCTCCCCCACCTTGACCGCCTCCTGGCCGGTCATCGAGTCGGCGACCAGCAGCGTGTCGGTGATGGCGACGGCGGCTTTCAATCGCGCCAGCTCATCCATGAGCTCGACGTCGGCATGCAGGCGCCCGGCCGTGTCGAGAATGACGACGTCGTGGCCGAGCCGTTCGGCTTCACGAATCGCAGCCGCGGCGATCTTCTCGACCGGTCCCGCACCCGAATGAAAGGGGACCCTCTCCCGCTCGGCGAGCGTGCGCAGCTGCTCCACGGCGGCCGGGCGTCGAAGATCCAGCGCCGCGACAAGAGGACGGTGGCCGTCGCGCCGGGCGAGCAGCGCCAGCTTGACCGCGGTTGTGGTCTTGCCGGATCCCTGCAGACCGACCAGCATCACAACTGACGGCGAGCCTCCATAGCGAAGGCCTTCTGAGTTGGCACCCAGAAGCTCCACCAGCTCCGCGTTGACCGCCTTCACAACGGTTTGCGGAGCGGTCAAGCCCGGCGCCACCTCCGCGCCCTTGAGCCTCTCGCGCACACGCTCGGTGAAATCCTTCACGACCTTGAAGTTGACATCTGCTTCGAGGAGAGCCAGCCGAACTTCGCGTAGGCCGGCGTCGACATCCTCCGGCTGCAGGACGCCACGCCCCGAGATCTTCTTCAGGGCCGCCGCCAGGCGTTCGCTCAGGCTCTCGAACATCTAGCGCTGCACGTCCAGGCGCGCCAGGTATCGCTTGAGCCCCGCCAGCTCCCTCTCGAGGGTGGCGATCGCCCGCCGGCGGCGCCCGGCTTCCGCGAGCAGCCCCAGGCGGCGCTCGTATCCCTCGAGGGAGCGTGTCGAGCGGCGCACTATGTCATGCACGGCGGCCCTTGATGTGCCCTGGTTTTCGGCGATCTCCGCCAATGACCAGTCGCTCTTCAAATGCAGCTCCAGCACGTCACGCTGGTGATCGGTGAGGAGCGCGCCGTACCGGTCTAACAGGGCGAGGTAACGGCTCCTCGCTTGAAGGGTGTCAAGGCTCATGCCTTGACAGCTTACCAAGAGCTAGAATCCGATCGTTTTGGAAGATATCTGGATCGAGGCGTTCCGCTATCACCGATGGGCCAACCTCCACCTCCTCGATGTGTGCGGAAAGCTGACCGATGAGCAGCTGGAGCTCACGTCGCCGGGGACTTACGGCACCATCGCCGCCACATTCCTGCATATGCTCGGCGCCGAGCAGCGGTACCTTCGCCGGTTGACCGGCTCCGAGCCTCAGATCAAAGAGAGCGATGGCTTTCCCGGCATCGCAAGGTTGAGAGAGCTTGCTGGAGCCAGCGGAGACCGGCTGATCGAGGCCGCGGGCAAGATCAAGCCGGACGACGCGATCGAGGCCCAGTTCGAGGATGGGAAGGTAAAGCTCTCCCTAGGGGTGGTGATCATCCAGGCGCTCCACCACGGCAACGACCACCGAACGCACGTGTGCACAATCCTCGGTCACCACGGCATCTCGTACGGTGAGATGGACGTGTGGGCTTACGGTGACGCGACCGGCGCGATCATTCCCATCGCCTCCGGCAGCGGCTAGACTCGGCCACGTGCTGACGGCGGTCATCCTCATCAAGTCGAGCCGCGAAGGGCTGCGCGGCCTCGGTCCCAAGCTGGCCGACGTGCAGGGAATCGCCGAGGTCTACACGGTCACCGGCGAGTGGGACTTCGTCGCCATCGCGCGGGTTCGCGAGCACGACGAGCTGGCGACGGTGGTCACGCAAGAGCTGGCCAGGCTGGACGGCATCGAGCGAACACAGACCATGGTGGCATTCCAACAGTTCTCAGCCCACGATCTGGAAGCGATGTTCGGTCTCGGCCTCGAGGACAAGCTCCCCTAGCCTCGCTCTCGCCGCCGCCTCAGTGGAAGGTCGACCAGGGCGCGCCATTGCTGGCGCAGGACGATTCCGGGTGGGATGCGCCGCCGGACACCGAGCGTCGGTTTCGTCGTGCGTTCCGTGACCGCGGTTCGAAAATCTCCCTCATACGATGTGAGCGCACGACCGATGTCGCCGGTGCCGAAATGACAGTCGCTGGCGCCGATCGGGGCGCCCAGGCGCTCCCTGTTGGCGTCGAAGAATTCGTGCAGCAGCTTCCTCCGCGCCGCTCCGACCGGAACCGTCGACAGCATCTCGATGCCGTCGACTCGGTGTCGCTCGAGCAGGCGGCGCAGCATGCCGGGTTGGATCGACCCGAAATACACGGGCATGAAAGGGTGGGGGATTATCACCAGCCCATCCTGATCGTGGATCGCGGCGACGGTGTCCTCCAGCGACATGCCCCGCTCGACGGGCTCTTTCAGGAACCAGCCCATCACGTGGGTCTGGGCGGGCCATCTGGTCGTCACCTCCTGTCCGGCGACGACAGTCAGCCCGACCGCCTCCGCACGGTCCTGGGCTTCCTTCACCGACGCCATGGTGTCGTGGTCGGTGACGGCGATGAGGTCGAGGCCGGCTTTGACGGCGGCGTCGACGAGCTCAGCCGGCGTGACCATCCCATCGGAGGCGTCGGTGTGGCAATGAGGGTCGGCCTTCGACATTCCTGTCAAACCTCGAACAGAGCGCGCAGGAAGGCGGCGGGATCGAAAGGCGCGATGTCGCCGATGCCCTCACCCACTCCGGCGAGCTTGACAGGTACCTCAAGCTCGGATTCGATCGCGATTACGGCGCCGCCCTTGGCGCTGCTGTCCAGCTTGGCGAGGACAAGCCCAGTCATTGGAATCGCCTTGTTGAAAGCCCTCGCCTGGACGAGGCTCGTCAGCCCGACCACCGCGTCGAGAACCAGAAGCGATTCATAAGGCTCACCCTCAAGCGCCTTGCCGGCAACGCGGCCGATTTTGGACAGCTCTTCGACCAGGTTGCGCTGGGTCTGCAGGCGTCCGGCCGTATCCACGACGACCACGTCGCTGCCGCGAGCCCTGGCCGCCTGGATCCCGTCGAAGACGACCGATGCCGGATCGGCGCCAGTCGTGCCGGCGAAGCTCGGCACTCCCGCTCTGTCAGCCCACGCAGTCATCTGCTCGATCCCGGCCGCCCTGTACGTGTCGGCGGCAACAACCAGAGGCTTGCGGCCCTCCGTCGACAGGCGGTGGGCCAGCTTACCGGCGGTTGTTGTCTTGCCTGCGCCATTCATGCCGTAGAGCAGCACACACGCCGGACGCCCGCGGAGCTCGAGGTCCCGTGGTTTCTGGGACATCATCGG
>VBIU01000092.1 GCA_005880945.1 Chloroflexota bacterium | reverse complement strand
GACAGCGCAGTCGACGCTGCGAGCGATGTCTTGTGCAGGCCAAAGCTGACGAACTGCTTGAGAAACGTGATGCCGTCGCCACCTGCGTAAAGCGGGTACACCACGTCCGCTTTGGCGGCCTGCATCTTGCGAAGGGTGCCTGAGAAGTCAGTGGCGCCAAGCGGCGAATACTCCTCGCCGACGATCCGCCCGTTGGCTTTTGCCACCGCTGCCTTGACGGCGGCGAACGAGCCGTGCGGCCAGGCGTAGTCCGACCCACCCAGGAAGAAGGTCTTGGCGTTTTTGTTCTCAACCAGCCACGGGATGAACGGGTCGATCTGCTGGTTGGGCAGCGCGCCGACATTGAAGAAGTACCGGTTGCAGATGCCGCCTTCGTAGTAGGTGGGATTGATGAAGATCTGCTTCGCCGGGTTGGTGGCGGACAGCGCGACCGCCCAGCGCTCGGCGCTGGAGAGCGTGCCGATTATCACGTCGACCTTGTCGTCGTTGATCAGCTTCTTCGCCTTCTGCACCGCGGTGTTGGGGTCCGACGCTGTGTCTTCGAACGAGAGCTGGATCTGCGAGCCGTTGACCCCGCCCTGGCCGTTGACGTCGTCGACAGCCATCTGCGCGTTGTTCTTCATCGCGGGGCCGAGCACCGCCAGGAAACCCGTCAGTGGGACGAGAGCGCCCATCTTGATGGCACGCCCTGGCGTGGTGGGCGCGTTGCCGCCACACGATTCGAGAAACACCACTGCCGCTGAAAGGCTGAGACCGAGCGCGGTCGCCCGATGAATGAATTCCCTGCGCGACACGTATCGATTCCGGAACTCGTATTGCAGATCGATCAAGCTGTCGGCCATTTGCTCCCCTCCTGGTTCATGCCCTCGACTCAACGGACCTTCTTCTCTTTGATGGTCGCGCGCCAGGACTCCTCGTTGCTGCGCATCTGCTCGACGGTTTCCTGCTGGCTCCAGTCCATACCGATGAAGCGGGCGTAGTTGCCTCCGAGCATGCGCGCCATGTCGGCTTCCGGAATCGTCGGCTCGTCCTCGGCCGCCACGTCGTTGACCAACGCGAACTTCGGCAGAAGCGTGTCTGGAAACTCGAAACCGGGATAGTCGGTGGCCCAGCAGATCCGGTTCCAGGGACATCCAACCTGGCGGGCCCGCTGCAGAAACTCGTACGTCTGGCGCCGGGTCATCGTGCTGTTGAAGAAGCTGACGTCCATCCAGACGTTGCGATGCCGCGCCCCAAGAATCAGGCACTCGTCGACCCATGGAAAGCCGGTATGGGCGACGAGGAGCCGCAGGTTTGGGAAGGCTCGGGCCACGTCGTCGAGCAGGACGGGCCATCCATACATCAGCACCGTGTCGGTGACCGGGGTGGTCGACAGGTGGATCATCACCGGGATGTCGAGCTCTTGCGCTTTGGCGAAGATTGGGTAGGCGAGGTCGCGGTCGTTGACGGCGTAGTGGTCGTACATCGGGTAGAGCTTCAAGCCGGTGAGCCCTAGCTTGGTGACCGCGCGCTCGAGCTCGGCGACCGCCGCCTTGACGCCTCGGTACTTGGGGTTCACCGCGGCCATGCCGATGAACTTGTCGGGATACTTTTTGGCCAGGGCAGCGATGTAGTCGCATCCCTTGTCGATGGTCTTCGGCCCTTCCACCCCCGTCACGCCCGCGACGTCGACTGTCCCTCGAATTTCGTATCGCGTGTAGTCGGACGGTGCGACAGCGAGGATCGTGCACTTGTCAACGCCGGGATGGTCCCGGAGCAGGACGTCAGGGTCGATCGGCTCCCACAGGTATTCGAGTCCGGTCCAATCCGCCTCGATCGGGTCACGATCGATGGGCAGGTCTCCCTTCCCCTGGAAGAACCCCATCGTCATCTCTTTGATGAAGCGCTCGTAGCCGGGATACAGGCCGGCGGTGAGGATGTGGTTGTGCCCGTCGATGATCATGAAGACTCTCCTCCGTGTTCAGGACAGGTGTTCGAGTCGACGCCAGATCTCCCCGATTGTAATCTCGAAAAGCGATCCCGCTATGGAAGCTCAGGGCGTTACTGGCGTCTCCGGGTAGTCGCCCGCTCGGCGGAAGTAAGTCTCCAGCGACCCCATCGCCGCCAGGACCAGGTCCTCGCGGTTTGGCTTGGACGCCACCTGTACGCCAATCGGTAGGCCTCCGCTGCCCAGGTCGACCTTTCGCGCAGCCTCCTCAACGAGGTCCTTGCTGGCGGGCCGGCCCTTCTCCTCGGCCATCTTCACGCGGGTCGCGGCCACCACGCCGGCCGGCCACCCCAGCAGGTTATAGAGCAGCGTGTAGCAGACGCTGGCGGGGCCGAGCTGCTTGGTGGCGCCGTGCGTCACGGCCGGAACCGCGGCCGGTGGGCAGATCAAGACGTCGATGTCGCCGAGGGCCGCGAGGAAGCGCTGGCGGTAGGCGTCGCGCCGCACCACGAGCGCCGCAGTCTCGGCCTTGGAGCGCTTGCCCGACCACCCCAGCAGCTGCGCAATGCGCCGCTGGCCCCGCAAGCCGTAAAGCCTGGCCACGGCTGGACGAAGAGGGTTCGGGATGCTGCCTAGCGTCATGAGGTCCTTGATCCGCGTGTCGACGGTGCTGTGCCTCAACCAACGCTTGAACGCTTTTCCGCCATCCGCTGTGAAGAGGCCGTAGAAAACCTGCAGGGCTTCCATGATGTCGGGAGGGCTGAACTCGCTGACGGTGCACCCAGCGCTTTCGAGCCCGCGCGCCGCCTCTCTGACCGCTCGCTTGACCGCGGGCGAGGCGGGGAAGTATCCATCGTCGACGTAGTAGCCGACCCGCAAGCCCTTCGCGCTCGTGTCAACAACTGGTGCGCCCATCACCGCCATCGCCACGCGCAGGTCGGCGACGCTGCGCGCGAGTGGTCCGGCGGCGTCGGGGATGGCGACATGACTCAGCAATGTCTCCTCCGTCCCGCGCAGGGTTAACTTTCCAGGGGTCGGCTTCAGCGATTGCACGCCCCAGCTGTGCGCGGGGATGCGAACGCTGCCGCCGACATCAGTGCCCAGTCCCAGCGCGCCATAGCCCGCCGCCAGCGCAGCCCCTTCGCCCCCGCTGCTCCCGCCTGGGGACCGCGCAAGGTTCCACGGATTGTTGGTGCGCCCATAGAGCGGGTTGTCGGCCTCGACGTAGATGAGCAGCTGTGGCACGTTGGTCTTCGCGATGACGATCGCGCCGGCCGCCTTCAGGCGCGCGACGAGCTCCGCGTCTGAATCCGCACGATGGTCTCGCCGCTTGTCGAGACCCACCGTCGAAGCGGTGCCCTTGACGTGGAAGCATTCTTTGACTGTCACCGGCACACCGTGCAGAGGCCGGCCCTCCGCGCTCATGCCGTCGGCCTTCGCGGCTTCGGCAAGAGCTTCCTCGAACATCGGCACCACCACCGCGTGAATGCGGGGATCGCGCTGTTCGATCTGTTTGATGTGCGCCTTGACCACCTCGGTCGCCGACATCTGGCGCGAGGCGATCTGACGTGCAAGCTCCGATGCGGACAGGTCGGTGAGCTCGACCTGAATCGTCCCCATATCTCTTACCCCCGGGCCGATTATCCCCCGGCAAACGTCCGGGTGCGTAAGCGGGGTGCCTCCCCGCTACGCGGGGAGGCTTTGGGTCATCTAGGAGGCTCTTGCCGACTCCAGCTCTTTCGCTTCTTCTTCGTCGTCCGGCTCTGGGATCGGCGCGCCTTCGCCCAGGGCTGCCCCAGGCCGCTTCTTGGCCGCCAGCAGCGGCACGTTCGGCATGAAGAGCGAGACCACGAGCGAGATGAGGATCGCGACAGTGCCGATCAGGAACATCTCCTGCAACGTCACTGCCAGGCCCGCCTTGACCGCGACTATTGCCTGGTCGAAGAGCGGGCGGGCCAGCTCAGGCAACGCCGCGCGTGCGGCGGCCAGGTTGGCCGGGTTGAAGATCTGCTGGGCACTGCCGCTCCCGACGTGGAAGCTGTTCGTGAACGAGGCCGGCAGGTGGGCGGCCGCGATCTGGGTCTGGATGTTCGGCCCCAGCCGGCTGGCCAGGATCGAGCCGAAGATGGCCGTCGCGATGGTCCCACCCACGTTCCGGAAGAACTGGATGTTGCTGGTCACGACACCGAGGAACTTGCGGTCGACAGCGCTCTGGACCGCCTGGATGTAGAGCGGCATCGTCACGCCGAGGCCGATACCGACGAACACCAGCGAGGTGGTGACCTCGAGCTGGGTCGAGTGAACCGAGATTTCAGAGAGCAGGAACATGCCGACCGCCGTGACGGCAGCGCCCACTGTCCCCAGGTACTGGTAGTGCTTGATGCGGACCATCAGCTGGCCGGTGACGACGCTGGCTCCGATCAGGCCGAACATCAGCGGGGTGATCAGGGCCCCCGAGTTGGTGGCGCTGATGCCGAGCACGCCCTGGTAGACGAGGGGCACGAAGATGATCGTGCCGAACATCCCGAACGACATGATGAACCCGATCAGGATCGACACCGCGTACGCGCGGTTCCTGAACAGGTTGATTGGAACGATCGGCTCCTCTTCTCGCGTCTCGACCCAGATGAAGACGGCAAGGACGATGAGCCCGCCGATCAGCGGGGCCAGTGTCTGCCAGCTGGTCCAGCCGTAGGTCGTCGTCTCTGACAGTGCGATGAGGATCGGCGTCAGAGCAAGCGCGAGAAGGCCGGCGCCGGCGAAGTCGATGTGGCGCCAAGAGGCTTTGGTCCGAACGAAGGGAAGGAAGGCGAACAGCAGCGCGATGCCGAGGACGCCGACGGGGATGTTCACGTAGAAGACCCAGCGCCAGCCCCAGTTGTCTGTGATGAAACCGCCGGCGGTCGGGCCGATGATCGACGCGAGACCGAAGACGCCACCGAACACGCCCTGCATCCGCGCCCTGGTCTGCGGCGTGAAGATGTCGGCGAGGACGGTGAACACGGAGGCGAACAGCACGCCGCCGAACAGGCCTTGCAGGCCGCGGAAGAGGATCAGCTCGTTCATGTTCTGGCTGAAACCGCAAAGCCAGCTCATGGCCATGAAGCCGGCCATGCCGGCGAGGATGAAGGGCTTGCGGCCGAACAGGTCGCCCAGCTTGCCCGCGATCGGAACGGTGATCGTCGAGGTGAGCAGGTACGCGGTGGTGACCCACGCGTACTTATCGAAGCCGTTCAGCTCGGCGATGATCCTCGGCATCGCGGTGCCGACGATCGTTTGGTCGAGTGCGGCAAGAAGCAGCGCCAGCATCACGCCGACGGTGACGAGGATCAATCTCCGGCGGGGCATCTCCAGGACTTCAGTCATACCTTCTCCAACTCGCGGTGCGCGATAGTGTTCTGAGCCAATTTCAAGCAAAGGTGGCGGAGCTGGCTCAGCTCCTCATCGGTAAATCCGGCGACCATGCCGTGGCGTGCGCTACCCATCTCCCTTTTGATATCGGCGAGCTTCTGCTTGCCGGCGGGAGCGAGCCGTACGCGTATGGCGCGGCGGTCCTCGGGGTCGGGGAAGCGCTCAACGAGGGCGTCCCTCTCCAGGTGGTCGACCAGGCCGGTGATGTTGCGGGCGCTGACGTCGAGGGACTCGGCGACCTCGCCAAGCGTCAGCGAGCCCTTGGCCCGGAGGCGCCACAGGACGCTCAGCCGGCCCTCGCTCATGTCGTGGCGCTCCAGCCAGCGGTCCATCCTGTTGCGGAAGCCGTGGGACGCCAGCCGGAGGGCGGCGAGCGCCTCGGTGGCGGCCACTTCGTTTTCCGGGACGTCCCGCCTGAGGTGCTCGCGCACCCGGCGGTCGTACAAGCGGCCTGCCGCGTCAGTCTCGATAAAGGGTTCGTGCATCTCTGGCATATCTGAAGTACTTCAATATTACCTTGTTCAGGGTTATTCCAAACCCAGACGTCCACTCCGCTTGAACCTCTTGTCCTCCCCGCGCCGCGGGGAGGTGGCCCGCAGGGCCGGAGGGGACGTTGAATAAAGGCTGACCCGCTGAGTTGTAGAAGTTGTGAAGAACACAACCCAGGATCCACGCATCACAGAAGCCCTCTCCCGGGGCGGGGTCATCGACATCACCACCGTCGGGCGCAAGACCCGCAAGGCTCGCCGGATCGAGATCGTCTTCCACAACATCGACGGCGAGATCTACATCAGCGGGATGCCCGGCTTTCCCCGCGCCTGGCTCGCCAACCTCAAGGCCAACCCGAGCTTCACCTTCCACCTGAAGCGGCAGGTCAAGGCCGACCTCCCGGCCAAGGCGCGGATCATCACCGAAGAGGCCGAACGCCGCCGCCTCCTCGCCCCCATCGCCCGATCGTGGAACCGCAAGGACCTCGACAAGATGGTGCTCACGAGCCCACTGATCGAGGTGACCTTCGAAGGAGCCCAGGCGAACTAGAGGCCGATCGGCGAGATCGGCCCGGCAAAACCTCGGATTCCGGAGTATGGTGCGCCGGGGTAAGACGTGGATGATGAGCGCCTCGCAGAGCCAGGCGCAAACGGCAACCTGACCGGCGAGTCGCCCGCGCCGCCTGTCGGCCTGGCCTCCCCTCCCCCCGCCTACGAGCAATCCCCCTACATGGCGTACCCACCAGTGGCGATCGCGCCCCCACCGGCGAAGCCACGCCACACCGGCCGGAACATTCTCATCGCCGGCCTGATCGCCGTGCTCATCCTGGCCGCCCTGGGCGGCGGGGCGGTGATGCTCAACGCCTCTCTTGTCAGCACGTACAGCCCCGAGAAGGCGGTCTTGGATTACCTGGCGGCGCAGAAGCGGGGCGATGTGGCGTTCATGACAGCCAACGCCAACTACCTGAAGGGCGATGGGTCCTACAGCGAGTACTTCGGTGAGACCGAGCTCCGCACGATGATGTCGTACCCGCAGAACACCGACATCAGCAACGTCCTGGTCAAGTCCACCTTCGTCAACGATTCAGAAACGCGAACCGTCACCGCCACGATGACATGGGGCACGCACCAGGTGAATCGCACGTATACGGTGCACAAGGACGCAACTCGCGTCCATTTGATGTTCTACAACTCGTGGCGGATCGACATCCCATACGTTTCGATCCACATCGGCCTCCCTAACCAGCCTGGCGCCATCTCGGTCGACGGTCTCACCGTCCCCAATGGGGCCAGCACCGACAACATCCAGGTCATCCAGGGCTTCCACCAGGTGAAGATGGCCTCCAACGGCCTGTACGACGCTGCCAGCGCGGACGCCGACGGCATCGACGGGAGCCCGAACATCTTCTTCACGGGCAAGGTCAGCTCAGTTGCGCTCGCCGCGGCGGCCAAGCTCGTCAAGAAGGCCATCGCGACCTGCGCGTCCTCTAGATACGTCTGCCTGAACAAGGTCTATCACGCGCCCAGCGACCCGAGCTTCATCTACTTCATGACGGTGCCGGGTTACGGCGAAGTCTTCTACACGAGCTACAAGTACACGCTGACGAAAGACCCGACGATCAACATGAAGCTCGTCGTCGACCCCGCCGCCGGAAAGGTCCTCGTCAGCGGCACATGCGCTTACACGATGACGGTCAACGGTAGCAAGCCCTACTACTTGAAGGGAACATGGAAGGGCTCGCTGACGGAATCCGCAGGCGATTTCAGCGGCTACGACCTACTGTTCGACTGCCTCAAGTCAAAGGCCTGACGCAGGCGGCGAATTAGACCGAAGTCGCAGTCGCCGTGCCCTTGAGTAGCTTTTCCGCCTGGTCGACCAGCTCGGCGACGATCTCGCCCGCAGGCTGAACTCCGCGAACCTCGCCGACCGATTGCCCGGCGTAGCACGC
>VBIU01000091.1 GCA_005880945.1 Chloroflexota bacterium | reverse complement strand
CGTAGTCCGGGTGCGCGTTCGATTCCTGGGCGGCGATGAACCTTGTCCCCATGCGCGCGCCCGAGGCGCCCGCGCCAAGCACCGCCGCAAGGCCGCGGCCGCTGCCGATGCCTCCTGCGCCGAGGACCGGCACCGACACCTTGTCCAGCACCTGCGTGAGCAGCGGGATCATCCCGAGCGTGCCTCTGATATGGCCGCCTGCCTCGACGCCCTGCGCGA
>VBIU01000090.1 GCA_005880945.1 Chloroflexota bacterium | reverse complement strand
CATCGACAACAAGCCGCCCGGAATCTTCTGGGTGTACGCCGCCACTTTCGACGTGGCGGGCGCCTACCAGATGACGGCGATTCACGCCGTCGGGCTGATCGTGATGATCGCGACCTGCGGTGTCCTCTTCGTCATCGGCCGCTCCCTCGCGGGAGTGCGTGCAGGCCTGCTGTCAGCCTTGCTCTACGGCATTCTCACCGGCGCCGGCAATCCCCGCCTGCTGGCTTCGAACACCGAGCTGTTCATGATGCTGCCGCTATCGGCGTCCGTCCTTCTAATGGTGCGGCGACGGTGGCTGTGGTCGGGAGCGCTGCTGGCGGCGGCGGGTGCGTTCCGGCAGTCGGCCGCCATCAACCTGCTGCTCCTGCCGATCGCAGTCGTGCTGCTCGAGCCGCATGAGAAGCGCTTGCAGGCTTCGGGCTGGTTCGCCGCGGGGTTGGCCGTCGCCATGCTGGCGGGCGCGACGGTGCTCGCCGCCACCGGATCGCTGGCCGGGTTCTGGACCTGGTCGGTGGGCAGCCTGTACGGGTACGCGTCGATCAACTGGACGCCCGAGTTCGTCTGGATGCGCGCGAAAGACAGCGCGCTGCCCTTTGTCGGATCCATGGCCGTGATCTGGGCGGCAGCCATCGCATTCACCTGGCGGTGGAAGCGCCTGCCGCCCGGACAGCGGCTGATCGTGGCCTGGCTCGTCGTTTCGCTTCCAGGCTCGCTTGCGGGTGGTCACCTGTCGTGGCACTACTTCATCCAGGTGATGGGTCCCCTTGCCCTTTTGGCAGCCTTTGCGATCGACCGAGCCCTCGATTCGCCGATCAGGCGATGGGTGGCTGCGGCGGCGATCGCAGGCCTCGTGGCGCCGATGGTCGGATGGGGGGTCTTCGACCTGGTCTCCGACCCGCTGACCTATGACTTCACCCCCCCGGTGCCTCAGCACCAGGCGGTGGCGGCCTACATTCATGCACACACGGCGCCTTCTGATCGTGTGTTCGTTTGGGGCAACTGGCCGGCTCTCTACGTCGAGTCCGACCGGATCATGGCCAGCCGCTTTCCCGGCTTCCTGCGTGGCTTCGCGCGCGGGTCCGGGACGCCCCCCAACAACTGGGACACCACGCCGGAGGTGTGGCGCGAGCTGCAGGCGGACCTCAACCGTGATCCGCCGGCGCTGGTCGTCGACACCGCCGCGGCCGGCTGGAGCGACTTTTCGATGTACCCAATGAGCAACTACCCGGGGCTTGCCGATTTCGTTTCGAGCCGGTACCACGTGGCGGCGACCATCGACAGCGTTGTCGTGTATGCCCCGAACGGGTAGCTAGAGCCCCGGCAGGTCGGGCGGCGGCGGCAGCGGCACCGGCAGATCGACCGGCAGGCGAACAGGGACCTGCACCTTGGCGGGAATCGAGGGCAGCGCGATCACTCTGTGCACTCGGTCGCCAACCGCCGGCAGCAAATCGTCCTGGCCCGTGGGCAAGTGCGTCGCGGCCGGTCCTGTGGCGGTGGAGACCCGAGGCGCCTTGTGAGGCTGCGGTACATGGCTTGGCGGGCTTTGGTGGGTGACCAGCAGCGCGGCAGCCGCCACACCCATGACGGCGACAATGCTCGCCTGGACGACCTGATCCACGGCCAGACCGTGCGGCCGTCGGCTTGCATCTCCAAACCGCCAGAAGAACCAGAGGACGAGACCATGGACGGCCCTGCGTCCCAATGCCCGGCCCCGTTCCACATAATCGCCGACCGTCGCCAGGCTCTCCCTGAGCCGGCGGCGAACGCCACCCACTGGCAGGCCCAGGCGCTCGGCAATCTCTCGATTCGTCAGGCCTCCGAAATACGCCAGCTTGACCACCTGCTTGTGCTCGGAGGGCAGCTCGCTCATGGCTTCGTCGATGGCCTGGCGAGCCATGGCGCTCGAAAAGTTCCGCCAGGGCTCCGGACGCTCGCTGCCGTTGTTGATGCCTTCGACCAGAATCTTCTTGAGCTGGGCGTCCGCGCCGCGCGCCCGCCTGCGGTCGATCGGAACCCGTCGGGCTCCAGTTGAAAGCCACGCCCGCCAGGAATCTTTGGCGGCCGGGGTCAACACAGCCTTTCGCTGGTCTGGTTCCAGGGCTTCACGCGCCGGTGGATCGGCGTGCTTCGGTCCGCGCATAGTGCCGAACCATCGAGTCCCCATCGCCCTGGTCCCCACTATGGAAACCCCCGCCTGTCGGCCGCTACCCCTCCTGTTAAGAAGAGTGAATCGGCGGCTAGTCGGGAGAGGGCTTCACGGGGCGCTTTATCTCGAGGATCCGCGGCTCTTCGGCGGCGACCGAGATCAGCCGGTCGAAGAGAGCCAACGACGCAGCCGGGTCCGGCGCCTCGGCCAGCCGCACATAGGCGCTGGATCCATCCGGGAACACAAAGGTCGGGGTCCCGAAGACCCCGTGCTCGGTGGCCCCGCCACGGTGGTCGCGTTCGAGCGCGGCCAGGATCCGCGGATCCGCCATGTCCCGTCGAAAACGTTCGAGATCCAACCCTGAGTCCTCGGCCACGCGCTCGACGACCGGCACATCGTCGATGTCCGCCCTGTCGACGTGCCGCGCGCGCAACAGGCTCATGTGGAAATCGTCGAAGGCGTTCTGCCTGCGGGCGGCCTCCGCTGCCTTGAAAGCCAGGCGGCCACGCGCGTCCTCCGACACGGCCGCATCCCAAACAGTCCAGCCTTCATCCTTGGAGTTGACCTGCGTCAGAGAGAAGTAACGCCAGCGGATCTCCAGGTCTCGCTCGCCCGAGTCCCGCACGTTCTGGAGGAGGACCGAGGTTCGATAGACGAATGGGCAGAGGTAGTCGTAGAAGAGGTCGAATCGCATGATCTCAAAGGTTCCAACGCGCCTGGTGCTCACTCGTATTCCAGACAGCTGGGCCTGGATGCGGCCGGACCTGCTGCTCCGCCTGCTTCCGTTCAGTGCGGCCTTCGTGGCGGCCTACCTCTTGATGTCGCGACCTCCCTGGCTTGGACTTGCCGCCGGACAGCTCGGCGTGCAGCTCGTGTTCGGCCTCGCCGGCGCGCCGCTGATGTTCGTGGCCGCTGTGATCGTGCAGCTCTGGCTCGCGCGGCGGCGCGGCGCCTTGAGCGTGCCGGCCAAGGGCGATGACGCGTGGTTCCAGGCCGGCTTCTACGTCCTCAATGGTCCGATCGAAGAAGCGTTCTTCAGAGGGCTGATCCAGGGCGGCCTCGGCGCGCTGCTGGGCGCGCCGGTCGGCTTCGCGGTCGGGACCGCGGCATACGTCCTCTATCACCGCCTCGGTTGGCCCTGGGCGGACACCCTCGCCACAGCACTCGTGGGCGTGCCGCTCGGCCTGGCTTTCTGGCTGCTGCCGGGGCCGCCGTCATTGCTGGGCGTGTCGATCGCGCATATCGGAGCCACCTGCGGGTTCTTGGGCCCGGGGCCCTACCTTCTGAGACGGCTGCGGCTCGTCTAAACCTGCCGCCGGCGCACCGCGAGGTAGACCAGCGCGGCGAAGAGAGCGACAAGGAACACCCACCAGACGATGTCCTGGACGCTGGATGCGCCCGGCACCGAGTTGACGAAATCCGCAAGTGACGGGCCGCCTTGACCTTGCGCCGACGCGGAGAAGAGGTCGAACTCCGCCCGCGCGAGCTGCCTCTTCGCGTCGCTCATGAGGTGGTGCGGCACGATCCAGTACCCGATGTCGATCGCAGCCTTGATGAACGTGTTGTTGCCTAAGCTGCCGGCGTCCAAAGCCGTGTGAAGGAGGACGACCACACCCGCGATTCCGTTGTAGACGAATGCCACCACGGCGGCGATGATGTTGTTCATCCACGTGCTCAACGCGAGCACGATGAGCATCAGCAGCGACGCGTTGGCGACGGCGGCGACCGTCTCCACCCACAGAGCCCCCTCGAGACCGCCACCGAACAATGTCATGACCAGCCTGGTTTCCAGGCTGAGCAAACCAACGATCACGATCATGGCGACCAGGGCCGCCGCCACCTTGCCCGCGGTGAACGACAGCCGCGACACCGGTTTGGAGAAGATGCCGACCGCAGCGCCTGACTCGAGGTCGTGATAGATGGCGGTCATACCGATGGCGAAAGCGATCAGGAGGGCGAAGAAACCGATTACGTCGATGAGCTGGCTGACGAACTGCAGCTCGGTCAGCCTGTCGATCAGCGCCTGGTCGGGTTGGGCCGATCCAGGCGGCCCGAAGCCGCCGGATACGACGGTCGGGCTCGTGACCGAGACGATCTTCAATGCCGCGCCGATCGCCGCGATGCCGAGGGCGCCGATGATGAAGAAAACGAGCAGGATCCGGCGCCGAGAGAGCTCGAGAAGCGTGTAACGAGCGACCGCGGCGACGCCGTTCACCGGACGTCCGCATCGGTGATGAACGACGGCAGCTGGTCGCGTTTTGGGGCGGAGGCCTCGACGAGCTCGACGAACACCTCTTCGAGACTTCTGCCTTCAGGGACGACCTCGGCCATGGAGCCTTCCTTGAGGACGCGGCCCTTGGCGAGGATGGCCACCGTGTCGCACACCAGCTCGACCTCACTGAGCAGGTGGCTGTTGAGGAGGATGGCCACGCCGCTGTCCTTGAGGGATTCGATGAGGGCACGGACGTCGCGTCGGCCGAGAGGATCGAGGTCGGCGGTCGGCTCGTCGAGGATCAGGAGCTTGGGGCGACCGAGAATCGCCTGGGCGATGCCGAGGCGCTGCTTCATTCCCTTGGAAAACTGGCGGACCTGGCGTCTCTCCTTGTCCAGCCCCGCGAAAGCGAGGGTCTCCGGGATCCTTCGCTTTCGCTCGCCGTCGTCCAGGCCGAGGAGGCTCGCGAAGTAGTCGAGCACCTCCGAAGCACGCAGGAACTTCGGAAAGTCTGGATCCTCCGGCGCGAAACCCAGCTGGGCGCGCGACTCAGGGTTGCCGGGCTCCGAACCGAAAAGCGCGATCTTGCCTTCGTTGGGTCGCAGGAGGCCGGCGATCATCTTGACCACGCTCGTCTTCCCCGAGCCGTTCGGACCCAGCAACCCGAAGGCCTGGCCGGGCTGCAGCTCGAAGGTGACCCCGTCAACAGCCCACGGGTCGCGGCGACGATAGCGCTTGCGCAGCGCCTCCACACTCACCACCGCAGCCATCAGCCAGCCGAATATACATGCGCGTGTTCGAGCTCGATGATCTGCAACGGCGAACGCTGCTCTGGGCGGGGCTCGCCGTCGTCCTGACGGCGTTCGACGGCTCGGTGCTCGTGCTGGCGCTGCCGGCGATCGCATCCGACTTCAACGCCGAGATTCCGGGGTTGTCCAACCTGGGGTCCGTGCTTGCGTTCGGGGCACTCGGAGCGCTCCCTCTGGCGACGCTTGCTGACCGCTTCGGGCGCCGGCGCCTGATCGCGATTGGAGTCGCCGGCTTCTCGGTGGCGAACTTCGCGAGCGCGTTCGCCCCATCCTTGACCGCGCTCGCGCTGATTCGAATGGTCGCGGTTTGCTTCGAGGCGCTGGTTGCTGGCGTGGCGACAGCCCTGATCGTCGAGGAGGCGCCGCCGCATCGCCGGGGCCAGGCTGTGAGCGTCCTCGCCGTGCTGGCCGGCACGGGCACGCTCGCCACGGTGGTCAGCTATCCGCTGGTGGCACCCCAGTGGCGGTGGCTCTTCCTCGCCGGCGGGATCGGCATTCTCGCGGCGCCTGCCATCTGGCTCCGACTTCCCGAGGGCAGGACCTGGCGGAAGGTCCGGCCGACCGGCTCGGCGCTTCGCCTGCTGATGGGAGGACCGTGGCGCCGGCGCATCCTGGTGCTGTCGGCGACAACCGCGCTGCTGGCGGTGCTGCTCCAACCGGCAGGCCTTCTATTCACTGTGTTCGCCAGCCAGGTCCTCCACATGAACCCAATCGGGATCAGCACATTGATCATCGTCTCGGGCGCTGCCGGAGGCGCCGCATATCTCGCGGGCGGTTTCCTGACCGACCGATTGGGGCGCCGCTCTCCGGCGATCGGGTTGACCGCGACGACGGCCGTCGTGACAAGCCTGAGCTTTGCCACGGGGACCGCGGGCTTTGTTGCGGGCAACGTGCTCTGGAGCGCGATCGCCAGCGCCGCAACGCCAGTCTTCGGAGCATGGTCGGCTGAGCTGTTTCCGACTCGGGCGCGAGCGACCGCGCAGGCGACCGGGGGCGTGGCGGCCGCGATCGGAAGCGTGGCGGGGCTGCAGGCGGTCGGGGCCCTTTCGCAGTCAATCGGGCTCGGGCGGGCGATCGAAGCGGTCGGCCTGGCCGCATTTGCAGGCGCCATGCTGCTCTTCCTGCTTCCCGAGACGAAGCAGGCCCCGCTTCCTGACTAGAGTTACTCGGAAGTGGACCGCGCGAGAGCAGTCGTCGTTGGTGGCGGCATCACGGGGGCGAGCGTCGCCTACCACCTGGCGAAGGCTGGCTGGCGCGACACCGTCCTCCTCGAAAAGGACGAGCTGACCAGCGGCTCGACGTGCCACGCCGCGGGCCTTGTGACTCAGTTCAATCCATCGCCGACGATGATGAGATTCCGCCGTTACAGCATCGAGCTGTACGAGGAGCTCGGTGTCTTCGAGAAGGTCGGGGGCTTGCGCTTTGCCTCCAGCGACGAACAGCTGAAGGAGCTGCAGCGTGGCGTCAGCCGCGCCCGAGGCATCGGGCTCGACGTCGAGCTGATATCGGCCGATGAATCGACGCGTTTGATGCCGGCGATCACCAAGCGTTCGCTCTACGGAGCGGTCTGGGTCCCGGGCGATGGGCACCTCGATCCACACACCGCGACCTATGCCCTCGCCGCCGCGGCTCGCGAGCTGGGAGCAAACGTGCTCACCCAACGCCGCGTCACGGGAATCGAGCTCAGCGGAACCGGCTCGATCAAAGCGATCCAGACTGACGCCGGGAGGATCGAGGCTGAGGTGGTCGTGATCGCGGGCGGCATCTGGGCCCCACAGATCGCCGCGATGGCCGGCGCCTTCATCGTCTCGACCCCGGTCGACCACCAACACGCCGCGCTGCTGGCCGTGCCCGGGCACGAGCTGCCGCACGATATGCCCTGCTTCCGCGATCCGGACAACCTGATCTACGGCAAGTCCGAGGCCGGCGGCGTGGTGCTCGGCGGGTACGAGGCAAACCCCGTCGCGCGATGGATCGATGGCGTGCCGTGGGACCACGCGGGTACGTCCCTGCCGCCGGACCAGGCGCGATTCGAGCCTCTATTGGCGGGGGCTGCGCGACGCTTCCCATTCATGGGCGAGGCAGGCATCGTGAAGCTCGTCTGCCATCCCGACGCGATGACGCCCGACTCCAACCCACTGGTCGGCCCGGTCCCGGGCGTGCATGGCCTGTACCTCGCGGCGGGGCTTTCGCTCAATGGTTTTGGAGGTGGCGGCGGAATCGGACGGTCGCTGGCCGAGTTGATCACGACCGGCGAGACCGAGCTCGACCTCCATCCGTACCGGCCGTGGCGCTTTGGACCGGTCCACCGAGACCATCGTTACGTCGCGGACCTGGCGCGCGAGGCGTACCGCTACTACTACTACCTGCGCTACCCGTATGACTCGGACGAGTGGGGACGCCCCCGGCGAACGAGCGCGCTGCACCAGCGCCTGCAGGATGCCGGGGCCGTCTTCGGAGCCAAGCATGGGTGGGAGCGCGCCGACTATCTCGAACCAAGCCGTCCGTGGCGGCGCGCCGGCGCGGACCAACGGCGGTTTGGTTGGACGCGTCCGCCTTACTTCGACGTGCTCGCCGACGAGCACCGCGCGTTCCGGGAGCGCGTGGGCCTCATCGACATGACGTCGTTCGGCAAGATCGATGCCCGCGGGCCCGGCGCGCTGCGACTGCTGGAGCGCGCTGCCGGCAACCTGATAGACCGGCCGGTCGGGAGCGTCGTCTACACCCAGCTCCTCGAGCACACCGGCGGGATCGCGGCGGACGTCACCGTGACACGCCTTGAGGAGGAGCACTTCAGGGTGGTGACCGGAGCCGGATACGTGAACAGCGATCTCGGCTGGCTCGAGATGCAGAGGCGAGACGGCGAGCTCGAGGTCGAGCTGCGCGAGACGACGGACGAGCTCTCGGTGATCGGCATGTGGGGACCGAACGCACGAGACGTGCTCGAGCAGGTGACTGACGAAGATGTCTCGGAAACCGCGTTTCCATTCATGCATGCGAGACAGATCCGCATCGGCGGAGCATCGGCGCTCGCGCAGCGGGTCACATACGTGGGCGAGCTCGGGTGGGAGCTGTACCTGGAGCCGCGATGGGCGGTGCAGGTGTGGGATCGCCTGATGTCCGCTGGAAGATCTTTCGGCATCCGCCCAGGTGGATATCGCGTGCTCGACTCCCTGCGCATGGAGAAGGGCTATCGGTATTACGGCACTGACCTGACCATGCTGGACAACCCTTTCGAGGCCGGACTCGGTTTCTGCGTTCGGCTGGACAAAGGCGACTTCAACGG
>VBIU01000060.1 GCA_005880945.1 Chloroflexota bacterium | reverse complement strand
ACGTGCCGGGTCTTCCGTACGACGGTCTCCCAGCGCTCGAGGCCCGCCGGCGGATCGTCGAGGACCTCAAGGCCGCAGGCCTGATCGTGAAGGCAGAGCCTTACACACATGAGGTCGGCCATTGCGACCGCTGCGATGCGGTGATCGAGCCGTTGATCAGCGAGCAGTGGTGGCTCCGCATGGAGGTCATGCGCGACAAGGCGCTGCAGGCTTCGGCTGCCGGCAAGGTGCGATGGCATCCCGCGCGCTACGAGCGCACGTACCTCGACTGGCTTCACGGACTGCGCGACTGGAACGTGGGGCGCCAGCTCTGGCTCGGCCATCGCGTCCCCGTCTATCACTGCGAGAACGGGCACCAGGTGGTCGCGGTCGTTCGCCCGCGCGAATGCACCGAGTGCGGCAGCGCCGCGCTCACGCAGGATCCCGACGTGCTCGACACGTGGTTCTCGTCCGCGTTGTGGCCGTTCGCGACCCTCGGCTGGCCTGAGGAGACCGAAGACCTGAAGGCCTTCTATCCAAACGACATGAACAGCACGGCCCGGGAGATCATCAATCTCTGGGTGAGCCGCATGATCATGACCGGCCTCGAGTTCATGGGCGAGGTTCCCTTCGTAGACGTGGCCATCCACTGTCAGGTTCAGGCGGCGGACGGCCGGCGAATGTCAAAGTCGCTGGGTACCGGCGTGGATCCACGCGACCTGATCGAGCGATACGGAACCGATGCTGTGCGTGCTTGGGCCGCTTCGGTTGCGATGTCGAGCCAGGACGTGCGCTTCGACGAGAGCCGCGTCGAAGGCTACCGCCGCTTTTGCAACAAGCTCTGGAACGCGACGCGCCTGGTCCTCCGCTCGCCTGGTGCCGGCCCAGCGGAGGCGCCTGGTGCGCTAGAGGTGCACGAGCACCTCGAGGACCGATGGGTCATGTCGCGGCTGTCGAATGCGTGCGCTGCGGTGACCGCTGGGATCGAGGACTTCAAATTCCAGGATTCGATGGCCGCGGCATATGACTTCGCGTGGAACGAGTTCTGCGACTGGTACCTCGAAGCCGTCAAGGAGCGGCTGCGGGCAGGCGACGCGGCGGCTCAGGATGTCGCGTATTTTTGCCTCGACAACGTCTTCCGCCTCCTTCATCCCTTCATGCCGTTCGTCACCGAGGAGCTTTGGTCCCGGACCCCCGGGCACCATGAGTTCGTGATGCGTTCGTCCTGGCCTGCCTTTCAATTCGTCGACACTGTGGCGGAGGCGGCTTTCGGCCACGTGATGCGCATCGTCGAGGAGATTCGCGGCCACCGTCAGGCTGCGGGTGCCCAGCGTCCCGGTGGCAAGCTTGCCCTCGACGCCTCGACAGATCGCACAGTCGCTGCGCTCTCGGCGCGCCTTGCGTTGGTCGAGCTGGTGGACGACCTCACCGAGGGGACGCCGCTGGGTGCGGCCCCCGGACGGGTCAGCTTTCCGCAAGGTGCGGGCGACACCAAGCGGCAGGCCGAGCTGCGGCGGCTTACCTCCGACCTCGAGAAGACGGATGCCAAGCTCGCCAACCCTGACTTCCGCACCAAGGCGCCTTTCGATATCGTGAGGAAGCTGGAGGAACGTGCCGCCGAGCTGCGCGCGGCGATCGATCGACTGAGCTCGTGATCGGGATCTGAGCGGCGCATGCCGTCACTCGCGCTCCTAGCGCCGGTCGCCCTACCTCTCGCGGCCGGCGCGGTGACGGCCGCCCTCGGCCTGGCGGGGTTGAAGGCGGGCCGAGCGCTGGTCGGCGCCGGTGCTTGGGGAGCGGTCGTGGCGCTTATCGTGCTTTGGCTGCCGGTGCGGTCGACCCAAGAGCTGAACCTGGGGCTTGGCTTCGGCGCCGGGCTCGATGTGCGGCTCGACGGAGTGACTTTCGCCTTCGGCCTCGTCATCCTGTTGCCTTCCGCGGTCCTGCTCACGATTCAGCCGCGCAGCTGGCAGGAGGGCACCGTCGCGGCCCTGGGGGTCGCTGCGGCGATGCTTGCGGTGGAGGCCGGTGGCGTGCTGTTGACCGCCCTTGCGGGAGGCACCGCAGCGACGCTCGCGGTGATCCAGCTCGACATCGAGGACATCAAGGCCCCGAGGCCATCATGGGGCGCCCTTTTGGCCGCGTGGCTCGCGCTGAGCTGGGCCGGAGCCATCCTGCAGGTGGTGGGAGGGACGGCCGTGTACTCGGCCGTTCCCGTCTCGGCTCTCACGATTCCAGTGTTCTTGCTGCTCGCCGCCGCAGCGCTGATGGCGTCGGGTCTCTTTCCGTGGCGTGGATGGGCCGCACAGCTCTGGTCGCGACCATCCCTGCGAGCCTCCGGCATGGCGGTCGCGACCCTCTACCCGCTTGGTTTCTACCTGCTCGTTCGCGCCTACGAGATGGGCGACGGTCGCTATCCGCAGCCGATCCTCAGCGTCGCCCTGGCCTGGCTCGGCGCCATGGTCGCCCTCGGCGTCGCTGTTCGGTCCCAGTCGGCGGCCACCCGCCGCGAATACCTCGGCGAGGTGATCCCTGGATTCGGTGGCTTCGCCCTCATGGCCATCGCCCTTGGCACCCCTGTCGGTCTCGTGGCGGGCCTGGTGATGCTGGCCGCGATGGGCTTGCTGGCGGCCTGCCTGCCTTTGCTGCCCGACCGGGCGGGACCCGCATCGTTGCTGATCATCGCGGCCGCGGTCGGCCTGCCTCCGGGACTGGCGTTCGGCGCGCGTGTGGTCGGCCTCGAAGCCACCTTCGAAGCCGGCGACTTTCTCGGCCTCATCGGCATCGCGGGCGCCGCGGCATGGGTGGTCTCGATAGTGGCGGCGGCCCGCGCGATCGGCTTGCCGGCGGGACGTGGACACCCCGCTGCGGAAACCTTTCCCGGGCTGGCGATGGCGATAGCGGGTCTGATCCTCGTGGCCGGGCCGGCCCTCCCGCTGGTGATCACCACCCTGGCCATCCCGGCGCAGGCCGAGGTCATGCCCGCATCGGCCGGCTCGCTCGGGGGCGGCCTCGTCTCGGTGATCACCGTCTCGACCGAGCTGCCCGCCCTGACGCTGTTCGCTCCGCTGCTGCTGCTCGGCGCGATCGCGTATGGCACCTCGGGCGTGTTCGGAGCTCGCGGCCAGGCTCGCCCGCCGCTCTTCTCCATGCCGGGTGGGGCGGCGTTCTCGCGCTGGCGCGACCAACTTCGCGCAGCGACGCTGCCGGAGCAGTACCGCTCGATCGTGAATCCACGCGCCCTCGAGCTGGCCGCTGCCGGGGGCCGGCCGCTGTTCTGGATCGCCGCTCTCGTGGCCCTTGCCTATGCGGTCAACAGGTGAGCGTGGCAGCGGCGTTCGCCACCTGGCTCGGCGCATTCTTCATCGTCCTGTCAGAAGGCCGGCGCGGGCTGGCCCTCGGCCTGGCGCTGACCACCATCGGTTTCACAGTGCTCGTATGGATCGGCGGGGAGCAATTGGCGGCCGGTGCGGTGCTGCTCGGGGGCGCCGTAGCGTCGATCCAGCGGCTGCGAAGGGGGCGTGAAGGTTGGGGGGTGATGCCTCCGGGCTCGACCTCTCGACTGGTCCTCGCCATCGGAGCCGGCTTGCTGGCCCTGTGGATCTCGACGTCGGTGATGACGGGGCCGGGCGCGACCTTGCGGTTCGCGGTCCTCACCAGCCTGGCCATGATGGGTGCTCGGGCCCTGTCCGACATCCAGCCTGCTGCGGTGCTGACCGTGGTCGCCGCGCTGGCGCTGTCTGTCGCCGTGGCCTCGGGCATGGCCGACACAGGGCCGGGGCCGTCGCCATACTTCGCCGCCGGCCTGATCGCACTCGGAGTGTCGGCCGTCCGGGTGTCGGGATCCGATGGCGCCTGAGCTAGCGATAGGCCTTCCGGCCGCGGGCTCGCTGTGTGCGGCGGCGCTGAGAGCGCGGCCCAAAGCTGCCTTCGCGACCGCCGCAGTCCTCGGGCTGGGCGGGGTCGCGGCCATGACGCTCTCGATCCCGGGGCGCGCTTCTGCGCAGCTGGGGATCAGCCTTGCGATGTCTGCCGAGAGCCGGTCGCTGCTGATCGCGGCAGCGGCCGCGCTAGCCCTCGTGGTTGCTCTCGCGCCGGTGCTCGTCGAACGGGCGACCCTGCTGGCCTGGGGCCTGGCCGGGCTGGCGGGCATGGCGGCCATTGCTGCCGCGCCAAGCCTCGACCTCATCATCCTCGTCGTCCTCGCTCTCGCCGTGCTCCAGGCGGCGTCGGCGGGCAGCCGGCCCTTCGCGACCCGGCTGCGCGGCCCCGTCTTCGCCGTGGTCGTGCTCGCCCTGGCCGCGGCTTCGGCGCGTGGTGATGGTCCGCCCATCCTCTCCCGACTCGCCGCGGTCGGTCTTGTCGCGGGGCTGTCCGCCGCGCTGGGCACGATGCCCTACATCCACCGCTTCGAACCGGAGGAGAGGACGGCTACCTCGCCGATCCCCTGGATGGGGTTCATCGGCCCGGTCCTGGCGCTTGCCGTCCTCGCGCGAGCGCGAGACCTCGTCCCGTCGGAGGGCGCCGTTTTCGGTGCACTGATGATCGGGCTCGGACTGCTCAACATGCTGTGGGGCAGCCTTGCCTCATGGCGTACCGAAGGCGGCGCATCGGCCTGGCATTACTCGTTCATGGCCGACTGGGGGCTGGCCCTGTGCGGGTTGGGACTGGCGGTGGTGGATGGGCAGCGGGCGGCGCTCCTTGTGCTCTACGGGATTCTCCTGAGCCGGTTGCCCCTCTACCTCTGGTCGCGCCAGTCGCTGCGCGAAAAGCGTCCCAACGACAGACCAATCAACCTGCTCGCCGCCGCGATGCTCGCCGGCTCTGCGCCGTTTGCCGGCTTCGCCGCACGCGTCCTACTCCTGCGCGGCGCGACCCAGGTTTACTGGCCGCTCGCGTTGGTGATCGGGCTCGGCCTGCTCCTGTGGCTGGCTCCATCGCTCCGGCTAGGTCGGAGCCTGGGCCTGCCGCGAGGGAGGCAGGCGTGGGGGGTTGGGGTCGCCCTCACGTTGAACGTCGTCATCGGTCTGTATCCGCAGCCGTTCCTGCTGCTGGCCGGGCTTTGACACAGGTTCTTTCCGCTCTCGCGACTCACTCGCTGGCGCTGGTCGTCTACCCGGGTCTGCTGACAATCCTGGTTTTCGGACTGGCTGCGGAGAGCGTTTGGAGAAGGGTCTCGCTAGGCGGCTGGTACCTTCGGGCGCCCACACGCGAGCGGCCGTCAGCAGTCGTGGCGACCGTCGCCTTGTTCGCGGTCCTGGTCGCGGTCCAGCTTGCGGCCCCTTTCAACCCGGTCCCGTCGGCGGAGCGCAACCTGATAGTGGCCGCCACCGTGCTCGCCTTCACAGTCTGGGCGGAGCTGGCGCTGACGGTGGACTTCGTCCCCGATCCCGGCCTGCTGCTGTTGGTTCAGTTCTGCTGGCTGCTCGCGGTGCTCGGGCCGGCCGTGCAGCCTGAAAGCCTCAGGCCCCAGGTGCTCGGCAACGTGCTCGTCCCGTCTTTGCTGCCGGTGAAGGTCGCCAGCGGAATTCTCTACCTCCTCTGCGTGCCGGCACTGATGCGGATGTGGCCGCTCGCTCCCCCTGCCGACAGGCGATCGCGCCCTCGCTTCGACACCGCACGAGCGCTGTGCTGGTTTCCCTACTGCGGGTTGTTCGCCACTCTTTTCTTTCCGCCCTCGGCTGACGATGCATTGGGAGTTCTTCGCTTTTTCGGCATCACGCTCGCGGTCGCGGCTGCCTTGATCGTCGCTGGGGCTGCGATGCTCCGCCGCGGACCTGACGCTGTTCGCGGCCTGTATCGCAGGGCGGTCGCACCGTACGCTGCAGCGGTCCTCTTCGTCGTGGTGATCACCTCGGTCCTCATGCGTTAGCGATCCCACATATTGGTAGAATCCCGTTCGTGCCCAAATCAGACGGTTCGCTGTCGGCTGTCGTCGTCAGCGGCGGCAAGCAGTATCGCGTGGCGCCAGGCGACCAGATCCTGGTCGACCGCCTCGCCGCCGAGCCCGGCTCGTCGGTCAAGCTCGGCCGCGTGCTGCTGCTTCGCGACGGCTCCGATATCAAGGTGGGGGCGCCTGATATCGACGGGATCGACGTCGAGATCAAGGTCCTCGCCCACCGGCGGGGCCCGCGCATCGAGAGCCTGCGCTATAAGTCCAAGAAGAGGGTCCGCGTCCATCGCGGAGGTCGCGCGGACCTGACCGCGATCGAGGTCGTGGCGGTCGGCGGACTGACCGAGGCGACCGGGACCGAGACGAAGCCCGCAGCCAGGGCGAAGCCGGAACGAAAGAAGACGAAAGCGGCCGAGGTCGAGCCCGCCCAGGTCGAAGCCAAAGCCGAGGCGCCGGCCAAGCGAGCGCCCCGCAAGGCCAAGACCGCCAAGGAGACCAGCTGATGGCACACAAGAAAGGCGGAGGCTCGTCGCGAAACGGACGTGACTCCAATCCCCAGATGTTGGGCGTGAAGATCTATGGCGGCCAGACCGTGAACGCAGGCACCATCCTCGTCCGGCAGCGCGGCAGCCGGATCTCCCCCGGGACCGGCGTCGGACTGGGGCGCGACCACACGCTCTTCGCCCTCGCATCCGGGCTTGTTCGGTACGAGCGAGTGGGTAAGGACGGCCGGCGGGTCAGCATCGTCGCCGAATAGCGGCCGCTCCCGCACCTTCGTCGATTCGGCGCGCATCGGCGTGCGCGCCGGGCACGGCGGCCGGGGCTCGGCCTCGTTTCGTCACGAGCCCTTCGTCCCTCGAGGCGGACCCGACGGTGGAGATGGCGGCCGGGGCGGTTCTGTCGTGATGAAGGCCAGCACCGGCGTCTCCGACCTCTCGCTCTACAAGAGAAGGGTGCGCTGGAATGCAGAGCCGGGCGCAAACGGCGCCGGCGGGCGCAAGACCGGGCGCAAAGGCGCCGACCTGATGCTCGAGGTCCCAGTGGGCACTGTCGCGCTCGATCACGATGGCGCTGTCATCGCGGACCTCGACCACGCCGGGGCTCGCGCTGTTTTGGCGCAAGGCGGCAGCGGCGGTCGTGGAAACGTCCACTTCAAGAGCTCGACCCGTCACGCCCCCGATTACGCGGAGCCGGGCATCAAAGGCGAAGAGCTCGCAATCACGCTCGACCTGAAGCTCATCGCGGAGATTGGCCTGGTCGGTCCGCCAAACGCAGGGAAGTCGTCGTTGCTGAGCGCGCTCACGGCCGCCCGACCCAAGATCGCCGACTACCCGTTCACGACGCTCAACCCAGAGCTTGGTGTGGCCGAGTCTCGCGGCGGCCGCATCGTGATGGCCGACATCCCGGGCCTGATCGAGGGTGCGTCTCGCGGCGTTGGGCTGGGGCTGCGGTTCCTGCGCCACGTAGAGCGCACGAAGGCCCTCGTCTACGTGATCGACGGGACATCCCCGGATCCGTGGAAGGACCTCGCCATGGTCCAGGAGGAGGTGGCGCGGTTCTCCTCCGACCTGGCGCTCCGCCCTTACGTCGTCGCGATCAACAAGGTCGACCTCGAGCCGGTCCGGAAGCTGCGCGCGCGCTCGCGTCGCAAGGGACCTATCCATTTCGTCTCCGCGCTGTCGGGAGAGGGCCTGCCTCAGCTGATGGACGCCATCGTGACGACGCTGGCGGGTGCGCCTGAACCGCGGCCACAGGGACCGGCGCGGGCGATCAAGCTCCCGGTCGCCGGCACGCGCTCAGGGGTGGCCGTCGAGCGCCTGGCGTGGGGCTTCATGGTCCGCGGCGAGCGCGTCGAGCGACTGGTCGAGCGGACCGACATGGAGTCCGAAGGCAGCCTCGCGCGCTTTCAAACCGAGCTCGATCGCCTGGGCGTCAACGCCGCGCTCGAAGCGGCGGGCGTGCAGCCGGGAGACACGGTGCGGATTGCCGAGGTCGAGTTCGAGTACCAGCCGTGAGGATCGGCCTTCTCGGTGGCACCTTCGACCCGATTCACGCCGGCCACCTCGCGGCCGCGAAAGCGGCGCTGGACTGCGCGGAGCTGGACCGCGTCATGTTCATACCCGCGGCGCAGCCTCCGCACCGGCCGCGCGCCATCGCGACCGCAGACGACCGTCTCGAGATGTGCAGGCTGGCGATAGAAGGCGACACGCGCTTTGTTGTGTCCGACGTGGAGCTCGAGCGGGGCGGGCCGTCGTACACGGTGGACACGCTCGCTGAGCTGCGGCGCTCCCACCCCGGCGATCAACTCCTCCTCATCCTTGGTTGGGACGCCGCCCGGCTGTTCTCGACATGGCGGCGGCCCGATGAGGTGCGCGCCCTCGCAACCATCGTGGTGGTCGCGCGGCCCGGATCCGCTGCGCCACGCAAAGCGGACCTGGAGCCTGCCGGCCTGGGAGGGCAGGGTGTGATTCTCTGTCTCGAGCCCACGCCGGATGTCTCCGCCAGCGAGATCCGGCGTGCCCTCGCGTCGGGCGAGTCGATCGCCGGCAAGGTCCCCGCCGCCGTGGAACGGTACATCGCTGCACACCACCTCTACGCGGGATAATTTCGAAGTTGAAGGCCGCGCGCACCACACCACTGCAGCTGGCGAGGCTGCTGCGTGGTGCGGCTGTCGACAAGAAGGCCTGGAAACCAGTCGTGCTCGACGTGCGCGAGATGACCTCGATCGCCGACTATTTCGTCGTCTGCGAAGGCGAGACCGACCGCCAGGTGAAGGCCATCGCCGACGCGATGACAGAGGCGGCGAAGGCGAAGAGCATCAGGCCGCTTGCTGTCGATGGCTACACCGACGCGACGTGGATCCTGCTGGATTTCGACTCTGTCCTGGCGCACGTCTTCCTCCCGGGCGAGCGTTCGTACTACGACCTGGAGAGCCTGTGGGCGCCGGTCGCGAAGCGCCGTCGCGGAAAGTCGACCTAAGTCATGCGGCGTGAAAGACGATGGGGATGTCGAGGTTCATGGTCGCGCCGCTGACAACGTTGATCCCGCCGAACTGGGAGGCTGCCGGCGGGTAGAGCGTGCGGATGCCGTTGGCATCGACGCTCTCCCAGCCCGTCTCGCGGGCCGCGATCATGTAGATGCCAGGAGCCAGGTCAAGCCGGTACCTGCCCCTACTGTCCGACCGGACGTACGTCGTGCCCGATGCTGCGGAAACCACAATCAGATGTCCCGCTTGATCCAGGCCGTACCGCGCGGCGAAACCGGGAACGGCCACGATCACAGCTCCGGGCACCAGTATCGAGCTGCAATCGGGTCGCCCCAGCTGTTCACCTGGTCTGGGGGCCAGTGCGGTCCCGCCGCAGCCGACAAAGTAGACGCTGCCCGAGAGATGCCCGCGGGAGGATTGATGCCATACGAAAACCAGCATCAGCGTGGCGCCAATGGTGCATGCCGCCAAAACCGGACGCCATCTGGTGATCAACGCAAAAGACAACACGTCGGCCGCCTGAAAAGGCAACGCGCTTCAAACGTCGACCCTGTCGTGCTAGATAATCTGCGAGTACCTGTCGAAGATCTCTCGCAGGTTGGCCGGGGGCTCGACGCGATGCTTCTTCATCACCTCGAACAGGCTGAGGATGTGGCGCACGCCGGCCAGCGTGACCCCCTTCTCGCGAGTGAGGTACTGGATCACCTGCACCTTGCTGATGTCGCGCTGCGAGTATCGCCGCCTGTTGGTGGGCGTGCGGTGCGGCTCGAGCAGGCCCGCGTCTTCGTAGAGCATGAGCGTGCGCGGATGCGTCTCGAGGATCTCGGCCGCGACGCTGATCGTGTAGAGGGGCTTGTCCCGGTCGCTGAACGACGGCTGCAGACCCCGCGGGGTCACGCGGCTGTTCACGATCTAGCGCAACGTGCCCAGGATCTGGATGATCGCCGGGCCGAGCAGCACTATCCAGAGCACCGGAAAGATGCATCCGACCATTGGGAACACCATCCGGGACGAAGCCTGCGCGGCACGCTCCTGCGCCGTCTGCCTCTGGCGGCGCCGCATCTCGGTCGCCTGGACCCTGAGCAGCCGCGCGATCGGCACACCCATCTGGTCTGACTGCACTATCGACTCGACCAGGTGGTGCAGGTCGGCGACTCCGCACGTATCCGCCATGTGCTCGAGCGCTGCCATTCGGGGACGGCCGAGCCGGATCTCGCGCAGCACCTTTCCGATCTCGTCTCCAAGGGCATTGTGGAATCGCTCGGTGATGCTCAGCAAGCCCTCATCCAGGCTCATCCCCGATTCCACGACCAGCGTCAAGAGGTCGGTCGCCTCGGCCAGCGAACGCTGGATCTGGTGGCGGCGCGCCGAGATCCGCTGGTTCAGCCACAGGATCGGAAGGAAGTAGCCGACCACGGCCGACACGGCTCCGGCGATGAGCGCCCTGACCAGGACGGGCACCTCCACCGGCACCAGGAGGCCGGCCGCGAGACCGGCGATGGCGAACAGGGCCCCCATCCCATAGCGCACGGCCTGGAACCCGGCCGGCGTCAGGTTGCCCGGGTCGCCGGCGCGGCTGAGCTTTTGGCGGAGCTCGCCCGCCGGTAAGGCGGGCAGGCGTGACGAGAGCGGCCGAGCGGCAGCCTCGAGGCGCTTCAGAAGTGGCGTCCTGACCGCGGGGTTGGCCCAGACGCCGTTCGACGCCGCTGCAGCTGCCAGGTTCCGGTCGAGCGCAAAGAAGAACGCGGCGACGACCACGCCGGAGATGACTCCCGCCGAAACCGCGATCAGCAGCATGGCGCTCATGCCTGCAGCGTCGTCATGCGGTTGATGAGCACGTTGCCGACCAGGATGAGCAGGCCCGCGATCCCGAGCAGGACATAGCCGATGACGGTCGACGTCATCGGCGCGAAGTAGCCGGGCACGAACACGTAGAGGCCAAGTGCGAGCAGGATCGGCAGGCCGGTGATGATGGTCGCTGACGCGCGCGATTGCGCGGTGAGCACGCTCATGTCGCGCTTCGTCTGCAGCCGGTCGCGGAGAGTGTCGGAGATCGTGTCGAGGACCTCGGCCAGGTTTCCGCCGACCCGGATGTGGAGCAGGATCGCGGTGACGATGAACTCGAGGTCCGGGCTGTTGATCCGCAGCAGCAGCGCACTGAGTGCGTCTTCCACCGACGTCCCGAGAGTGATCTCGGTGGTGACGCGCTCGAACTCCGTCGAGACAGGCGGCCGGGACTTGGTGGCGACAGTCTCGAGGGCGCGGTCGATCGCATAGCCGGTCTTCAGGGAGTTGGAGAGCAGCTGAAGCATCGCGGCAAGCTGCTCGTTGAACAGGTTCTGCCGGCGCCGCTGCAGGTAGTTCACCACGAGCGGAGGAACGATGAAACCGACCGCCCCGAGGATGAGCGGGCCTCCGGAGAAGCCGAAGCGAAACAGGCCGATGAGCGCTCCAAGGGCCACGGAGCCGATGCGGATCAGGAGGTACTCGGGCGGGGTGATGTTCAGGCCCGCGCGAGCAAGGTCCTCGGTCAGCGTCGGGCGGCCGCGAACGCTCCGACGCTGGCTGAGGTTGTCAGCGGCGGGCCGCAGCAGGCGTTCGACCAGTTCGCGGGGGGTCGCCCGGGGTGTCGATTGAGCAGCGAGCCGCCCGGTGCGCTCCTTTCGAATCCGGTCCAGGCTCCAGAAGAAGACCGCGATCGCGGTCGCCAGCAGCACGGCGATGATCAACGAGACCACGGGCGGCGGTAGATACACCATCAATGCTGCCTAGAAAAGGCTCGGGTAAGCCTTCTGCACCATCTGCAGGGTGACGCCCGTCGCCGAGGTGACGCTTGGGCACGTCGGATCCTTGGCTGGGGCCCCCTGCGAATAGTCCTGGTATGACTCGAGCGTGTATTTGAGCGAGGCGTAGGTCAAGAACCAGGTGATGTACTCGGCCTGGCATTCGGTGACCACCACTGTCAGGCTGGTCGCGGTGGCTCCGGCGGCCGCACCCCCGGCGGGACCTTCCATGCCGACCCGAATCACATGGAGGTTGACGAAGACCGTCTTGCTCGCCACCTTGCTCCCTGACGTCACTGTGGCGATGACCGAGATGTAGTCGTCGGGCTGGATGTTGCCCGCGACGCCCTGCTGCTCGCTCGTCGGAATGGTCAGCGCGACGTAGCCGGAGGGTATGGGCAGGAACTCGGACTGGGCCCCCAAAGGTGTGTTGGGCTTGGCCACCATGTTCGAGGTGATCGCCTGCTTGTCGACGATGCTGACCAGGGGGATCATTCCCTTCACATCCTCGATCTTCGTGAAGTAGATCATCGGATCGTCGGGGGTCGTGAAGATCCTCTTGATCGCCAGGGAGCCGCCGTCGATCGGGATCCGAGGCGACAGGTTCTGGGTGGCCACCACCACGTTCAGGGTTTGACCAGTCGAGCCCGTGCTCGCGTTGATTGCTACGAGGACGAAGGCCGCGATTACGAGCAGGGCGAGGACGATGCCGAGGAGTGTGAACGGCCTTCGGGACGTGAGGCCGGTCAGAGACGTGCGCAATTCCGACCCATCATAGGCAAGATAGTCCGGTGCCGCGCCCCCCTAACTCGACTCGATCTTCAAGCGCGAAGAGGCAGTCCGGGCAGTCGATGGTCGAGTTTGCACTCTCCTCTGTAGTCCTCCTGCTTCTCGTCGGCGGCCTTGTCGACATCGGCCGGTCCTTGTTCGTGTCGGAGGCCCTTTCGAGCGCAGCCCGAGAGGGAGCGAGGCATGGGGCCTGGTTCGACACCCCGAACCGAAGCCATCCATACCTAGACGACGCGCAGATCAAGGCTGCGGTGGACGCAGAGCTGGCGGCGGCTTCTCTGCCCGCGTCAGTGCTGAAGAACCCGGGCACGACCTGCCCTGCCCCCACCGACGGCAACGCCTACCACAACCCGCCCTTTGCCAGCGGGGCGTATCCGCCGTCGGCAAACGTGGCGTGGCTCTACATCTGCTACGCCAACACGCCGGGCCTTGATTTCGCGGTGCCGGCGACGAACCAGAGCCAGCAGGACCTCAACGTCATATTGCTGTACTCGTACGGGCCGCTGACGCCCTTGGTGACAGCCCAGTTCGGAATCTTCCGGCTCGCTGTCAACGTGCACATGACAGTTCAAGGCACATGAGTAAGACAAAGCAATTGCAGAGGTCGCAGGCGTTGATCGAGTTTGCGCTGATCTCCCCGGTGCTCCTCCTGCTGTTGTTCGGGATCATCGACATCGGTCGTGCGGTTTTCTACTACGACACCCTGAGCCATGCAGCGCGAGAAGGAGCGAGGACCGCCGTGCTCGCCTCGAACCGCCTGCCCACCAACGCCGACGTCCTGGCGACAGTCACGACGCAGCTCGTTGGCGCGCCGGTGACCGAACCCTGCCCGCAGGGACCAGTCACCAGCGCAACGCCACCGGCCAACGCTGCCTGGCTCTACGTCACCGAGCCCAACCCTCCAGCCGTTGTCGAGGCCACGCCACCGCTGAACGCACCCGGAGGCGAATATGCCGCTGCCGCGAGCGGGTCCTGCAGCGCTGTGAACCCGGCCGGCAACAACACCCAGCTGCAGGTGACGTTGCGTTTCAACCTGATCTTGATCACGCCCGTGATCTCGCAGGCCACCGCCGACCACATCATCCTCAGGGCCGCTTCGGTCTTCAGGACCGAGTACTAGTGAAAAAGACCAGGTGGAGCCCGCGCTCGCAGCGCGGGCAAGCGATAGTGCTTATAGCGATCATGGTCGCGGTGCTCGTCGGCATGGCCGCCCTCGCGATTGACGGCTCGCGCGCCTACACGCTGCGCCGCAATCTCCAGTCAGCCGTCGACGCGGCAGCGCTGGCGGCGGCGGACAACCTTCAGCAGACCCGCAGCTACGTCCAGGCCGAGCAGGCGGCCACCGCCGTCTTCAGCGCGAACCGGCGCCTGAACAGCGCACCCGCCTGTGCGCCGGGATATGGCACGCCGGGCGCGGGGCCTCTCACGGTGACCTGCACATACGCGGAGGGGACAGTGCTCACGCAGGTCGTCTCGGCGCTCGGCGCGGCCGGCAGCCGGTTCACGCTCACCGCAACGCGCTCCCTCCAGCTGCAGTTCGCTCGCATCCTCACCAACGGGGCGGCGCCCAGCCTTTCTGCCGGCGCCACCTCGGGCGTCAACAACCTCCTGTACGCGCCGACCCTTGCGGCGTTGAACCAGGCCGGTTGCGGAGGCGTCCCCGGCAGCGCGATCTCGGTCACGAGCGGAGGCACGCTGGGCATCATCGGCGACGTGGTTTCCAACGGATTGATCTCCAACTTGGGCTCGATGGAGGTGGGTGGAGACCTGTACGCGCGATGCCAGGCATCGGTCCCCGGGGCCTCGATGATGTGCTACCCCAGCGGCAACGGCCCCTCGTGCACATACCCCGACGTGCTCGGTGTGACGCGGACCGGCTACACCTTCCCTGATCCGGACTACCCGCCTCCGGTGGTGGTGGGCGGCGCGCAGCCAAAGCCCGCCAGCAACGTCATCATCGCTCCCGGGACATACGCGGTTGACCCGGCATTCAACGCCGGCACCTGCTATTTCCTGGCCGGGGGGGTCTACAAATGGCAAGGCGGCTACACGAACAACAACGCCTTCGTCTCCAACGAGCTGAGGCCACCTGACGAGCCCAGGTTCGGCGATAACACCCAGCTAGCCGTCCACCAGTTCTGGAACGTCGGCACCGCCGACTGCGCGGGCTCGGCCCAGGTCACGGCAATCTCGGGGCCCAACCCGGTTCCCAACGGCGGCTGGGCTTTCGTCATCACCTCGACCAGGATCGGCACGTTCAACGGCCTTCCCTACACGCGAGAGAGCGCACCATCGATGTGCTACACCGTCACTGCCAACGGCAGCACCAGGAACATCCAGATTCGCGTCAGCAATGTGCCGGGGGCGACCGCCTACAACATCTACGCCGCGCCAAGCGGCTCGTGCAACGGTCCATTCGGCCTCGCCGAGGTGCTTTCCGTCGTCGGCACTCCCGCCAACAACAACACAGGAGGCTGCCCTGTGTACTCGGGCGGAGGATGCAGCCTGGGGAACGAAGGGATCGTCCTCGACGCAACCGACCTGGGACCTCCGTTCTCTCCCAACGCCGGAGCGTCGCCCGGGGTGATCGGCTCCTACCCGCCCGCCGGCCAGTCGGCGCCCTTGAGGAACAACCTGCCCAACGAGAACGCGGATCGCGCGCCCCCGCCCGGAGGCGACCGCGCCAACGAAAACCAGTGCAATGTAGTGGCGGGCGCACTCACCACGTGCCCCGGCGCGATCACGCCCGGGGCTGTCGCGTTCTACATCCCGAGCGGTGGGTGCCTCAACGCCTCGACCGGCGGAGACAACTACTTCTTCAGCGGATACCAGTACAACTGGATGGTGGTCTACGAGCCCGGTGACGCCAATCCGCCGGCCAATACATGCGCAAATCTGATGGGGGCTGCGACGGACTCCGCCTTCATCGGTTTGCTGTACACGCCATCGGCGTCCATCAGCATCCAGAAGGCGTCAACTTTCAGGACTGACGAATCCGGCGGCATCATCGCCGACACGATCACCTTCAGCGGCCAGCTGCCGAGCATCATCGGCGACCCTGGGGACTACGGGCCTGCGCCCCAGGCCTCGAGGCTGACGGGCTAGGCGCCCTCGGGCCTCTCGGCTTCAGAGGCGCCGACCAGCTCGAGCTCCTCCGGCTCGTCCTCGACTGGTTTGGCGTCCAGGACCTGGAGCCGGTCGCCGACGGCCGACGCCGCCTTGGCGTCCCCCTGCTCGTCAAACCGTTGGGCCGCCCCCTTCAAAGCCGCCCTCGCCTCGTCGATCCGGCCCAGACCCCAGAAAGCCTGGCCTCGCATCGCCAGCGCCTCGGCGCGCTCGCGGATCTTGTCGCCAGGCAGGAGCAGCAGGGTGCTCTCGATCAACCGGAGGGCTTCTTCGAATGCCCCCACAGAGAGCGCGTTGCCTGCCCCTTGGGCCAGGTAGGCGGACGTCCGCAGCGGGTCAGCCGCCGTGCCGGCCTGGTAGAGGTGGTAGCCGATCTCGCCTGCGCGCTCGTTCGCGCTTTTGCCATAGACCCTCTCCAGCGTGTCGGCCACGGCCAGGTGATAGGCCTGGAGCCGCGGCAGCGGCATGACGGCAAGGACCCGCTGGCGGATCAGCTCGTGCGCAAACCGGTAGTGGTCGGGAGCTGCAGCGGTAAGGAAATGTCCACGGGTAGATTCGTCGAGGGCCTCGCGAAGCTCGTGGCCTGACAGCTCGCCAAACGCTTCGAGCAGCGCGATGTCGAAGTCCCGGCCGATGACGGCGGCGGCCACGAGCATTCTCTGGGCCGGCTCGCTGAGGCGTTCGAGCCGGCGGCCGATCAGGCCGCGAACGCTCTGTGCGAGCTCGAGGTCCTCCTCGGTGAAGTTGGCTTGCACGCGAGAGCCGCCGCCCAGGAGGCTGTCCGAGGCCGCCATATAAAAGAAGGATTGCTCGACGAAGAGTGGGTTGCCCTCGGTCGCCGCCTGCACGCCGAGGAGCTGCACCGGCGTGACCGGCGTCTCGGCGAGCACGGCCACCATCTTCTCGACCTCTCGATCGGAGAGCCGGCCCAGGCCGATCCTCTGGGCTCGGCGCCGCCGAAGCAGTCGAGAGACGACTGTGGTGAATGGGCGCCCGGAGTCGAGCTCCGATTCCCAGTAGGTGGCGGCGACGACCACGCGGCTGCCGCCCAGGCGCTCCGCAAGATCGCGCAGAAGAAGAACCGAGGCTTCGTCGGCCCATTGAAGGTCGTCGATAACCACGAGGAGCGGCTTCGTCCCCTGGCAGGTCACCAGGAAATCGAAGATCGAGTGGAACAGCTTCTCGCGCAGCTTGTCGGGGCCCGCGTCAATGGCGGCAGGCATCCCCCGAACCTTCTGCCGCAGGGCAGGCACCAGCTGCGCGAGGAGTGGCCCGTTGTCGCCAACCGCGTCCTGGAGCGTCTTCGCTCCAGCGCCCGCGACCGCGGCGCTCAACGCTTCGCGGAATGGTGCGTAAGGTGCCGCAGTCTGCTCGGCGCAACGGCCGCTGAGGACCATCCACCCCTTGCGAGATGCGTCAGCTGCGACCTCGGCTGCCAGGCGCGAGGCGCCGATGCCCGGGGGCCCGGTGATGAACAGCATGCCGCCCGAGCCGGTGACCGCTCGATCGAGCACCATCCTGATGTCGAGGCGTTCCTGCTCGCGGCCGACGAAGCCGTCGCCGGCCGGCATGACCGTGGCCATCGAGGTCGACTCCCCAGGGGTGACCTCGTGCAGCCGCCATCGGTCGGGGAAGCCCTTGAGCTTGTAGGCGCCCCGATAGTCGAACTTGATCTCCGCCACCGGTCCGACGAGCTGGCGGACGACGTCCGAAACCAGGACCTCCCCGCCTTTCGCCTTGCCGGCGACCCTCGCGGCGACGTTGACCGCCGCGCCGAAGATGTCGCCGGCCTCTTCGACGACTTCGCCTGTGTTCAGCCCGATGCGGATCCGGATCTTGCGCTCAGGGTTCTGCTTGCTGTACTCGGCGATCGCTCTCTGGATGTCGATCGCGCATTCGACGCCATGCCGGCTCGAGCCGAAGCTGACCATGAGGCCGTCGCCCAAGCCTTTGATCCGGCGCCCCGCGTGCTCGGCGACCTTCGCGTCGATGATCGACTCGTAGGCCTTCATGATCTCGTGGGACTCCGTGAAGCCTCTGGTCGACAGGAGGTTGGTCGAGCCCTCCATGTCCGTGAACATGATCGTGACAGTGCCTTCGGTCTGACCGACCGAGAGGCTGCCGATGATGGTTTCAGGCGTCAGCGGTTGGGCAGCGTTGACCTGCTGGCCGAGGCCTTCCGCCACCGACCTGAGCAGCTCGGGCCCGGCGCGGAAACCGGCTTCGCCCTGCGGGTAGCGGACGACCTGGAGCAGCCCCGCCTCGACCGCCTGGCGCAGCTCGCGGCCGGCCGATTCCTTGCTGATGTGGTTTGGACCTGCATAGTCGCTCCCCTTCAGCTCGGCGCCTTCGAAGGCCTGGGTTATCGCAGGGGCCAGGCGGAGGTTGAGGCCCTTGCGCGTGATCAGGCTTTCGATCACGGCCTGGATGCGGCGCGTCGCACCAACGGGAACTGTCCCCTCGCCCTGGATGGTGGGCAGCACCCCGGCGTGTATGAAGCCGCCGGACGCCGCCGCCGCCATCTGGCCGAGCGCGGTGGTGGCGCGCGCCATGGCAGTGGCCGCCTGGAGTGCCTGCGAGGCCTGCGCAGCCGATTCCTGGGAGCCTGCCGCAGGCGCGGGCGGGAGCGGCGCCTGCTGAACCGGCGCGGCGGCGAAGAGCGGGGCGGGCGTCTGCTGGCCTGGCGGCGCCGGCATTGCGTCGCCCGCGGGCGCCGCGGCGGGAGCCGGCGCCGCGAACACCTGTGGCGCCTGCTCGACCGGATATGACGGGGGCGGAGCGGGCGCCGGGGCGGCGGCCTGGAGGTCGGCGACAGCCGAGCGGGCAGCGTCGATGAGCTTCCGCATCTCCTCCTGCATTTCCGGCGTGGATGCCATCGTGCTCGCCGGAGTCGCCGGGGTGGACTGCACAGTGTGCGAGGGCTGCTTGTCGCCGGGCCGGTCCGAGCTGAACGGAACCACCACCACCTGGCGGACCACGTTCTCGCCGCCGCGCTGGCCGCTCATCAACGGGTCCTTGACCACCGGCATCATGCTGTCCGACCCGGCCGGCACGAAGCGTGACTTGACAGGGTCGAACAGGTCCTGGTCGACCTGGACGCCGTAGAACGCGGCCTTGTCGAGCGACGTGGGGACGTAACCGGTGGCGTTGTACTCGAGCCTCAGGTCGGCGCCCATGCCGAGCAGGAAGATGTCGCGCAGGATCGCGCCATTGGAGTCATAGCCGACGACCTCGGCGATCTGTGCGATCTTGCGGCGGCCGTCGGGCATGCGCGCCTGGTGGACGATGAGGTTGACGGCCGACGCGATCTGCGCGCGGACCGCCTCGAACGGAATGTCGATCGAGGCCATCATCACCATCGTCTCGAGCCGCGACAGTGCGTCGCGGGCGGAGTTCGAGTGGATCGTCGACATGCTGCCGTCGTGTCCCGTGTTCATGGCCTGCAGCATGTCGAGCGCCTCTGCGCCACGCACCTCACCCACGAGGATCCGATCAGGCCGCATCCGCAGGCTGTTGCGCAAGAGCTGGCGGATGGTGAGCTCGCCCTTGCCCTCGACGTTGGGTGGGCGGTGCTCGAGCGCGATCACGTGTGGATGGTCGATCTGGAGCTCGGCGGCGTCCTCGATCGTGATCACGCGCTGGTTGTGCGGGATGAAGCGAGCGATGACGTTGAGGGTGGTCGTCTTGCCCGAACCGGTGCCGCCCGAAACGAGCACGTTCATGCGCCCGAGCACCGCCGCCGAGAGGAACTCGGCCATCGCCGGGCTCAAGCTCCCTTCGCGCGTCAGGTCGTCCATGCCCAGGACCGCGTCCTTGAACTTGCGGATGGTCAGAGCGGCGCCGTGGATCGCGGCGGGCCTGATGATCGCGTTCACGCGGCTGCCGTCGGGCAGGCGCGCATCGACCATCGGGTTGAGACCATCGATGTGACGCCCTGTCGTGGCCACCATGCGGCGGATCGTCTCCAGCAGCTGGTTCTCGTCCTCGAAACGGATGTCGGCTTTCGTCAGGACGCCCCGCCGCTCGATGAATACCTGGTCGGGACCGTTGACCATGATCTCGCTGACTGAGCGGTCGTGGAGGAGGCTGTCGAGCGGGCCATATCCGACCGCTGCTCGCAGGATGATGTCGGCGAGCGCAGATTTTTCGAGCGAGGTCAGGTTGATGCCGTCTTCCGCAAGGAAGCGGTCGAGGTGAGTGCGCACTGCGCGCGAGAACGCGAGAGTATCGCCCGTGGTCAGGCCGACATCGCGTATCAGGGCCAGGCGGTCGCGAAAATCGTTCGCCAGCTTCGTCAGGTCGCGACCCTGCCGCGCGGCAGCCTCCACGACGTCGGAGCTGCGCCGGTGAGGCTTGGCCGAGTCGGTCGTGCTTGCCCACAGGTCGACGAACTGCATCTCCAGCAATGCGGGAGACGCGGCGATCGCGGGGATCACGCGCTGGCGCTCGGTCAGGCGGATCTTGATCGAGATTCCAGCGCCGTCGGGCGGCTGACCCTCGTCCATGTAGGCCGCGATCCATTCGCCGTCGCGGAAACGAAGGATCGCCTTGCGCGCCTGGCTCTTCTCGCCGGGATCGGCCTCCAGGTCCGGGTCCTCGACCGCGCCGAAGACCACGTACTTGATGTCGCGAACCGGAATCCAGCGCGCGCGGTCGAGGTCAGGCGGCGTGTAAATCGGGAAGCCGTCACCGGTCAGTGCCCGCGCGTCCGACTCGCCGCGCTCGAGGCCGCCGTCGAGGCGGTGCACAGCAACCTGGCGGCGGGGCATCTTGATTGCGCTTCCCTCGGATGGGCGCGCGGTTGAAACCGTGGACGGCTGGTCCGCGACACTCTGTGGGATCGACGATGAGACGGCCTGGGGGTCACTCATGGGATTTCCGTCAGGGGTTGGCTCGATGCTAGCATCGGAACCCTCGCGCTTCGGCGCATTAACGTGTCCTTCCTCCACGGGCTTCGGGAGGACGCCGGCGGTCCACCACCCATCTCGATCCCGGCATCCTTTTGGCGACGCCTTTGACCTCGGCCGCACGCGAGGCGAGCGCGGCCGCGCTCTCGTAGCTGCCAGGTTCGGCGATGACTATCCCGATCGACACCGAGACGAGCCCGGTCCTGAGCTGCGCTCCAGAACGGTCTTCGTACTCGATCCAGCCCCGTTCCCGGTCGCCCTCGTCGTACAGGTCCGGAACCGCCTCGTCGAACCGCTTCGTGATCTCGGCCGCGATCGTCTCGGCCATCCCGGGCTCGGTGAGGATCACGAAGTCGTCGCCGCCCACGTGGCCGCCGAAATGGTGCTGCGAGTAATGCGCCTCGAGCACCTCGAGGATGATCGTGCCGAGGGTCTTGATCACGTCATCGCCTCGGAGAAAGCCGTAGTGGTCGTTGTAGCTCTTGAAGGTGTCGATGTCCGGATAGAGGACCGCGAAGCGCTCGTTGGCTTTCAAGCGCTGGTTGATCTCGCGGAGTATGTCGGTGTTGCCGCTCATTCCGGTTAGAGGGTTCAGGTCGCGCGTGTTGGTCGAACGGCTGATGACCGCCCGGAGCCGCGCCACGAGCTCCTCTGGGATGAACGGTTTCGTCACGTAGTCGTCGGCGCCCGCGAGCAGGTGCTCGACCTTGTCCTTCAGCGAGCTCCGTACGGTCAGGAAGACGACTGGGATCAATCGGGTCCTGAAATCCCGGCGGATCTCGGTCAGGATCTGGTCGCCGGTGGTGGAACCGAGCATGAGGTCGAGGAGGATGATGTCGGGCCTCCAGTCGACAGCGGCCCCATGCGCCGACTCTCCATCGCTGACGGTCACGCACTCGAAACCGGCCCGTTCGAGCACCCGCTTGACCAACCGGAGCATCTGGTCGTCGTCGTCGACCACGAGCACGAGCTCCCGTGTGGTCAGCGGGGCGTCCGTGCTCGCGGCGGTCCTGCCGGTCCCCGGTCTTCGAGCGACAGTCACGGCGTGCTCGCTGGAGGCTCCGACCCTGGAGCGCCGGCGCCTGGGCGCCGCAGCTTCTCGGTGAGCGCGATCGCCCGCTCGGCGGCGACCCTTATCTCGTGGAGGTCGGTGCGCACGGCGTCGGGGTCGTCAGTCTCTTCCGCGATGAGCTCGCAGTAGTTCACGATCACCGCGAGCAGGTTGCGGAAGTCGTGGATGAGGACCCGGTTTCCTTCGTCCGAGTGCTCGCCGGCGTTCAAAGCCGCTTCACCAGTCGCCAAGTGTTCACCTCGCCGTTGCGCTTGTATCCCAGCTCGTCGAGCACTTTGCGTGCGATCGCGAGGCCGCGGCCGGCCTCACTCGTCGGCGCGGGCATCGCGCGGGTCAGATTATGAATGGGCGGTCCCCAGTCGGTAAAAGACGCAGTTGCGGTGTTCGCCTCGAGCCGCAGCTCGTACTCCACCGGCAGACCGCCCGTGCCGTGCTTGCCTGTATAGATCAGCACGTTCGATCCGATCTCCGCGAGACCCGTCTCGAAGAGGATGAGGTTGCGGTCGTCCGCCTGCCGCCCGGTTCGCTCGCGAAGCAGCTCCACCGAGTGGTGAAGAGTGTCCAGTCCATCGTCGAGTCGTGTGAGGGTGGCATGGAACTCAAACGGCTCGGTCTCGGCGTCAGAAGCCAGTGAGCGCTTCCTCGACCGTGGCGAAGTATGGGAACACCCGGTCCAGGGTGGTCAGCTCGAGGACCACCCGCACCTGTTGATTCGGCGCTGCCAGCCGTAGGTCGCCTTTTGAGCTTCGGACGAGCTTCAGCGCGGCGATCACCGAACCCAGCCCCGTGCTGTCGACGAAGCTCACCCCTTCGAGGTCGATGACCACGCGCGGCTGGCCGCTCTTGACGGCGTCGCTGATCGCCTCTTTCAAGGTCGGGGCGCCGCTCACGTCCAGGCGGCCGGACGGGGCCAGCACCGTCACCCCCGCATCTGTCTGACGGGCCTGGACGTCAAGGCTCACGGGGGGAAGCCTACAGCGAGGGAGCAAAACTAGAGCCGGCTTAGCTTCAGGACACCTCTCTTACACTTCGTGCCGTGCCCGCTGCAGACGGTCAGCTCCGGACCCTCATCGTCGACGACGAGGAGGCGCTGGCCAAGGTCATGCAGCGAACTCTGCGGAGTCGTGGCTTCGAGTCCGACATAGCGCTCTCCGGCGCCGCGGCGCGCCAGTTGATCGACACGAACGAATACGGCCTCGCGCTTCTCGACGTGAGGCTTCCCGACGAATCCGGCTATGGGCTGCTGGGTGAGCTCAAGGCCAAGCACCCCGACACCGCCGTCGTCATGATCTCCGGCGTCGACGACCCGGAGCTCGGCAAGGCCGCCGTCGAGCACGGCGCCTACGCATATTTCGTCAAGCCCGTCGGAGCCACCGAGCTGTACCTGGCCGTCGTCAACGCGTTTCGGCGCCGGAGCATGGAGCTGGACTACCGAAGCAACCTGCACCGGCTCGAGGCGTTGGTGGCCGAGCGGACCGGGCAGATGGCCAAGGCCGCGACGGTGCAGGCGGGCTTGCTTCCCGCCTCGCCACTGAATGGCGCCGGTTTCGAGGTGGCGGCGCATTTCGCGCCGGCGCGCGAGATCAGCGGGGACTTCTACGATTGGTACCTTCCCGATCCCGGCCGCCTCGCTGTGACTCTTGGCGACGTGATGGGCAAAGGATTGCCTGCGGCGATCCTGATGGCGACGGTTCGCGCATCGCTGCGCGCAGCCGCGCAGGTGGGCACGGTGGGCCAGGGCGTGACGATGGCCGCTGGTGTCATGGCGGCCGCGCTCGAGGTGAACCAGGCTTACGTGACTCTCTTCCACTGCCTGCTGGACGTTGCCACCGGCGAGCTCGATTACGTCGACGCGGGCCATGGGCACGCTCGCCTGGTCCGTGCGGGGGGCGGCCAGGAGCTCCTCAGCGAGCGTGGAGCGCCGATCGGCCTGCTCGCGGACACGTCGTTCACACCTGGCAAGGTCGCTCTCAACCCCGGCGACACGCTGGTCGTGTTCTCCGACGGCCTGCTCGACCTGCGTCCTGACCTGGCGACCAAAGAGGTCCCGCTGCCGCTGGCCGCGCGCCGCGCGGCGCATGTTCAGGAGATGGTCGACATTCTGGCGGCGGGGTCCCGAGATAAGGAACTCTCTGACGACGTTACGGTGCTCGCCCTAAGACGGCTCTGACGCTTTCACGGCCAGCCAGCGCTCGAGCACCGCCGCCACCACATGCAGCTTGATCGGCTTGGAGATGTAGTCGTCCATACCCGCGGCGAGACACCGCTCACGATCGCCTGACAGAGCGCTGGCGGTCATCGCGATCACGGGCGTGTGACGTCCATCCGGCTCATTGCGCCTGATCGCACGCGTCGCATCGAATCCGTCCATCTCGGGCATGTGACAGTCCATCAACACGGCGTCGTAGCGAACCTCGTCGAGTACGCGCAGCGCCTCGACCCCATTGGCGGCGACGTCGGCTCGGTAGCCGAGCTTCTCCACCATTCGCACCGCGACCTTCAGGTTGGCGACGTTGTCCTCGACGACGAGCACCCTGGCCCAGCGATGAGAGGCGGCGTCGTGTGCGGCCGAGTCAGCGTCCGAGACGTGGCGGTTGGCGTGCTCCGGTTTGGCCGCAAGCAAGGAATGCAGGACGTCGAAGAGAAGCGACGGGCGAACCGGCTTGACCAGCTCGACGTCGATCCCGGGCACCGGGTGGTCGGAATGGCCCGCGGACGTCAGGAGGATCACGACCATGTCCTTCAAAGCGGGGTCGGCCCTGATCTCCGCGGCGACGGCGGCCCCGTCCATACCGGGCATCATCATGTCGACGATCGCCACCTCGAAGGGATCGTCGCCGCGGGCCGCTGCGCGGAGCTCGTCCAGCGCCTGGCGGCCGCTTTCGAAGGCCCTGTCGCGCATGCCCCATGAGTCCAGGTAGCGCTCGAGGATCGTCCGGTTGGTCTGGTTGTCGTCGACGACCGCAACCGCCGTTCCCGACAGGCTTGCGGTGGGCGGCGGGCTCGGCGTCTTGTGCGCCGCCTCGCGGAATAGCGCCGTGAACCAGAACCGGCTGCCCGCTCCCTTCTCGCTCTCGACGCCGACCTCGCCGCCCATGAGCTGCGCGAGCATTCGGGAGGTGGCGAGGCCGAGACCGGTGCCGCCGTGCTTGCGAGTGGTCGAGCTGTCGACCTGCGAATAGGTGGAGAAGACCCGGGCCTGCTCCTCCTCGGTCAGGCCGATGCCGGTGTCGGCCACCTCGAAATGGAGGAGGGCTCCGGGGCCGGGCGACTCCCCGCGCCGGACCCGCACGACGACTTCACCCGAGTCGGTGAACTTGACCGCGTTGCCGAGCAGGTTGATGAGGATCTGCCGGAGCCGGCCTGGATCCCCGATCGCGTTGTGAGGAACATCCGGCCCGACGTCGAGGACCAGCTCGATGCCTTTGTTTGCAGCAGGCTCCGCGAACAGCTCGACCGCCTCCTCTGTCACGTGCTTGGGGCTGAAGTCGATGCGCTCCATGCGCACACGGCCGGCCTCGATCTTGGAGAAGTCGAGGATGTCGTTGATGATCTCCAGCAGCGTGTCGCCGGAGGCCCGCACTGTTTCCACGTAGTCGCGCTGCTCAGGGGTGAGGTCCGTCTCCATCAGCAGGCCGGTCATGCCGATCACCCCGTTCATCGGGGTGCGGATCTCGTGGCTCATCGTCGCCAGGAACTCAGACTTCATGCGGGTGAGCTCCTGGAGCTCCTGGTTGCGCTCCCCCAGGTCGGCCACCAGCTCAGACCTGGCCGCCTCCGCCGCGTCGGCCACCATGCGGTATTCCCGCTGCTCCTGCACCACGCGCCTGACGAGGATTCCGAGCGCCACGAGGAGCAGGCCTTCGAGAAGAGCGGGCGCCGGGTCGCCGGTGGCAGGGTTCACGCCCGTGACCAGGATCAGGTCCGCCGCCCCCAGGGCGGCGCCGATGGCAAATTCCACCGTCGAGTAATAAAGGGCGAGGAACATCAACAGCAACAGCACGAAAGGGAAGGCGCGGATCACGCTCAATCCGAACTGGACCTCTAGCGCGAACGCCACCGCGAGGCCGCCGATCGGCGAGATCGCGTGGAGGTAGCGGGGAATTCTCTCCCAGGGCAAAAGCACCAGGGCGCCCGCGAGCGCGACCAACACGACCGAGGCCAGGATTCCGAAGGCCGAGCCGACCTTCCACAGCGGATAGAGGGCAAGCCCGAGGCCAACCAGGACCGGGATCGCGATGATGGGCCGGCCGACGCGCGGGAAGTCCATCGGGGCGAGCGGCGCCAGCACGAGAAACATGCCCACCACCATCGCCGCCATCAGCGCCGGGGAGGCTGTGAGCTCGGCGTAGCCGTGCAGGCTGACGAGGCCGACGATGGCCAGCCCGATGAAGGGGTAGACGCGCCGGCTCAGTCCTTCTGCTTGTAGTGGCGTAATCAAGCTCCGGCCAGCAGCCGGACCGTTCTATTCCCCGCTCGAGGGGAGTCCGGCCGCGCCTCAGCGTGGCCGGGTGGGAGGGTCCAAGCTGGCATCAGCGGGCTCAGCGTACGGCAAAGGCCCGCCCGTTAAGCGGGGTCTGATCGGACGGTCGCGGTCTACACTTTGCGTCCTGCGCACCTCGAGCCCAGCCAGGGGGGGTGAGGGAACCAAGGTGTTGCCAGGACCTCGTCCGAGGCCCGAATCGAAGCTGTTTCGGACCCGAGGCTTGGTCCGTCGCGCCACGCCCTTCGTCGCCATCGTCGCGGTGATCGCCATCCAGGCCGGCGATGACGTGAGGCCCGTGCTCGTGTTTCCGCTCTACCTCGCTGCCGTCCTGGTGGCCGCGCTGTTTCGCAGCCGCGCCGACTCTTTCGCAGCCGCAGCCCTGGCGGCGATCGGCCTGGTCGGGCCCTCCATCGCCAGCGGCAACACTTCGGCCGACGGACCGGTCGCGCTGCTGCTGGCCGTCGTTCTCATCACCGTCACGGTTTTGGTGCACGAGGTCATCGGGCGGATCCGCCAGGAAGCGATCGTCGCCCAACGGGCAACGTCTGAGGTGGAGGCCCGCGAGGAGCGTCTCCGGATCACCGAAGACCGTCTCCGGATGACTGTGGAAGCCGCGCAGGTGGGGCTTGCCCTGGTCGCCCCGACCGGAGCATGGCTGCAGGTCAACGAGTGGCTCTGCGTGATTCTCGGGCGCAGCCGCGCGGAGCTCTTGCAGCTGACCCTTGGCGAAGTGACCGCAGAGCACGACAGGACCGCGATCGAAGAGGCGCTCGCGATGCTCAAGACCGGCGACATCCTTCGCTGGGAAGCCGTGCTGCACCAGGTGCGCGGTGACGGCGGCAGGGTCCCGGTGGAGGTCTCGATCGCGGCCATCGGGGACCGTCCGTCGGGCGAGCTGGTGATGCTGCTGCAGGAGACCGACATCTCCGCTCGGCGGCGCCTTGAAGGGCTCCG
>VBIU01000249.1 GCA_005880945.1 Chloroflexota bacterium | reverse complement strand
TGGCGGCGTCGATGGCGCCCTCCGCCGCGCCGGCGCCAACTAGAGTGTGCAGTTCGTCGATGAACAGCACTATCTGGCCATTGGCGCTCTCGATCTCCTGCAACACCGCCTTCAGCCGGTCCTCGAACTCGCCGCGAAACTTCGTGCCCGCGACCAGGGCGCCAAGGTCGAGGGCGACAACTCGCTTCCCCTTGAGACCTTCGGGCACATCGCCCTGCGCGATGCGCTGAGCGAGGCCCTCTGCGATGGCGGTCTTGCCGACCCCGGGTTCACCGATGAGCACAGGGTTGTTCTTCGTCCGGCGCGAAAGGACCTGGATGACGCGGCGGATCTCCTCGTCCCGACCGATGCCCGGGTCGACCTTGCCGTCTGAGGCGAGTTTGGTCAGGTCGCGGCCGTATTTCTCGAGCGCCTGGTACTTGGACTCAGGGTTCTGGTCGGTGATCCGCTGGCTGCCACGGATCTGGCGCAAGGCGCGCAGCAGCGCGTCGTGCTTCACGCCGGCGTCTTTCAGCGCCTTGCTCTCCGCCAATGCCAGCAGCAGATGCTCGGTAGAGATGTACTCGTCCTTGAGCCGCTCGGCCTGCTGTTCGGCCTGCTCGAGCGCCTTGTTGAGCGCCCCGCTGATGTAGGGCTGGCCGCCGCCGCTTACCTTGGGGAACCGCTCGACCGTCGAGACGAGTGCTGGCTCGAGCGCCTGCACCGAAACGCCGGCGCGCTCGAGCAGAGTGCGCCCGACGCCCTCCGCCTGGCGGACCAATGCGAGCAGCAGATGCTCGGGCTCCACGGCCTGCTGGCCGAGATCACGGGCGAGCTCGGCAGCGTCCTGGAGAGCCTCTTGCGCCCTTTCCGTGAACCTGTCCAACTTCATGTCAAACGGGGTCCGTATCTTGGCTTCATGCCTGAGCTGCCGGAACTGGAAGCGCTGCGCATTCGCCTGGCTCCGCGCCTCGAGGGAAAGCTCATAACCGCAGCAACGGTGAACCCGAAAAAGGGCCATATGCTCCGGTACCCGGTCGAGCACTTTGCTCACGAGCTGCCCGCCAGGCGAATCGTCTCCCTGACAAGGCGCGGCAAGCACCTTGTGTTCGGCACCGAGCTGGGGGCGGGCGGCTCAGAGCGGTGGATGGTGATCAACCCGATGCTGGGCGGCCGGTTTCAGATTGCGGACGGCTCGACGCCCGTACCCGCGACGGAGGTGTTCACGATCCGCGCCGAGGGCAAGCAGGAGATGCGCTACCTCGATTTCCGAGACATGGGGCGGATCTACTGGGTCACCGACCTCGGCAGCGAGGTCCCGGGCTGGTCGCAGCTGGGCCCTGAGGCAGACTCGGTCACGGCGATGGGCCTGGAGGCATTCCGCAAGCGCCTCCGGCGGTTTCGGGACGAGCTCAAGGATCTACTGCGCAACCAGGAGTTCCTGGCAGGCATCGGGAACGCTTACTCGGACGAGATCCTGTTTGAAGCACGGTTGCTGCCGCTTCGCCGCCGTTCGTCGCTCAAGCCGGCCGACGAGGAAGCGCTGTTCGCGGCCATTCCCGCTGTTCTCGCCCGTGCGGTGGAGGCGATCCTGGCCAACCCGAACTACGACGAGTCCAAGCAAGACCGTTCGTTCATGGCAGTTCACATGAAGGGCGGAAAAACGTGTCCACGCTGCGGGCACAGGATCAGTCAGCTGGGCTCGAACCGGGAACCGCTGAACTTCTGCCGAGGCTGCCAACTCTGAGCGGAGCTACACCGCGCGCCGGGCCCTCCCCACCTCCGACCGGCCCTCCCCCTCCGGCCAATACCTGAGCGGAAGCTAACTCGCGGGCGCGGGCTCCGCAAGCCCGGCTGTTAAGCGGTCCGACGCGCCAGGTTTTCTGAGATCGAGTCGAGCAGCCGCTGGGAGGCTACGGCGATTTCGTCCACCGCGCCCTCGAAAGCCTCGTGGTGCTTGCCTGACGGCTCTCTGAACCCGCTCACCTTACGCACGAACTGGCGGGCGGCCGCGCGAATCTCCTCATCGCTGGCGACGACGTCGGCATGACGCAGCGTCTTGATGCTCCGGCACATGCGACAACGATACCGGCACCAAGGCCTACTCGCCTTTGTGGGCCGGCAGCTCGGGTAGCGGCGGCGGCGCCAGCCGGCCCGGGTCCAGGCCGGCGCGCCGGAGCATCGCATCAGCGAGGCGGTCGTACCGGCGCTCGGCGATGTCACCGACCGGGTCGGCGCTGGCCGACATCAGCTGGCGGAAGCTGAGCGTCGACACCGCCCTATAAGCGAGAACCGCGCGCGCCTGGTCCGCCCGGCCCGTGATCGAGGCGATGCGCACAAACGCCAGCGCCGCGCCGATCTCCCTCATGTCCCGCCACCTCCAGAATGCATACGGCACCAGCACGAGCAGGATCGGAGGCACCGCCACCAGCAGGGCGAGCACTATCGCCAGCTGGATGATCGCATCGTGTACCTGGTGGCCGGCCGAGACAAGCGTGTCGCCGGAATACCTCTGCAGCGTGTCCGCGATGTCCAGCAGGAACTGGGTCAACAGCGGAATCCCTCCCGGGACCGCGCCGCGGAACGAGTTTATCCATGCGTTGAACGTGCTCCCGGTGTTCGTGATCCCGTCCGCGATCACTTCCAGGCCCAGCACCGTCTGGTAGATCAGCCAACCCAGCGCCGCCCACGCGACAGTCCAGGCGATTGTGGTCAGGTCGCCCAGGACGCGCATGAAGGCGGGGAACGTCCGGTCCGGGTACAGCTTGATCATCCCCGCGACCATAAGTCACGCCGAGGAAAACCGGACGCCTTTGGCTACGCCCGACGTCGGGCAAGCCTGGCGGCGAAGGCTAGCGCTCAGCCAGCGATGGCAAAGTCAACCTCAACCGTGACCTGCACGTCCAGCTGACCGACTGGTACCTGGGTCGGCGGTGCCGCAAGCGCTTTCGCGGACAGGTCGAAGCTCCCAAACATCGGCGTCCCGCCATAAGAGAGATCGCTAACCCGGATGACCTGGCCGAGCTTGACGCCCGCGGCGTCTGCCATCGCCTGCGCCCGCGCTCTCGCGTCCGCGATCGCCAGCGTCCGAGCCTGAGCCTGCACGGCTTTGGGGCTGGCCAGGCCGAACCCAACGCCCACGTTGGTGGCGCCACCCTGCTGAACCATCAAGTCCAAGGCGCCTCCGACTGTATCCACGTTGTGCCACTTGAGCTGGATCTGCTCCGAGGCGCGGTAGCC
>VBIU01000059.1 GCA_005880945.1 Chloroflexota bacterium | reverse complement strand
GCCGTCGCGGGTCCCGAACGCGATGCCGCCATCGCGGCCCGCCTGCGCGCATCGCAGCGATGCCGCGTGCTCGGCAGGGTCGACCAGCCGACGCTCGAGCTCCTGTACGAGCATGCTGCCGCCGTCGTCATCCCAAGCCTGTACGAGGGATTCGGCCTGCCGGTCCTCGAGGCCATGGCACGCGGCAAGGTCGTCGTCGCGGCCGCCACATCTTCGCTGCCCGAGGTTGGCGGCGACGCGATTCTCTACGTCGAGGATCCGAGCGACGCAGACGCCCTCGCGAAAGCGCTTCAGGCCGCCATCACCGACGAGGCGCTGCGGACCAGGCTCGCATCCGCCGCTCGCACGCGGGCGGCGACGTTCACGTGGGACCGATGCACTGCGGGAGTGGTCGCGGCGATCCGTGAAGCGCTGGCCTGATAGACCTCAGGCGATCGCCCGCTCGACCGCCCGCCACGTGAGGTCGGCCGAGCGCGACCAGCTGAACTGCGCGGCGCGAAGGATGCCGCGCCTTTTGAGGCTCGCGGCCAGGTCTGGATCGCCAACCACCATCTCGAGCGCCTTGCGCCACGCTTCGGGGTCGTCGGCGGGTACGATCAGACCGGCGTCCGCGACCAGCTCGGGCAGGCTCGAACGGTCCGACACCACCACCGGTGTGCCGCAGGCCATGGCTTCGAGTGGCGGAAAGCCAAACCCTTCGTACCACGCAGGGTGCGCGAGGACGCGCGCCAGGTTGTAGACCGCCGGCAGGTCGGCGGGGTCGAGACCTTCGATGTGGCGGATCCCCGGACCGAGGCGCCGAATCCGCTCTTGGATCGCCTCGTACAGCCAGCCCCACGCGCCGACGATCACGAGATCGGGCCGGTCGCGCAGCATGGCCCACGCGTCGAGGAGGGTGACCAGGTTCTTTCGCGGCTCGACAGTGCCCACGAAGAGGATGAAGCGCTCCGGCAGGTTGAGACGCGCGCGCGCGATCGCGAGGTCCTCGCCGCCCATCGGCCTGAACCGCGACGAAACGCCATGTGGCACGACCTCTATCCGCGATGGCGGAACTCCGAACAGGTCCTCGATGTCCCGCGCCGTGTTGTTCGAGACAGCGACGATCACGTCGGCGTGGGCCAGGGAGCGCGGGACCACGACCCGGGTGCTGAGCGGCTGCCGGCCGGGGAACCAGGAAGAGTTGTAGTAGATCGCGAGGTCGTGGATTGTGATGACCGCCGGGCAGCCGACGCTGCGAAGCGGCATCGAGCCCGCCGGTCCGAAATATGCGTCGGGTCTGAGCCGCCGGATGCGCGCAGGCCACTGCACGTGGCGCCCGATGAAGCGCGCGCCAGGGAGCGGCCTGTAAGCAGCGCCGGGCGCAGGGTCGGGCTGCTGCGCACCTGGCGGCAGATACACGGTGAAACGGCAGTCGGGCCGCTCGACGCCCATCGCGTGGAGGATCTCTTTCGTGTAAATCCCGATGCCGGCCCGCGGCCGCTTGAGGCCGGACCCGTCGACGGCCACGTGCAGGCCCTTCAAGCGCTAACGATTTGTTTTTGAGAGCACTATCGAGGTTCTGTCTTCACTCGTAGGTCCGTTCGGGGCGGCCCGCGTCCGAGTCGACAGTCTCGCTCGCAATCTGGCCGCCGACCGCGGCGAGCTTCCCGGGTAGGTTTTCATAACCGCGGTCGACGTGCCACGCGTTGTGGAGCACGCTCTCGCCCTCAGCGCAGAGGGCCGCGATCACGAGCGCGGCTCCGGATCGGATGTCAGGGATCGCGAGCTCGGTGCCGTGCAGCCGGCAGGGACCGTGTACGACCGCGTGAAGCCGTCCTTCGACAGTGATTCCGGCTCCCATCCTCGCCAGCTGGTTCACGTGCTGGAAACGGTTCTCGTGCACGTACTCGGAGATGACCGTCTCGCCGTCGGCCTGGGTCATCATCGCCATGTACTGCGCCTGCAGGTCCGTCGGAAAGCCCGGAAAGGTCCAGGTCGACATGTCGATCGGCTTGAGGCGGGTCCGCGGCCGGCGGCCGACACGAAACCATCCGTCGCCGACCTCTACGTGCGCTCCCGCCAGCTCCAGCTTGAGCAGTACCACGTTCAGATCCTCCGGCCGGCTGCAGTCCAGACGGAGCTCGCCTCCTGCGGCGGCAACCGCGATGGCGTACGTGCCGGCCTCGAGGTAGTCGGGAATGACCGTGTGCTCCGCGCCGCCCAGGTCGCGCACGCCGTCGACCACCAGCCGCTCGGTGCCGATGCCTTCGATGTGCGCGCCCATCTTGCCGAGAAGCCGGCAGAGGTCCTGCACGTGGGGCTCGCGCGCGGCGTTGAAAATCTCCGTCCTGCCCTCGGCGAGGACCGCCGCGAGCAGGATGTTCTCGGTGCCCGTCACCGTTGGGAGGTCGAAAACGATTCGCTGCCCGCGCAGGCGATCCACCTCGGCCACGATCTCGGTCTCCGTCTCTTCGATTTGAGCGCCCATCTGGCGCAGCCCGCGCAGGTGCTGCTCGAAGCGTCGAGCGCCGATGTCGTCCCCGCCCGGCCGCGGCACCCGTGCCTTGCCGAACCGGCCCAGGAGCGCACCCAGCAGGACGATGGTCGCGCGCATGCGGCGCCCGAGGTCGTCCGGGACGTGGCTGTCGGCCGCGCGCGCCATCTTGAGGATCACGGAGCCCTCGCCCTCGCACCGGCCGCCGAGCCCGGTGAGGATCTCTCCCATCAGCGCGGTGTCGGTCACCTTCGGCACGTTGTTGAGCCGCACCGGATCGCTGGTGAGGAGCGCGGCGGCCATCTCGGGCAGGGCCGCGTTCTTGGAGCCGCTTATGCAGATGTCACCGGCCAGCTGCGCGCCGCCCGTGATGCGAAGGACGTGGTCTCGCCGGGGCGCGGGAGCCTTCATCAGCTCCTACCGTAAAGGGTTAACCGCGACGCGCGCGGGCCAACCTCAGACGGGCTTCCGCCATCGCGAGCGCCTGCTGGAACTCGACCTCTTCGGCGGTCGTCAACGTTCCCGCGAGCCTCTCTTGAGCGCGGCGCCGGGCCGCTTCAGCCTTCTCGATCGAGATCTCGTCGGCGTGCTCGGCGACGTCGGCGAGCACCGTGACACGGTCCGGCAGCACTTCCATGAAGCCCCCTCCGACGAAGAGGATCTCCTCAGGGCCACCGATCGTCTCCTGGATGCGAAGAGGCCCAGGCTTGAGGATCGTCATCAGGGGTGCGTGCCGCGCAAGGACGCCAAGCTCCCCATCGGCGCCATTGGCGATGATGAACTCGACGTCGCCTTCGAACAGGCTCCGTTCCACGCTCACCACGCGCAGCTCGTACTTCACTGCGAGGCCTGGCGCTTCTTCATCTCTTCGCCCTGGGCCCGTGCCTCGTCGATGGTGCCGACCATGTAGAAGGCCTGCTCCGGAAGATCGTCGTGCTTGCCCTCGAGGATCTCGGTGAAGCCGCGGACCGTCTCCCGGATGGGCACCGACTTGCCCTCGCGCCCGGTGAAACGTTGGGCGACGTTGAAGGGTTGCGACAGGAAGCGCTGAACCTTCCGAGCGCGAGAGACGACCTGCTTGTCGTCCTCCGACAGCTCCTCCATGCCGAGGATGGCGATGATGTCCTGCAGGTCCTTGTAGCGCTGCATCGTCTTCTTGACGCCCTGTGCGGCGTCGTAGTGCTCCTGCCCGACGACCGACGGCTCGACGAAGCGGCTCGAGGATCCAAGCGGATCGATGGCCGGGTAGATGCCGATCTCGACGAGCGACCGCTCGAGACGCACGGTCGCGCCGAGGTGGGCGAACACCGTCTGGATGGCGGGGTCGGTGTAGTCATCGGCCGGCACGTACACGGCCTGGACAGACGTGATCGAGCCCTTGCTGGTGGAGGTGATGCGCTCCTGCAGCTCGCCCATCTCGGTCGCGAGCGTTGGCTGGTAGCCGACGGCCGACGGCATGCGGCCGAGCAGGGCGGAAACCTCCGACCCCGCCAGGAGGTAGCGAAAGATGTTGTCTATGAAGAGCAGGGTGTCCGCGCCTTCGGCGTCTCGGAAGTACTCGGCCATGGTCAGGCCGGTGAGGCCGACGCGCGCACGGGCTCCGGGCGGCTCGTTCATCTGGCCGAAGACGAGGGCGGTCTGCGGCAAGACGCCCGCGTCCTGCATCTCGTGATACATGTCGTTGCCTTCGCGCGTCCTCTCGCCCACACCCGCGAACACCGAGCGGCCCTTGTGCTGGTACGCGATGTTGCGGATGAGCTCCTGCACGATCACGGTCTTGCCCGTTCCGGCCCCGCCGAACAGCCCGATCTTGGAACCCTTGGCGAAGGTGCAGATCAGGTCGATGACCTTGATCCCGGTCTCGAGGATCTCCACCTTGGCCTGCTGCTCGGATACCGGCGGCGCGGGACGATGGATCGGCCAACGCGTGACGCCCTCCGGCGCCGGCTCGTCGTCGATGGGCACACCGATCACGTTGAACATGCGTCCGAGGGTCTCGACGCCGACCGGGACCGAGATCGGCCCTCCGGTCGCTCTGGCCGGATCGCCACGGCGGAAGCCGTCAGTTGCGTCCATCGCGATGGTGCGCACGACGTTGTCCCCGATCGCGCCCTCCACCTCGAGCACCACGGTGCGGCCGTCCTTGGTCTTGACCTCCAGCGCTTCGAACAGCTCTGGCTGCTCGCCCGCAGGAAACTGGACGTCGACCACGGCGCCGATAACCTGGCTGACATGGCCGTCCTTGGTCTTTCCCTCCCCCTTCCGGGGGGAGGGTCGGGGAGAGGGGCTCGAGCTGGAGTGACCCTCCGACGAGTGTTTGGTCTTGGCCATCTCTTTCCTCTCTCCCTCAGCTCGCCGAGCGCATCGCTTCGGCGCCGCTGACGATTTCCATCAGCTCGGTGGTGATGCCCGCCTGGCGGACCTTGTTCGCGTAGAGCGTCAGCGCATCGATCAGGTCGCCGGCGGCATTGGTAGCGTTCTGCATGGCGATCATCTTGGCCGAGTACTCGCTCGCCTTGTTCTCGAGCACGGCCTGGAACACCTGGGTCTCGACGTATCGCGGGAGCAGGCCGTCGAGCACCGACTCGGGGTCCGGCTCATAGATATAGTCGGCCCGAGGACCGGTGCTGCCCGCCTCGCGGGCTGGGATCTCGGCTGGTATCAGCACCTGGACAACCGGCTCCTGTCGCATCGTCGAGATCCACTTCGAATAGCAGAGGAGCACGGCATCCGTGTTGCCCTTCGTGTACTCCTCCAACGCGACGGTGATCGCAGGAAGGATCTCGACCACCGTGGGCCGGTCGGACACGCCGCTCACCTCCGCGATCACGTGGCGCCGGTAGCGCAGCAGAAAGTCGCGGCCCTTGCGTCCGACAGTCACATAGCTCTGGCCTTCGGTGTGGTGCTCGTTCATGTAGCGCGTGGCGGCGCGGATGCTGTTGACGTTGATCGCGCCGCACAGGCCCTTGTCAGTGGTGACGAGGATCATCACGGCGCGCTTGCCTTCGCGTCGCACCAGGAAGGGGTGCTTGTACTCCGTTGCCCGCTCGCCCGCGGTCTGCAGGACCTCGAGCATTTTTTCGGAGTACGGACGGGTTGCCTGGACAGCCGCCTGCGCGCGGCGCAGGCGCGTCGCGGCGACGACCTGCATCGCCTTGGTGATCTTCTGCGTGTTCCGGATCGAGTCGATCCGGCGAACGATGTCGCGGAATGCGGGCACTTAGCTGCCTTTCTTCTTTGGCCCTGGTCTGGGCGCCGTTTTGGGGGTCACCTCGGGAGGAGGTGGCTCAGCCGGCACCTCGGCCGGAATCGGTTTATCCGGACCTTCAGGAGCAGGTTCGGCCGGCGTCTTGGGTGCGGGTTGGGTGGGAACCTCTGGCGGAGCCGGTTCGGCAGGCATTTCGGGAGTCGGATCGGCCGGCACCTCGGCCTTCGGCGAACCTTTCGCAGGCGAGTCGGCGATCGCGGCTCGAATCTCGTTGAGCTGGGAAGGCCTCTCCGCCGGCTCGGCTTTCGCTGACTGCTGAGCCTTATCCACGTTTGCGCGCGCCTGTGCCTTCGAGTCGGCTTTCGGGACCGGCGCTTGCGCCTTCTGTTCCGCTTTGCCGCCCGCCTTGGGTGCCTCGGTCGCCGGGCCGGCGGGACCGGGTTGCGACGGGCCTTGGCCTGGGTCCGGCACATCCTTGTAGCCCTCGACGCCGAACTGGTGGTTGAAGGTTGAGATCGCCGCCTTCAAGCGCTCGAACAGCCTGTCGTCCAGCGCCTGCTGCTTCTCGATCGCCGCCAGCAGCTCTGGCCGCTCGCTCTTGAGGAACCGGACGAAGCCCGCCTCCCACTCGCGCACTCGCGCCACGGGGACCTTGTCGAGGTTGCCCTGCGTCCCGGCGTAGATGACCGCGACCTGTTCGGCCAGCGGCATAGGAAGGTACTTGTCCTGCTTGAGCAGCTCGGTAAGGCGAGCGCCCCGCTCCAGCTGGTTGCGCGTCGCGCTGTCGAGGTCGGAGGCGAACTGGGCGAAGGCGGCAAGCTCGCGGTACTGGGCGAGGTCCAACCGCAGCTGCCCGGCGACCTGGCGCATCGCCTTGGTCTGGGCGTCGCCGCCAACGCGCGAGACGCTGATGCCGACGTTGAGCGCGGGCCGCTGCCCGGCGTTGAAGAGGTCGGCCTGCAGGTAGATCTGCCCATCCGTGATCGAGATGACGTTGGTCGGGATGAACGCCGAGACGTCGTTCGCCTGCGTCTCGATCACCGGCAGCGCTGTCAGCGACCCGCCACCGTGTGCCGGGCTCATCTTCGCAGCCCGCTCGAGCAACCTCGAATGGAGATAGAACACGTCGCCGGGGTATGCCTCGCGCCCAGGCGGGCGGCGCAGGTTGAGGGAGAGCTCGCGATACGCCCACGCCTGCTTGGTCAGGTCGTCGTAGCAGCACAACACCTCTTTGCCCTGCTCCATGAAGTACTCGCCCATCGCGCAACCTGCGTATGGGGCGATGAAGTTGAGCGAGGCGGCGTCAGAGGCGGACGCGGCGACGATGATCGTGAAATCCATCGCGCCGTTCTCTTCCAGGGTCGCGGCGACGCGCGCGATCGAAGCCGCGTTCTGCCCGATGGCGACGTAGATGCAGATGAGGTCCTTGCCTTTCTGGTTGATGATCGTGTCGAGGAGGACCGTCGTCTTGCCGGTGAATCGGTCGCCGATGATCAGCTCGCGCTGGCCGCGACCGATGGGGATCATCGTGTCGATGGCCTTGATGCCGGTCTGCACCGGGCTGTCCACCCGTTTGCGGGTGATTACGCCAGGCGCGATCTTCTCGATCGGCAGCGTTTTGCTGGTCTTGATCGGGCCCTTGCCGTCGAGCGGCTGCCCAAGCGGGCTGACCACGCGGCCGATCAGCGCCTCGCCCACCGGCACTTCCAAGAGTCGGCCGGTCGTGCGGACCTCGTCGCCTTCGTGCAGGTGCCCGTAGTCGCCGAGGATGACGGCGCGGACCTGGTCCTCTTCCAGGTTCAGCGCGAGACCGTATGTCTCGTGCGGGAACTCGAGTAGCTCGCCCGCCATCGCATTCTGCAGGCCGTAGATCTGCGCAATCCCGTCGCTGGTCGCGACGATCCGTCCCACGTCTGTTGATACTAGGCTGGCGTCGAAATCCTTCAGGCGTTCTCGAATGACCTCTGAGATCTCTTTGGTGCTGATCCCCACTTTCGGTTTCTCTCCCTAGGATGCGTCCGCCAGACGGCGGCGCAGCTGCTGCAACTTGGTGGCGACGCTGGCGTCGACCAGCCGGTCTCCGTACTGGAGCTTGAGACCCCCGAGGATCCGGTTGTCGACGATCACCTGCATCCGGACCTCCTTGCCCAGCCTCTCCGACAGCTCGTGGGTGACACGCGTCCGCTCCTCGTCGGTGAGCTCGATCGCCGTCGTCACCGTCGCCCGAACGCGCCCGGCGGCGTCGTCGGCGAGCGCTTCGAACTCTTCGGCGATCGCGCCAACCTCTTCCACGCGGTTTGCCTCGATCAGCAGCCGGGCCAGGTTGGTGCCCTCTGGATCGAGCTGATGCGGCGGGGACGCGATGAGGTCCATGCGGGTGCCTAACGGGATGGTCGGGTTGGTGAGGACTCTCGACACGCCGGTATCGGAGAGCAGGTCGCGCACAGAGGTCAGGCGGCGCCCCCACTCTTCGATGCGACCCTCCTCGCGAGCCAGCTCGAACACGGCGCGCGCATACCTTTTACCGGCTGCCGTCGCCACTCGCCACCTCCGCTATCGCGCGTTCGATCAGCTGCTTGTGCTTGCTCGCGTCGAGGGTCTCGCCGATGACCTTCTCCGTCGCCGCCACCACGAGGCCGGCGACCTCGCCTCGCACGGACTGGATAGCACGCTCGCGCTCGGCCTCGATTTCCTTGCGTGCGGCCTCGGTCTGGCGCTTCGCCTCCTCTTCCGCTTTCTGCCTGAGCTCCTGGCGGAGCTGCTCGCCCGACTTGGTTGCCGCGTCGATCATCGTTTGCGCCGTCTTGCGCGCGTCATTCAGCTTTGCCTCGGCTTCCTTGAGGCGCTCCTCGGCCTCGGCCCGGGACTTCTCGGCCTCGCTGAGCTGGTCGGCAATCAGCCGCTGCCGCGCCTCGGCCAGCCTGACGATCTCGGGGTAGACCCAACGCGCCAGCACCGCCATCATCGCCACGAATGCAATCAGCTCGACGATCACCGTTCCATTGATGTCGATGACCCCGGCCTCGCCCGCGAGAAACACCATCAGCTGACTCCCACTTTTCGAGGCTAACCGACCCGCGACAGGAACACGAACCCGAATGCGAGGTTGATGAAGTACATGGCCTCGACGAGGCCGACGATCGTGAACAGCCAGGGGATCATCCTGCCCTGGGCTTCCGGCTGGCGAGCGATGCCGCTGATAAAGGCATTCCCCGCCAGGCCGTCACCGAATGCCGCGCCGATGGCGCCCAATCCGATGGCGAGTCCGAAGGCGACCAGCGCCCCTGCGAGCTCGATTCCGTGGTCTGTCATGAATCCCTCCTAGTGGTGTTCGTGTTCGAGACCCTCACGGGCCGCGCCGAAATAAATGACGGTGAGCAGCATGAAGATGAACGCCTGGATGAAACCGATGAATATCACGTCGAAGGCCTTCCAGACGATGAGCAGCACAGAACCGAGCACAGTTCCGCCGACCGTGCCGACGACTGGGAGCTGGAGGCTCGCGAAGCTCGCGATGAGGCCGATCATCACCGCGCCGGCGAAGATGTTGCCGAAGAGCCGGAGAGCGAGGGTCAGCGGCTTCACCGCCTCCTCGAGAATGTTCAGCGGGATGAAGACGATGCGAGCGGGAACGGGAAGCTCGAAGGGCTTGGTGAAGCGCTTCAGGTAGCCGCCAATCCCGAGCACGCGGATGCTGTACCACTGCACGACGAGGATCACTATCAAGCCCATCGCCAGCGTCTGGTTCAGGTCGGCGTTGGCGCCGTGCAGGATCGGGAAGATCGCGAGCGGGAAGATCTCGATCCAGTTGGCGATCAGTATGTAGAGGAAGAGGGTGAGCGCCAGCGGAATGATGAACAGCGCGTCCTCCGAGACATTGCTTTTGATGAGGCCCCGCAGCTGGTCGTAGCCCCATTCGAAGATCGCCTGAACCTTTCCAGGCTGGCCGTCCCGAAGCTTCGAACGCACCCAGAAGGCGATGAGCACAGTGGCGATCACGGCGAGCGCTGACGAGATGACGCTGTCGTAGTTGAGGGTGCACAGAACTCCGCATCCGAGGTCGATTGTCGGGTGCGTCCCCGGCGACGCCTCGGCGTAGATCACGCTCGCAAGCCCTGCCGGATCCCGGCCGCGACCAGGACGAGCTGCGCCAGTCCAACCCCAAGCGCAACCGGCCACGCGGAGGTACCCAACACGAATGCGATGAACAGCAGCAACGCGGTGAAGACCGACAGGCGCGCGATGCTCCCTGCCATGAAGGGGGCCGACTGGCCCATCAGGCCGGCGATCGCATAGCCGTTGGCGGATCCGAGAACCAGACCCGCGGCGATTCCCAGTCCGATGGCGAAATGACCCGAAAGCCCGGCTACCGCCGCGACCGCCGCAGCGAGGATCGCTGAGGCGACCACCGTCTCCCGCAGCATTCCGCCTGCCCTCACCTCGACAGCTCCCTCACCTTCAACCAGATGGCGATTCCGCCTGCGATCAGGCCCACGAACAATCCAATCAGAACAAAAGTCGGCGCCGTGTGCAAAACGCCGTCGAGCAGGACTCCCCCGAGCAGAGGCAAAAGGACCGCGCCCGCAAGATACAGTCCCATTCCAGCCAGGTCAGACCCAGTGGTTGGATTCGTGGGGGGCGGCATGCCCGGCCGAATTCTAGCGGAGCAGGGCGTGCAGGTAAGGCACGCGGACCCGCCAGCCAGTCTTCTGCAATAGATCCGCTGCGACTGTCGACGCCAGCGCCGCGGATGTCACCAGCACCACCGCAAGGATCCGCCCGTGGCCGAAGAGAGTGAGCCCGAGGGCTCCGAGCAAGGCGCTGGCCGCGTAGAAGACGTAGCACGTCTGGCGTGGGTCCAACCCGAAGGATTGGAGGCGGTGGTGGAGGTGCCGCAAGTCAGGCCGCGCGACCGAGCTGCCCTCCCGGCGCCGCCGGACGATGGCCCACGCAGTGTCACCGATCGGCAGTGCAAGGGCGAGGACCGGGACCACCAGCGCAAATGCGACTGCGACTTTTGCGACCCCGACTATCGAGACCAGTCCCAATGCCGCCCCGAGGAAATGCGCGCCCGAGTCACCCATGAAGATGCGGGCGGGGTGGAAGTTGAACAGCAAGAAGCCCGCGCAGGTGCCCGCGAGGGCGGCTGCCAGCTGGACGTACGCGACCTGCCTCAGGCCGGCCGCGGCGAGCATCAGCGTCACGGCCACTATGAAGACGACGCCGGCGGCCAGTCCGTCCACCCCATCCAGCAGGTTGACGGTGTTCTGCATGCCGAGCAGCCAGAACAGGGTGACCGGAACGGCCAGCAGGCCGAGCGGCACGAGCTGGGCGCCAGGCAACCCAAACGACGCGATCTTGAATCCGAAGACGAAGACCGCAAGTAGGGCAACCACGAGTTGGAGGCCGAGCTTGATCGGCGCGCGCACATGCCATCGATCGTCTGCCAGCAGCAGCACCGCCGCGAGCCCGGACACCACCAGCACACCCAGGGTGTCCTTGTAGCGGGGCAGGAAGACGAGGAGGGCCGCGGCGAAACCCGCGTACAGCGCGACGCCTCCGAGCAGGGGGGTCGGCTTCAGGTGAAGGTGGCGGCCGCCGGGGTTGGCCATCATCCCGGTCCTGCGCGACAGCAGGATCATCAAGGGCACGGCAAGGGCGCAGACCGCGAACGCGACGACCATCGGCAGCAGACCGGGCCCGAGGCGCACGCTGAGGTTGGCCAGGGCATCGCCGCCGAAGAAATCAGTCATGGTGAAACCCTCTCCCCTCCGGGGAGAGGGGTCGGGGAGCGATCAGTAAGGCCCATCCTTACCGCCGCTCTGCGCGCACGGGCGTTGGCTGGGACATCCCGACCGTCAGTCGAATGCGTACGGGAGCGGGAACCTGCGGCACAGGTCGAGGGTGCGCTCGTGGACCGAGTCCAGCACCGCCCGGTCGTCGATGCGCTCGATGAGATCCGCTATGCAGTCGGCGATCTCCACCATCTCGGCCTCGCGCATGCCACGCGTCGTCACCAGGGGCGTGCCGACGCGAACCCCGCTGGGGTTGAACTTCGAGGCTTCGTCGAATGGGATCGAGTTCCGATTGAGCGTGATCCCGACGGTGTCGGCCACATCCTGCACCTGCTTGCCGGTGCGCTTCTGCGCGCGCAGGTCGACGAGCATCAGGTGGTTGTCAGTCCCGCCGCTCACCAACCGAAGGTCGCGCGCCATGAGCCGTTTCGCGAGCGCTTTTGCGTTGACGACAACCTGTTTCGCATAATCCTTGAACTCCGGCTTGAGCGCCTCGCCGAAGCACACGGCCTTGGCAGCGATCGCGTGCATCAGGGGGCCACCCTGGATGCCTGGGAACACCGCCGAGTCGATCGCTTTCTGGTGCTCGTTGCGGCACAGGATGATCGCGCCCCAGGCGCCGCGCAGCGTCTTCTGGGTCGTGGTCGTGACGACGGCCGCGTGCGGGATCGGCGACGGGTACTGGTCACCGGCCACGAGCCCTGCCACATGCGCCATGTCGACCACAAAGGTCGCCCCAACCGCATCAGCGATCTGGCGCATCCGCGCCCAGTCGACGACCCGCGAGTAAGCGGAGAAGCCGCCGATGATCATCTTGGGTCGCACCTGCTCGGCCAGCTTTTCCATCGCCTCATAGTCGATGAGCTCGGTCTCCCGGTTCACTCCGTACGAGTGGATCTCGTACAGCTTGCCGCTGAAGTTCGCCGGGCTGCCGTGAGTCAGGTGGCCGCCCGCGGAAAGGTCCATGCCCATAACCCTGTCACCTGGCTGGCACACCGCCATGTAGACGGCGGCGTTGGCCTGCGAGCCGGCGTGTGGCTGCACGTTGACGTACTCGGCGCCGAACAGCTGCTTGGCGCGCTCGACCGCCAGCGATTCGATCTTGTCGATCACCTCACCGGTGCCGCCGTAGTAGCGCCTGCCCGGGTACCCCTCCGCGTATTTGTTGGTCAGCAGCGTGCCCAGCGCTTCGAGGATCGCCGGGCTCGTGAGGTTCTCCGATGCGATCAGCTCGAGCGTTTCGGACTGGCGCCTGTACTCCTTGCGTATGAGGTTGGCGATGTCCGGATCGACGCTGTCGAGGGCCCGAAACGACATTGTCGTGATTGGGGCGGCCATAAGCGAATGCTAGCTCCGTCAGCCCGCATGAGACGGCGGCGGGCCGAGAAGCTCGGGCGCCGGGATGGCGCCCTCCCGGAGCACGTGGGCCTCCGGACCGGTCAGGTCGAGCACCGTCGAAGCGGTACCGCCAGGCGCGGCCCCGCCATCGAGCACTGCGGTGACCCCAGGCAGCGCACCGGCCTCGCTCGCGGTCATCGCGGGATCCTTGCCGTGGAGATTCGCGCTCGTGGTCATCAGCGGGCCGGCGGCACGAAGAAGCTCGAGGGCGACCTTGTGCAGCGGGATGCGGACACCCAACGTGCCGCCACCTTTCGCGTGAAGGATCAGCGTCAGCGGACCCGGCCACCAGCGCCGGACGAACGCTTCGGACCGCGAGTCCAGGTGCACGAAACCTTCGAGCTGTGATTCGGCGGCGACCATCAGGATGAGGGGCAGCCCGACCGGCCGCCCCTTGATCCGATAGATTCGCTTGCGGGCGATCTCATCGTCGGCCGCGGCGCCGAGGCCGTAAACGGTGTCGGTGGGAAATGCGATGACGCCGCCGCCCCTGACCAGCTGCGCCGCTCGCGTCAATCCCGCCCGCGTGGGCTTCAGGACCACGCTTCCAGCACCCTGTCGTGCCCGCCGAGGTCCTGGTGTACCCGGCGTTCGCTGAATTGCCTTTCGACTGTGTCGAGCACCAACGAAACGATTCCAGGTCCGATCTCGAGCAGGACTCGTCCGCCCGGGTTGAGCCGCGCCGGCGCCGCCTCCAGCAGCCTGACGACCACGTCCGCCCCGTTGCCTTCGGCGTACAGGGCGATGCTCGGCTGCAAGCGCACCTCGACCGGGAGGGTGGTGCCGGCTGCCACATAAGGAAGGTTGGCGCAGATCATGTCGAAGGTGCCTGGCAACGGCTCCATGAGATCTCCCGTGGCAAGGTGTATGCGCTCCCCCATCGCGTGTTTCGCCACATTCCGTGCGGCCACCTCCAGGGCCTGACTGCTCACGTCACTCGCCCAGACTTCGACCGCCGGCGCGTAATGCGCGACGGCGACCGCGATGCAGCCGCTGCCCGTTCCGACGTCGGCCATTCGAAGAGGCCGGCCTGCCTCGCGCGCCCGGGCCACCGCCAGCTGCACGAGCACCTCGGTGTCGGGATTGGGAACGAGCACCGCCGGCGTCACCTCGAAGTCCAACGCCATGAACTCCTTGTGTCCGACGACGTACGCGACAGGCTCGCCATGAGCGCGTCGCGCGATCTGCGCCCGATACGCGCTCAGCTCCGCCTCGGACAAGGACCGGTCGTACTGCAGATAGAGGTCGAGGCGGCGCAGCCCGAGGGATTGGGCGAGCATCACCTCGGCATCCAGCCTGGCGGAGTCAGAGCCGTGCTTGTCGAGGTGGTCCGAGGCCAGCTTGAGGACCTCGAGGACCCTCAAGCGCCGTTGAGCAAAGCGGCGCGGTCGGCGTTGGCCAGAGCCTCGACCAGCTCGTCCAGGTCCCCGGCCAGCACCTGGTCGAGCTTGTGAAGGTCGAGGTCGATGCGGTGGTCGGTGACCCGGTTGGCCTTGAAGTTGTAGGTGCGGATCTTCTCCGACCGGTTGCCGCTGCCCACCATCCCGCGGCGCTGCGCGCCGATGGCGGCCTGCTGCTCGGCGAGCTTCATCTCATAGAGACGTGCGCGCAGCACGCGCATTGCCTTCTCCTTGTTCTGGAGCTGCGACTTCTCGTCCTGGATGCTCACCACCAACCCGGTGGGCCTGTGGGTGAGCCGGATCGCGGAGTAGGTGGTGTTCACACTCTGGCCGCCTGGCCCTTGCGATGTCGAGGTCTTGATCTCGAGGTCCTCAGGCTTGAGCTCCACCTCGACCGGGTCGGCCTCGGGCATGACCGCGACGGTGGCGGCGGACGTATGCACGCGGCCCTGCGCCTCAGTCTTGGGCACGCGCTGGACGCGGTGGACGCCGCCCTCGTACTTCAGCTGCGAATAGGCGCCGTGGCCGTGGACTTCGAACACTATCTTGTCGTAGCCGCCTTTCTCGCTATGCGCGACGTCCACCACCTCCACCTTCCAGCCCTTGCGCTCGGCCCACTTCGAGTACATGCGGAAGAGGTCGGCTGCGAACAGCGCCGCCTCCTCCCCACCCTCGGCGCCCTGGATCTCGACCACGACGTCCCTGTCGTCGTTTGGATCCTTGGGCAGGAGCAGCACCTTGAGCCGCTCCTCGAGCTCGCCAACCTGGGCGGCGGCGCGCCGCTCCTCGGCGCGGAGGTAGTCCAACATCTCCACGTCCTTCTCGTGCTTGAGCATCTCGTGCGCCGACTCCATCTCGTGGCGCGCCCGCTTGTAAGCCTCGTAGGCAACGACCATCTCCCGCAGGGTGCGCTGCTCCCGCGCGAGCTTGGTCAGCTGCGCGTGGTCGGCGGCGACCTCGGGACGCGCCATCTCGGACTCGATCTCGTGGTAACGGCGAGCGATCGCCTCTAACCGATCGATCAAGCCGCGGCTCCGGCCGTTTCCTCCTCACCCTGGCGGGCGCTGTTGAACGCGGTGATGGCGACCTCGAGCATGTCGTCGGAGGGTTCGCGCGTGGTGAACTTCTGGGTCCCGAGGACGGGCAGCAGCATCACGCGCACCACAGGGTTGCGGCGGTTGCGCGCCATGAACCGGATGAGCTCGAAGCCGGCGCCTGCGATCAGCGGGATCGCCAGCAGGCGGCTGACCACGAGCCAGAACCAGTTGGGGTGGAACACCGCGACCACGCTGAACACGACGACGCTGACGACGAGGACGACGAGTAGAAACCCGGTCCCGCAGCGTGGGTGGAGGAGGCTGGCACGACGAACGGAAGCCACCTCGAGCGGCCATCCCGCTTCGAAAGCGTTGATGGTCTTGTGCTCGGCGCCGTGGTACTGGAAGACCCGCCGCACGTCTGGCAGCAGCGCGATCGCAGACAGGTAGCCCAGGACCAGGCCCACGCGGATGACGCCTTCAACCACCACAAACAGGAAGCTGCCGCTCCGGTGCACGGCCAGGCCCGCAAGCAAAAGGGGCAGGCCGAGGAAGAGGAGCAGACCGAAGATGGCCGCAAACGCGACCGACCCGGTGATCTCCTTCTTGCCGATCACGACGTTGTTGGCGCCTGCGTTCATGTTCGCCGACCAGATGAGCGACTTCATGCCCAGGTGAAGCTGCTCACCAATCAGCGCAAGGCCGCGCAGGATCGGCAGCTTCCACATCGGGTTGACGTAGATGGCCGCTTTAAGCTCGCCGCGGTTGACCACGATCTCCCGCTTCTGGGTGTCGGGGTTGGCATTGGGCAGGCGCACGGCCACCGCGTAGTGGCGCTTGCCGCGCATCATCACGCCTTCGATGACCGCCTGGCCGCCGTAGAAGAACGGCTCTTTAGCTGTCGGGGCCGAAACCGGAGCCGGAATGTCCTCCGGGAGCGGCATCTAGTTTCGGGTCGACTTCGCCGCCCGCTTGCGGAACCGCTCGACCTGGCCGCCCGTGTCCACGATCCGCTGCGTTCCAGTGAAGAACGGATGGCACACCGAGCAGATCTCGGTCTTGAGCTCCTTGCGTGTTGACCCGGTCGTGAACGTGTTGCCGCAAACGCAGGTGACGACCGCGTCCTCGTAGTAGGTGGGGTGTATCTGTGCTTTCAAGGTCTTGTCTCCAGGTGTGTGAGTTTACCGAACGAAGCCGCTGAGCATTAAATCGGTCTGAAAGAAGAAGTAAGCGAGATAAACGACCAGGGCGAGCCAGGCGGCCCCCATCGCGTAGCGCTGCGCCGCCGGCTCCGAAGTCAGGTAGGCGTCCAGGGCGCGGTCGCGGAATCGCTGATAGACGACGGGCCATCCGAGTATCACGATGATGATCACCAGGGGGCTCACCAAGCCGAAGAAGAACAGCCCTACCAAGGCCGCGAGACCCGCGACCTGGACCCACTTCGACGTGGGGGCAAGGATCCAGCCTCCGTCCAGCATCCCAAACGGGATGAGGTTGAAAAGGTTGATGAGGAACCCCCAGTACGCCCAGATCAGAAACGGGGTCCAGTGGGTTGAGTTGTAGAAAAGGAGCGCGACGGTCGCGCCGATGGTCCCTGCGATCGGGCCTGCGATGCCGATCTGCGCCTGACGCATAGGGCTCTGCGCGTGTGAGCGCTGGAAGATGGCCGCGCCGAAGAATGGAATGAAGATCGGCGCTGTCGCCTGCATCCCCTGGCGCCGGATCTCGACGACATGGCCCATCTCATGGACGAAGATCATCAGCACGAGGCCGACCGCAAACCACGGGCCGCCCCAAACCGAGTAGGCAGCGATGCTGACCAGGGCGGTGCCCAGGGTCGCCAGCGCCGGGATCTTGAAGACGAGAAGGATCGCGTACTTGCCATAGGCCAGCGCGCCGAGGGCGAGCGCGATCAGCCCGCCGATGAAGCCCCGGCTGGTGCTGCCACCGGGTGCGCTCGACTGGTGGTACGGCGACTGCGGCGGGATGTCCGCCGTTACCGGGTACGCCGGAGGCGGCGGCGGGATGTGCTCGCCACTCTGAGGGGGCATCGGAGTCCTTGGGTCCATATCTCTGTACTTGTGATACCCCCGTACGGATGCCGCTAATCCCGGTAGGTGAAGGAGGCGAACGCGCTGCCGGCCGGGCTGTCGAGGACCAGCGACACCGTGCATACCGCCTGTGAGCACGGCTCCGGGACCACCTCGAACGACGCGGCGCCCGACGGCGGGACGTAAAGGCTCGCGCCGGTGATGCGCTGCACGACCAGCGAGCCGTTGAAGCCCGGGGCCCTCAGTATTCCCAAGCACACGGGCTGGCCGGGCGCCAGCCGGACCGCCGGAGCGGGCAGCTGGATCGCGAAGGTCTTAACGATGAGGTCAAGGCGGCCGGCGTCACTCTCGGTGACGAGGATGTTCTGCGCCCCGTCGAAACCGAGCCCCTGAGGGTTTTGAAGGCCCCGGGCGATGTCGCGGCCTGAAGTCACGTCGCGCAGGGCCCCAAGCCCCGGCAGCGTCGCAAGAATGTGCCCGCGAGCGTCTCGAACAACGTCGTCCACGCCGGGAAGGTTGCCGGCCACCAGATAGTGACCGCCGGCGTTCATGAGCCCGAAGATTGCGCTCGCGTTCTCATCGGCGACCAGCCACGGACCCCCTCGCCCATCCGGGTTGGTCCACACCCCGGCGGGCCGGCTGAACCCACTCTGGCGCGCCGTCACGTGGCCGGATGTGTCGACGAAGAGGAGCGTGCCGTGGGGACTGTCAGGGATGATCAGCCCGCCGCTGCCTGAGGCGATGCCGTCGAGGTTCTCACCGCTTGGCACGGGCTGCAGCTGGATCAGAGTCCGTACACCGGTGGCGGTCAGTGCGACCACACGTGCGTGCAGCTGATCGGCGACGTAGATCGTGTTCCCGACCTGCGCGATGCCTTCGGCTTCGGGTATGACCTGCCGCAGGCGCGTCAGCCGGCTCGGCCCGCCGACCTTCGCAATACGGCCGCTGCCGTGCTCGCCGACGAGGACGGTGCCATCGGACTCGAGATAAAGGAGATCATCGGGACCGTTCAGGCCCGCCGCCAGAACCAGCACGGGGTTCGCCGACACCACGCCGGACGCCCGGGCAGCCGACTTGGCGCCGACACACGCCGGCGCTGCGCTGACCGCCGGTGAGGGCGATGCCCGGGGAGTACCCGTCGCGGCCGGCGTGGGACGGGAGGCGGTGCCGGGATTGCACGCGGCAAGCGCGCAGGCGGCCGCGAGGACGATGCCGAGAGCCTTTGGCTCCGGCCTCAGCTGGGATCCCCGACAGTGAGGTGGCGCGTCGTCAGCCGGCGCACTGTGGCATGACGGCTTGACAGCAGCAAGGACGCCGTCTCCGCGTATCCGCTGCCGAAGAGCACGCCCGGCAGGAGCTGGCCACCCGTCACGCCGGTGAGAGCCACCGCGACGTCGGTCGCCGGCGCCAGGTCGGCGGCCCCGTACACGCGACCCGCCAGGTCGCCGATGAGAACCCTCTCCTCATCGTTTCGCGGCCACAGTCGCGCCTGCAGCTCTCCGCCAAGACAGCGAACCGCACACGCCGCGATGAAGGTCGCGTCCATCCCGCCGATGCCGACCGCGGCGTCGATTCCACTGCCTGGAACCGCCGCCATCACGGCGCCCGCGATGTCGCCCTCTTCGAGCGTCAGGATGCGGGCACCCGCCGCCGACACCTCCTCCATGAGGTCCTGGTGGCGCGGGCGGTCGAGGATGGCGACGGTGAGGTCTTGCACTCGCGCGTCACGAGCGAAGGCGATGCGCCTTAGGTTGTCGGCGATCGGGTCGTCGAGGTCGATGCCGCCCCGCGCCGCGGGGCCCGCCACGATCTTCTCCACGTACCACACCGACGGCAGCTGTGCGAATCCCCCCGGCTCGACGGCAGCGACTATCGACACCGCATTGGTCGAGCCCCTCGCGACCTGACTCGCGCCTTCGATTGGAAACAGCCCGAAATCGACTCGATGCTCGCCGCCCGAGATCGTCGTGCCGTGTGAGAGATGGGGGTCGTGCCTTGGACCGAGGATCACCGTCCCCGAGGGGCCGGTCTCCTCGAGCAGGCGGCGCATCGCGTCCGCGGCCACCTCGCTGACCCGGTCGGGATCGCCCTTGCCGAGCAGGCGCGCACACGCAAGGGCGGCTGCCTCGGTCGCATGGACGAGGTCGAAGGCAAGCTCGTGACGCGTTTGAAACGAGGGGACCCCCCTCTTTGGCTGCTCCACCCGGTGCTTTCCTTATGTACCTTCCGTGTCTTCGACGAGCTCCGCCGGGCGTAGCTCCATCTGGTCGATGCCGCTCTGAAGGAAAGCGGCGCGGACGAAGTCTCTGAAAAGCGGGTGGGCTCTGTTGGGGCGCGAACGGAACTCCGGGTGGAACTGGCTGGCGACGAACCAGGGGTGATCCGCGAGCTCGACGATCTCGACGAGCCGGCCGTTGGGAGACACGCCGCTGAAGATCATTCCGGCCTCACCAAGAGCCTCGCGATACTCATTGTTGAACTCGAACCGGTGACGGTGGCGCTCGTACACGACCTCTTCACCATATGCCTTGTGCGCAAGGGAGCCCGGCAGCAGCTTGCACGGATACAGACCAAGGCGCATCGAAGCCCCCATCTGGTCGATGTTGCGCTGCTCCGGCATCAGGTCGATCACGGGCGTCGAGGTGAAGGCCGCGAACTCCGTGGAGTTGGCATCCGGCGCATCAAGCGCCTCACGCGCGAAGTCGATGACCGCGCACTGCAGACCGAGGCAGAGCCCGAGGTAGGGGATGCGGTTGTGGCGCGCGTAGCGCGAGGCCTGGACCTTGCCCTCGATTCCGCGATAGCCGAATCCGCCTGGGACCACGATGCCGGCCACGCCCATCAGAGGTGACGTATCTCCGGCGTCGAGCTTTTCGGATGAGACCCAGCGGATGTCGACCGCGACTCCGTGATGGATGCCGGCATGGCGAAGCGACTCGATGACGCTCAGGTAAGCGTCCGGGAGCGCGACGTACTTGCCGACGACCGCGACGGGGACCGAAGCCCGCGGGTGCTTGATGCGCTCGATGAGCTGGATCCACGGGCCGTTGTCCGGCGAGTGGGTGGCCTCGTCCAGCTCGAAGTGCTTGGCCATGACCCGACCGAAGCCGGCGTCCTCGAGCATCAGCGGGACCTCGTAGATCGAATCGACGTCGGGCACCGAGACGACGGCATCACGAGGCACGTCAGTGAAGAGCGCGATCTTCTCCTTGAGGTCGGCGTCGATCGCGCGCTCCGACCGGCAGATGATCGCGTCGGGCTGGATTCCAATTGCGCGCAGCGCCTGCACCGAGTGCTGAGTCGGCTTCGTCTTCATCTCCTGTCCGTGAACGACGGGGACCAGCGAGCAATGGACGTAGAAGACGTTCTGGCGGCCGAGATCGTTCTTGAGCTGGCGGATCGCCTCGAGGAAAGGAAGGCTCTCGATGTCGCCGACGGTCCCACCCACCTCGACCACCACGACGTCTGCCTGCGGATCGCGCGAGGCGCGGAGGATCTTCTCCTTGATCACGTTGGTGACGTGCGGAATCACCTGCACGGTTGCGCCGAGGTAATCACCGCGGCGTTCGCGGGCGATGACCTCCTGGTAGATCTTCCCGGTGGTCACGTTGGACGCGACTGTCAGGTTCTCATCGACGAAGCGCTCGTAGTGCCCGAGGTCTAGATCGGTCTCCGCGCCGTCGTCGGTGACGAACACCTCGCCGTGCTGGTAGGGGCTCATCGTGCCCGGGTCGACGTTGAGGTATGGGTCCAGCTTCTGGAGGGAGACGGTGAGGTGGCGGGCCTTCAGGATGTTCCCGATCGACGCCGCAGTGATGCCCTTTCCAAGCGAGGAGACGACACCCCCGGTCACGAAAACGTACTTCGACATTGAGACCTCCAGGGCGGTTTTAGCAATGGTACCGGACGGGCCGACCAGTCGCGCGTACTGATACGCGCGCCCCACCCGACCACGCTGATGCGTGGCCGACCTCCCCGCAAGCGTGGAGGAGTTCGGTCCGGCTTATCGCCCGGACCTAGACTTTCGGCTCCGCCCTGGGCTCGAGGACGACCACCTTGGTCTCGAACTCGCCGGACGTCGACTGGACCGAGAGCTTCGGCAGCGGCTCCGCCGTGTTGACGCCCATCTCTTTGAGGAACCTGTCGATAGGGTCGAGCTCGAGCTTCAGGCCGGGGATCGCGTAGTGCATGGGAACCACGTACCTAGGCTCTAGCTGGCGAACCACCTCCGCGGCCTGGGCGGCGTTGATCGCCGTGCGACCGCCGACCGGCACCAGGAGCACGTCCACCGACGACACGGTCTCGGCATCGGTGTCGTCCAGGCGGTGCCCGAGGTCGCCCAGGTGGCAGATGCGCACGTCGTCGATCTCGATCAGGAACACGGTGTTGCGCCCGTGCTTGGCCCCTTTGTCAGCGTCGTGGTACGTCTGGAAGCCGATGACTGACACCCCTGCCACCTCGTATTCGCCGGGCCCGCGGATCTCATAGGCCTCACGCACGGCCTGCGTGTAGTTGTGGTTGTCGTGCTCGTGGCTGATGGTGACGAGGTCCGCATCCATCCTCTGCAGCTTCAGGCCGATGGAGGGCGGATAGGGGTCGGTGACCACCGCCGCGTTGCGGCCGCGGAGCCTGAAGCAGCCATGTCCGAGCCAGGTGACGTCCAAAGTGTGTCTGCCTCCTTAATTAAGGTAAGCCCCTCCCACCTTCAGGGGGGAGGGGTTGGGGTTAGGGGGGACACCAGCTACATGCGCTCGGGGGCGCTGACCCCCATGAGGTCGAGAGCGGTCCTCAGAGTGTGACGCGCCGCGCGGCACAGCTCCAGTCGGGCACGCGTCAATTCGATGTCGTCGACGACCACACGGTGCTCGCTGGTTTCGTTGCCGGCGTGATAGAAACGGTGCACCGCCGTGGCCAGGTCCTGGACGTAGTACGGGATACGGTGCGGCTCGAGGAGCCGCGCTGCGTCCTGCACGATCTCGGGCCAGAAGGCGAGCTGGCGCGCGACGTCGAGCTCCCAGGGGTGAACCAGCAGCGACATGTCGGCGCGGTCCGGAAGTCGGGGATGTCGCTCGCTCGCCGTGACCTCGACGTTGACCAGCCGCGCGTGCGCGTACTGCGCGTAGTAGACCGGATTCTCGTTGCTCTGCGTGATCGCCAGCTCGAGGTCGAACTCGATGGTGGTATCAGGCGAGCGCAGAAGATAAAAGTATCGGACGGGATCCGAGCCAACCCTGTCGACCAGCTCGTCGAGAGTGACGAACCGCCCCGCCCTCTTCGACATCTTGCCCTCTTTCAGGTTGACCATCTGGTGAAGGATCACGACGAGCTTCTCCGGATCGAAGCCGAGGGCCGCCACCGCGGACTTCATGCGCGGCACGTACCCGTGATGGTCGGCGCCCCACACCTCGATGACGCGGTTGTACCCGCGCTCCTCGAAGCGACTCAGCAGATAGCCGAGATCTGAAGCGAAGTACGTCGGCTGCCCGTTCGAGCGGATGACGACGCGGTCCTCGTCCTCGGCCAGGACCTGCTCGCCGAGGCCGTCCTCCTCTTCGAGCGCGGGGCCGAACCACAGCGCGCCATCGCGTTCCTTCAAGTAGCCCGATTCGCGCAAACGATCGATGGCCCTTGGCGCAAGCCCTGACTCCCACACCCTCGACTCCCAGAACCACTCGTCGTAATGGATGTTCAGCCGGGCCACCGTCGCGCTGATGCGCTCGACCACCTTCTGGATGGCATACATCCTCAGCTTGGGCTCAGCCTCTTCCTCGGGCAGGCCTTCGATGCCGGGAAGGTCGCGGCGTGCCGCCTCCGCGATCTCGGTCACGTAATCGCCGGTGTAGCCGCCCTCGGGCGGTTCCTTGCCGTGCAGCCGCGCGTACACCGATGCCCCGAAGCGGCGCGTCTGCGTGTTGTCGGAGTTGACGTAATACTCGCGCTGCACGTCGTGGCCGGTGAACTCCAGCAGCCGGCAGATCGAGTCGCCGAGGATCGTGCCCCGACCGTGGCCGATGTGAAGGGGCCCGGTCGGGTTGATGCTTGCGAACTCCACTTGCAGCCGTTCGCCGCCGCCCAGCTGAGACCGTCCGTAGCCAGGTCCGTTCGCGGCTACTGTCGCGACGAGCCGCCGCAGCCAATCGGCGGTCAGCCTGAAGTTCACGTAGCCTCCGACCGCCTCCACCGTCGCAGCGTCGTGCGGGATGGAGATGACGCCGGCCAGCCGGCCGGCGATCGATGGCGGCGCCTCTCTCAACACCTTCGCCAGCTTCAGTCCAGCCGGGCTCGCGTAATCGCCGCGTTCGCCCCGGTCGCCACCCTTGGCGCGCCCGAGCTCGAGATCCGGGAGCGCAACTTCAACGCCGAGAGAACGCACCGCGGACGTCAATGCGTCTTCAATCAGCTCGCGTATCCCCCCAGACGGCGTCGTCATCCGCAGGTCGGATGCACGCCCGCGAGCGTGAGCTGCACTTGCGTCGACGTTCCGGATCGAGAGTAGGTCACCGTGACGCGCTGATTCGGATGGAACCGCGAGCGCAGCAGGAGCCGGAGCGGGTGTGCAGCGTCGAGCTTGACGTCGTCGAGCTGGGTTACGACGTCACCCGGCTGGAGCCCTGCGGTGTCTGCCGGTCCTGCTTTGTCGATGGTCACGACCTGGCTTCCCTCCGGCAGACCCCGGATTGCGGCAGCCTGTTGGCTGAGATCGGTCGTCGTCGCTCCAAGCGATGAAACGACAACCTGGCCGGTCGACAGGATTTGCTGAACGTCGTCCTGGATGTCTGCCACATTCAGGCCGAATCCGCTCGAAGAGGTCGACCCCTGCGCCTGCATGGCCACGCCGACCACCTGGCTCGCGACGTTGAGGAGCGGCCCGCCGGCGGTGGTCGAGCCGATCGATGCTGTCGTCACTATCGTGTCGCTTATCTCTACGCCATGCAACGAGTCGCCCAGCGTGGTTGTGCGATGCAGCGAGCTGACGTAACCGGGCGTGACGGCACTGCCATCGAGCGGGCCGCCGACAGCCACCACCACCTGCCCCTCGACGAGTGCGTTCGGGTCGGCAAATGCCAGCGTCGGCAGGCCGCTGACCTGGTCGATCTTCAGCACCGCGATGCCGGTCTGGCAGTCGTAGTCGACGAGGTGGGCGTCGTGCAGCCGGGAGTCGCCCGTCACGAGCACCGTCATCTTGCTCGCGCCCGAGATCACGCTGACGGCAGTGACTATGTAGCCGTCCGTGGTCACCATGTAGCCGGAGCCGCGCGCGATACCGGGTTGGTCCTGCGTCACCACGCTCACCACCGCCGGCTTGGCCTTGGCGGCGACGCCGATGATCGCCGACTCCTCGTAGATGGTCACGCCCGACCGGAGGTTCACCTGTTGGGGATTGGTGCGTGACTGCAGCTGCAGGATGCCCAGCGTGACGCCCGCGGCGACCAAAGCGGTCACCAGCACGCCTGCGACGACCACCAGGATCGGGCGCCACAGGCTGCGCCGCGAAGGCTCCGGCTCGTCCGGGCGCGGCTCGCCCCGAGGTTGGATCACCGCACCAAGTTTAGGGAGCCGGGGGCGGCGCCCGTTATGAGCTCAGGTTGGCCTCTGTGGGGTACCAGGTGAGGACCAGCTGGCGGTTCGGCTCAAAGCCGGCCGACCTGTAAAGGCGCACGGCGGCTTCGTTGTCCGGCCGAGTCCAGACGTAGCCCAGCGTGACGCGGCGCTCCCGGAAGAGCCGCACCGCCTGCTCCATCAGCAGCTCGCCGACGCCGCGGCCGCGGTGCTCTGTTGCGACATAAACCTCGGCGACCTCGCCCTCCAGGCCGGTCCCTGGATCGAAGAGCACGATCCAGCAAAAGCCGACGATGCTGTCGCCGTCGTCGCGCACGGCGTAGATGACGTTTTCGCCGGCGAAGGTGGAGGGGACTGTGCTGAGGTGGTCCTCGATCTCGCCGCGACTCAGCTGCGGGTGGTCCGCGTAGTGGGTCTGCTCGCCCAAATGGAGCTCGACCAGGAGCGGCCGCACGTGGGCGTAGTCGCCAGTCGCGAGCCGCTCGACCCCCAGCGTCTTCATCCCCTCGATGGTAGCCGAGGGGCCCTTACATCGTGTTGCCTTATCCTCCGGTGGTGGCTGAGAAGGACCTGAAGAAACGCTTGCTGGAGACCCTGGTCGCGTCGCAGGACCGCGAGCGCGAGCTCGAGAGGCTTTGCGATGACGTTCGCCCAGCGGATTCGGACCAATGGACCGCCAAGGATCACATCGCGCACCTCGCCCACTGGCGTCGATACGCCGCCCAGGCCCTGTCGGCCGTTCACTCCGGCGCCGCACCACCCAGCGCCGACGACGTGGACGGCGTGAACGCCGGGGTCTTTGCCGCCAACCGGGAGCGGCCCGCAGATGATGTCAGGGAGGATGCCCGCGCCTCCTATGCAGAGCTCGCCCGTGCCATCGAAGACTGCTCAGACGAGGAGCTGCTGAAGCCCCGCGAGGGACGCGACGGCTTTGCGTGGGAGGTCGTCCCCCCGAACGGCCACCTCCACCTCGGCGAGCACCTGGGCTTCTGGTATGAGGCGCAGGGTGACCCGCGAGCCGCCGAGGAGGCGCAGATCTGGACTCGGGACGTGCACGAAGCGGCTTTCACCGACCCCAGGAGCCGGGCGTTTGGCGCTTACAACCTGGCCTGCTACTACGCCCGAAACGGCCGCGCAGCCGAAGCGCTGCCCCACCTCAAGCGGAGCTTTGAGCTGCACCCGGACCTCAAGGATTGGGCCCGCAAGGACAAGGACCTCGATCGGATCCGGGCGGAGCCCGACGTCACGGCAATCCTTGCCTGAGGCGGGGAATCGCTCTAGCGAGCGCCGGATTTCAACTGGCTAAGCCATGATTACCGCCACTAATGGTCGACGCTGAGCCGATCCATCGAGGCGACAAGGTGTACCTGGACGTGCCCTATGTCTTGGTGCGCTGGGTCGGCGATGGCCGCTGGGTTCACGTCGAGTGGAAAGCGTGGGCGAACAGCTCCGAGTACCGAGCAGCGCACGAGACGATCCTCCTCGCCATCCGCGAGAACCGCGCCTCCAGGAACCTGATCGACGCCACCCACGAGCGCGTTGTGACGGACGACGATCAGCGATGGCTGATCGAAAACTGGATCCCGCGCGCGGCCGCGGCCGGCCGCCGCTGCACGGCGATCGTCATGCCGAAGAGCGCTCTTGGCAAGACGATTTCCGAGAACATTGACAAGCGGCCGCGCCACAGCCTCTCAAAAGTCGCCTACTTCGCCACTGTCGACGAGGCTGCGACCTGGCTGTCAACTGTAAATTAGTCCCCGCGCCGACTCCAGGGCGCCGCGCCGTACCGCCGACGTAGCTCAGCTGGCAGAGCAGCCGCCTCGTAAGTGGCAGGTCGTGAGTTCGAATCTCACCGTCGGCTCCAAAACGTCTTTCAACTGAGCGCCCGAGCCCGGGTCTCGGATCGCGGCCACAATAAAGAGAGGAGAAGGGCCGACTCCGCCAGGAGGATCGGCACGGCCAGGACCACCAGCGCGAGCTCGAGCAGCGCATAGCCCACCACGAGCAGCCCGACCTGCCACGGCGTCGGGCGTGCGCGCAGAAGCAGCCACCCGGCCACAACCAGCATCAGAAAGTCCTGGAACGCCAGATACGGCGTCGCGAGGAGCGAGCCGGCGATGCCTGCCACCACCGGCAGCTCAGGCCCTGCGCCCCTTTGTCTCCAGGCGGCGAACAGCGCGGTCGCCACGACGACCACCTGCACCACGTTCAGCAGCGGCCCAAGGCCGAGCGGCGGTCTGCGTCTGGGCCAGCACGTCGCGATAGCGTGCGATGCCGTCGGGTCCCAGCAGGGCGAGCGACAGCAGGCCGAGAAACAGCGTCGCCACCATCCAGGCGCCGAATGTGCGCGCGTGCCCGGAGATGAGCAGACAGATCGGGACGAGGATCGCCAGCTGAGGCTTCAGCACGAGCAAGCTCAATGCGACCCCGGCCCACACCGGATGATCCCTGCGCATCAGCCACCAGGCCGTCGCCACGGCAGCAGCAACCAGGGCTCCGGGCTGGCCGACGATGATGCCGAAGGCCACCGGAAACAACCCCAACCACAGCAAGAGATGCGCCACCTTGGCGAGCGGCTCGGATGGTCCGAGCAGGTGCCAAGTCCAGACCAGCGCCGCCAGCAGGAGCGCGGTCCAGACGGCCAGCGCGACGGGGAATGGAACCGCGAGCAGCGGCGTCACAAGCCACGCGAGCGGCGGCGGCGAGATGAAAGGCTGGGGGTTGAAGCCGGCGCCCAGGCTCTCGATTGCCACTTTCTGCGCGCCGAGGTCGTACAGGTGGCCGTAGCCCTGCTGAAGTCCCACCATCGCCGCGGCGTAGGCGAGCCGCAGGTCGTTGCGAGTCGCGTACTGCGGAAAGAAGGCCGCAGCAGGCACGAGAAGATCCCACGCCACGAGGATCAGCCCGACGACCACGCCCACCGCCGCCCACAGGCGGCGCCGAGCTCGCAGAAACTCGATCACCGCCACAAAGTAAAACGGCTCGGGCCGGAGCCCGAGCCGTTGTAAACCTGGAGCCTGGTTGTTTTAGTTGACTTCGCGGTAGTCGGCGTCCACCACGTCCTCATCCTTCTTCTTCTGCTCACCATCCGCCGCAGGCGACCCGTCGGGAGCGGCGGAACCGCCGCCGGCACGCGCGCCGGCCTGCTGATAGATGTGCTCGCCGATCTTCTGGAGCGACTCGTTGAACTCGTCCATCTCCTTGCGGAGCGCGTTGGTGTCATTGCCCTTCGCCGCCGTCTTCAGCGTCTCCAGCTTCGCGGTGACCTCAGCCTTCACGTCGGCCGGGATCTTCTCGTCGTTGTCCTTCATGACCTTCTCGGCCTGGTGGATCATGTGATCCGCCTGGTTGCGAAGCTCGACCTCTTCGCGCTTCGCCCGGTCCTCGCCGGCATGCGCCTCGGCCTCCTTGACCATCCGCTCGACCTCGTCCTTGGCCAGGGTCGAGGACGCGGTGATCGTCACCGACTGCTCGCGTCCCGTGCCCTTGTCCTGGGCCTTGACGTTGAGGATGCCGTTGGCGTCGAGGTCGAAGGTGACCTCGATCTGGGGCATGCCCCGCGGCGCGGGCGGAATGCCGTCGAGGTGGAAGCGTCCGAGCGTGCGGTTGTCCCGCGCCATCTCGCGCTCGCCCTGCAGCACGTGAACCTCGACCGAGGTCTGGCTGTCGGCCGCGGTCGAGAAGACCTGCGAGCGTGATGTCGGGATCGTGGTGTTGCGCTCGATCAACTTGGTCGCCACCCCGCCGAGGGTCTCGACCCCGAGCGAGAGCGGCGTGACATCGAGGAGAAGGATGTCCTTGACCTCGCCCTTGAGGACGCCGGCCTGGATGGCGGCGCCGACGGCGACCACCTCGTCCGGGTTGACGCCCTTGTGGGCTTCCTTGCCGCCGAGCAGGTCCTTGACCAGCTTCTGGATCACCGGCATGCGGGTCGAGCCTCCGACCAGCACGACCTCGTCGATCTGCTGGGGAGTGAGGTTCGCGTCCTTCAGCGCCGCCAGGAACGGCTGCCTGCACCGCTCGGTCAGGTCGGCCGTAAGCGATTCGAACTTGGCCCGCGTCAGCGTCATCTCGAGGTGCTTGGGCCCTGTCTGGTCGGCGGTGATGAAGGGCAGGTTGACAGTCGTCTCGAGCCGGCTCGAGAGCTCGATCTTGGCGCGCTCCGCCGCCTCGGTGAGACGCTGCATGCTTCTTGAACTCCTCCGCGAGCCACTCCACGACGCGCCGGTCGTAGTCGTCGCCGCCTAGGTGGGTGTCGCCGTTCGTCGCCTTGACCTCAAACACGCCGTCGCCTACGTCGAGCACTGAGACGTCGAACGTGCCACCGCCGAGGTCGAAGACGAGGATCGTCTCGTTCGCCTTCTTGTCGAGACCGTAGGCAAGAGAGGCGGCGGTCGGCTCGTTGATGATGCGAAGCACGTTCAGCCCCGCGATCTGGCCGGCGTTTTTGGTCGCCTGCCGCTGCGAGTCGTTGAAGTAGGCGGGCACTGTGATGACCGCGTCGGTCACCTTCTCGCCCAGGTATGCCTCGGCGTCCGCCTTCAGCTTCTGAAGGATCATCGCGGAGATCTCCTCCGGCGTGAACTCCTTCTCGGCGTTGGGGATCTTGACGACCACGCGGTCGTCCTTGCCGGGCTTGACGTCGTACGGAACGATCTTTCGCTCCGAGTCGACCTCGGCGAACTTCCGGCCCATGAAACGCTTGATCGATGAGACTGTGTTCTCCGGGTTGACGGCCGCCTGCCGGCGTGCCAGCTGCCCTACGAGCCGCTCACCGGACTTGGTGAATGCGACCACCGAGGGCGTGGTGCGAGAGCCTTCTGAGTTCGGGATGACGACGGGCTCGCCGCCTTCCATGACGGCGATGACGGAGTTGGTCGTCCCCAAGTCGATTCCTACGGTTTTTGGCATTTGTCAGCTGTTCCTCCAGGCCGCGCTCGTGGCGCGTGTTCAATGTTTACCTCTGTCTTGTTCCCCACCGCAACCGCATCAAAACGCGACGGGGGTCCGAGTTGAATTCCGCTCCCGGTCCGCCCCTAACCTTAGTCTTGACCCGATGGCCATATTCGAGCTCGATCCAGTTGACGACATCGCTGTGGTGGCGGTCGGCCAGCCAGGCCAGAGGCGGTTTTTCCTGCTCGCCAAAGGCCGCGGCCGGACCTTGACCCTGACCTGCGAGAAGGCGCAGATCCAGGCCTTGATCGTCCGCCTGCACCAGATGCTGGAGGCGCAAGGGATTGACGTCCCTGAACGGCTGCCGGGTGAGGCGGGGCTGGCGCCCGGCGAGCCGGAGTGGCAGGTCGGAGAGATGGGCCTGGGCTACCACGAAGCCCGGCGGATGTTCGTGCTCGTGGCGAGCCAGTCGGCCGCGGGGGAGGAGAGCCCGCCAGAAGATGCGCCCAGCGTCCGCTTCTGGCTGAGCCACCAGCAGATCGCCGCATTCTCGAAGCAGGCCGAGAACGTGCTGACAGCCGGCCGCCCGCTGTGCCCGCGCTGCGGGCTGCCGATTGACCCAGCAGGCCACCCATGCCCGGTCCTCAACGGTGCCCGGCCGATCTTCTAGCTCCCGCCCGCCAAGGGGCGCCGCTCAGGAACCGGAAGCCACGGAGCGCCTGCTGGTGGAGCTCCCGGACATGCAGCTGTTGGGGCTGCTCCAGGGAGCCTCCAACTACACCTTCCTGGCCACGCTCGAGCCCCATCCGCCGGCGGGACTCAAGGTCGTCTACAAGCCCGCGCGGGGAGAGTCTCCGCTGTGGGACTTCGAGGCGGGAACCCTGTACCAGCGGGAGGTTGCGGCGTACCAGCTAAGCAAAGCGCTCGGCTGGCCTCGCATCCCGCCGACCGTCACGCGCGAACAGGGTCCGCACGGAGTGGGAGCGGTCCAGCTGTTCGTGGATGCCGACGGCCGGCACTTCCTGAGCGAACAGGTCCGGCGAACAGCCGGGCCGGACTCCTCCCCGTCGGGCGGGGAGGTCGGCCACGCGCTGGCGTGGCCGGGTGGGGGCGGCACACTCAGAGAATCCTGGCTCCGGATCGCTCTGTTCGACGTCATCGCCAACAACGCCGACCGCAAGTCGGGCCACTGTCTTTTCGACAATGAGGACCGCGTCTGGGTCATCGACCACGGGTTGACCTTTCACACGGACCCCAAGCTGCGGACGGTGATCTGGGACTTCTCCGGCGAGCCGCTGCCGGCCGACCTCTGCGGCGACCTCGAGCGCGCACTCGTCAGCCTGGAGAAGGGCGCCCTCGCCCAGAGGCTCGAGCCGCTCTTGAGCCCGGGGGAGATCCGAGTCCTCAAGCGCCGCCTGAGAGGGGCCCTCGACCCTCGATGGCGGTTCCCGGAACCGACCTCCGCCTGGTCGGTGCCCTGGCCGCCGGTCTAACCCGCCTGTTAACCTTCCCGGGCTGCGGATGAAGGTCTGGTCACGCGTCGTCATGGCTGCAGCCGGGATTGCTTTCGCGCTGTCCGCGGGGGCGGCGTATGCACTGACGACGGCCGTGCCCTCAGCCCCCAGGAATCTCAAGGCGACCGCCCAGGACCAGCAGGTGGTCTTGAGCTGGAGCGCCCCCAGCACAGGGGCTCCGTTCGACTTCTACCAGGTCATCACGTCGCCGGCCGACGTTCCAAAAATCATCACGTCGAGCACCTCGGCCACTGTCACGAACCTCACCAATGGAACTTCGTACTCGTTCGCGGTGCGGGCGCATAACGCGCAGGGCTATGGCCCCGCGGCCAGGATCACCGCGACACCGCACGTCATTCCGCCAAGCGCGCCACAAAACCTGGCCGCCGTCCCGGGACCCAATGCAGGGGACATAACGGTCTCCTGGACCCCGCCCGCCTCGTCGGGCTCGTCCAACATCGCCCGCTACAACATCACGGTCAATCCAGGCGGCATCAAGGACACGACCAACGCCTCGACCACCACCTATGTCGCCTCGAACCTCTCGGACAGCATCACGTACGCGTTCACCGTCAGCGCGACCAACACAAGGGGAGCGACGGGGAAGGCGGCGATCGTGTATGCGCCCCTCCCCAGCGGCGCGACAATCGGCCTGCAGCCGACCGCCGGAGGACTGACCACAAGCATCACTGTCACCGGCCAGTTCTTCCTGAAAAACGAGAACCTCACCCTGTACTGGGACGATGCGACCCATCCAGTTGTGACCCTGGTGACCGACGAAAACGGAGCCTTCACGAAAGTGGTGAAGCCCCGCGCCGGTGACAAGCCAAAGGTTCACAAGCTCTGCGCCAACGTCCAGCCCAAGCCATGCGCCAGCTTCACGCTGCAGGGGCCACCGACGCCGACACCGTCGACCTCGCCGTCGGCCGGCGAAAGCCCGACGCCGGGGACCTCGCCCACCGGCAACCCGCAAGCATCCGGCGCCCGCCCCGGTGGAGGCATCAACGGCCTCGACATCATCACGCGACCTCCATTTGTCTTTCTGCCGATCATCGGCATACTCGGACTGCTCGGCGTGCTCGCCTACTGGGCGCTCGCGGGTAGGCGGCGCCCGATGGCGCCGACCTCGGCGACAGTGGTCCACCGGGCGACGCGCCCCGACTACACGGCGCCGTTCCCGGGCACCCCACGCCCGGCCGCAATCCCTCCGCCGGTCGCGCCCGTTTATCCCGCACTGCCGGTGCAGGCGCCGCCTCCCGTGGAGCCGCATCAGCCGCCGCAGCCTCCGGTGCAGCCGCCGGGGACGCCATATCAACCCCCGCAGCCTCCTCCGCCGGCGGTTCAGCCGCCGGGGACGCCATATCAACCCCCGCAGCCTCCTCCGCCCGCCTCTCCGCCGCCGGGGACCGGGCAGCCCCCGGTCCAGTGGCCGACCGCGCCGCCGCGGCCGGCGCCCACGCCTCCTCCGGGCGCCGCACCGCCGCCGCCCACGTGGCCGGCCGCCCCGGACGAGCCCCCAGACCTACCCGAGCCGTCCGACTAGTGGCCGACCCTCCCGCCCGCTCTTAGACTTTCCGCGCAATGCCGCTCCTGGAAGTGCGCGAGCTGACGGTTCGCTTCGGCGGCGTGGTGGCCCTTGATCGCGTGTCCTTCGACGTCAACTCGGGTGAGGTTGTGGCGCTGATCGGGCCCAATGGAGCCGGCAAGACGACTCTCTTCAACGTGATCGCTCGCGTGTATCGCCCCGGCGCCGGTGCGGTGATGCTCGACGGCGAGCCGGTGCTCAAGCTGGCGCCACACCAGGTCGTCCGGCGGGGCCTGGCTCGCACATTCCAGAACCTCGCCCTTTTTCGCTCGATGACCTGTCTCGAGAACGTGCTGGTCGGGGACCACATCAACATCCGAAGCAGCTTCCTCGGCGCGTCGGCGCCCGTTCCGAACGCACTCAAAGCGGAGGCGGAGGCGCGAAACCGCGCCGTGGAGGTCCTGGACTTCGTCGGCCTCGCGCCACATGCCCACCACCCTGTGGCCGCGCTTCCTTTTGGGGTCCAGAAGAGGGTGGAGCTGGCCAGGGCCCTGGTGTCAAAGCCGCGTCTGGTCCTCCTCGACGAGCCCGCGGGCGGCATCAGCCACGAAGAGGTGGGCGATATGGCACGGCTGGTGCAGCGCATCCACTCAGACCTCGGGGTGACGGTGCTCCTCGTCGAACACAACATGGGCTTCGTGATGGGAATCTCGGACCGCGTGGTCGTTCTCGACTTCGGCCGCAAGATCGCGGAAGGGACGCCGGCCGAAGTGCGCAAGAACCCAGCGGTCATCGAAGCCTATCTGGGCGCCGCCTAGATGGAGCTGCTCGAGCTCGAGGAGGTGCACGCGGGCTACGGACCGACGCAGGTCCTGCATGGGGTTTCGATGAAGATGGCCGAGGGCGAGATCATCTCGCTGCTCGGGGCCAACGGCGCGGGCAAGACGACCACACTCCGCGCCATCTGCGGTGGAGTCCGCTGGGACGGGGCGATCAAGCTCTCAGGCCGATCGCTTCACCGAATGTCGACCGAGGACATCGTGCGCAGCGGCCTGGCTCACGTGCCCGAAGGACGAGGCATCCTGACCGACCTGACTGTCGAAGAGAACCTGCGGCTGGGCGAGCACCTGCGACGAGATCGAGACCAGGTGCGCAAGGACTATGTGCGCGTCTTCGAGTACTTCCCGGTCCTCCGCGAGCGACGCCGGCTGTCAGCCAGCACGCTCTCCGGCGGCGAGCAGCAGATGCTCGCCCTGGCGCGCGCCCTCTTGATGCGTCCGCGCCTGATGCTGCTTGACGAGCCTTCGCTCGGGCTGGCCCCGCTGGTGGTGAGGGCGATCTTCGAGATCATTCGTGACATCAACCGCGCGGATGGGGTCGGCGTGCTCCTGGTCGAGCAGAACGCGCGCCTGGCCCTCGAGCTGTCCACCCACTCGTATGTGTTGGAAGTCGGTCGAGTCGCGGTCGCGGGTCTGAGCTCCGAGCTCAAGGGCAATGACTCCGTGCGCCGCTCATACCTGGGTTATTGATGCAGGAATTTCTGCAGCAGGTCGTGAGCGGCATCGCAAGCGGCGGCATCTTCGCAAGCCTGGCACTGGCCCTTGTCCTCATCTACAACGCCATGGGTCTCGTCAACTTCGCCCAGGGCGAGATGGCGATGTTCGCGACCTTTGTGGCGTATGCGCTGATCGAAAACGGGATGAGCTACTGGATCGCGCTTCCACTGGCGCTCGTGCTCGCGTTCGCCGGCGGTGTCTTGATCCAGCGCGTCGTCATCAGACCCGTCGAGCGAGCGCCGGTGCTGACGCTCGTGATCGTGACGCTGGGACTCGCCACCCTGATCAACGGCCTCGCCGGTTTCGTGTTCGGCTACATCCCGCGCTCGTTCCCAAGCCCGTTCTCGGTGCAGACGGTGTCGGTGCTCGGCGCGTTGATCAGCTTCCGAGACCTCGGAGTCATCGCGGTCTCAGCTCTGGTGCTGGTCCTGATCTACCTGCTGCTGCAGCGCACGACGCTCGGGCTGGCCATGCGCGCGGCAGCGCACAACCCGGATGCCAGCCGGTTGCTGGGGGTGCGGGTGAGCTGGATGCTCGCGCTCGGCTGGGGTCTTGCCTCGGCGGTCGGCGCGCTCTCCGGAATCATGGTCGCCCCGATCCTTCTCCTCGAGCCGAACATGATGCAGACGATCATCATCTATGCCTTCGCCGCGGCAGTCCTTGGAGGCATCGAGAGCCCGCTTGGCGCCGTTGTCGGTGGCCTGATCGTCGGCATCACCGTCAACCTGGCGGGCGCATATCTCGTCGGCGGGGATCTCCAGCTCGCTGTTGCGTTTCTGATCATCGTGGCCGTGCTCGTCATCAAACCGAACGGCCTCTTCGGCCGGCCCTCGGTGCGGCGGGTCTGACGGTGCTCGCACGCGTGCGCCGCGCCCCACCTCGATACTGGCTCGTGCTGGTCGCCGCCGTTCTGTTGATCGGACTGCCTACGGTGGTCACCAGCTTTCAGAGCAGCCAGTGGAACCTCGTGCTGATCTTCACCATCGCGATCATGGGCCTCAACGTCCTGGTCGGGTACAGCGGCCAGATATCGTTGGGCCACGGCGCCTTCATGGCCCTCGGCGCGTACACGACGGCGATCCTCATCGCTCGTTATCACGTGAATTACCTGGTGACGATCCCGATCGCGGGCCTCGTCACCGGTGCCATAGGCTTCCTGCTCGGCATCCCTGCGTTGAGGCTTTCGGCCCTGTACCTCGCGCTCGCCACGTTCGCGCTGGCCGTGGTCACGCCCAGCCTCATCAAACGGCCCGAACAGCTGACCGGCGGGGTGCAGGGCATCGGGCTGGTCCCGCAGGAGCCTCCGCAGTTCGCTGCGGCCGCGTTCTCCACGGTCACCGGCGGAACACAGATGACCAGCGAGCAGTGGCTCTATTACCTGAGCCTGGCGATTGCGGTTTTGCTGTTCTGGGTCGCGTGGAACATGATTCGTCACCGCCCGGGGCGCGCGATGAGGGCCGTCCGCGACGGCGAGGTGGCCGCCGCCGCTTTCGGCATCAACGTCGCCGGCTACAAGACCCTGGCCTTCGGCATGTCGGCGTTCTACGCGGGCGTCGCCGGCTCGCTGTACGGGCTGGCGACCACATACGTCAGCCCTGACACGTTCCCGGTCGCTCTCTCGTTCCAGCTGCTCGTCGGCGCCGTGCTCGGCGGACTGGCGTCCACGGTCGGGCCGCTGCTGGGCGGCATGTTCGTGTACTGGCTGCCGATAGTATCCAGCCAGACCATCTCGGACCAGTCATGGATCCCGGAGCAGATCTCTTCCGTCTTCGTGAAAGCCGGCCCTGCCGTCACCTACGGCGCCCTTTTGATCCTGATAATGATCTTCGCGCCCAACGGGGTCGTGGGGCTGATAACCTCCGGATACGGGGCGCTGCGCAAGCGCTTGCGCGGGGCGGGCGAACGGGGGACTGGACAGATGCCTCCAGACCCTCAGACTGGTTGAGGCAGCTTTAACGAAAGTAGGAGGAGCTTCAATGGCACGCAGGGGACCCAAAATAGCCGCGCTCGCGGTGTGCCTGGTCGTTCTGGCCGCATGTGGAGGGTCCAGCGGCACCCAGACCGACCCGGGCGTGACGAGCACCAGCATCAAGCTTGGCGTCACCATCGCCAAGTCCGGGCCGGCGGCCGCCTATGGCACCATCGCCGACGCCTCACTCGCCTACTTCACCTACCTCAACAACACCCAGGGCGGGATCAACGGACGGAAGATCGAATACAAGATCTTCGACGACGGCTACAACCCGGCGCAGACGGTGCCGTTGACCCACCAGCTGGTGGAGCAGGAAACCGTGTTCGCGATGTTCGGAGGCCTCGGCACGCAGCCTCAGACGGCAGTGCGCGACTACCTCAACTCCAAGAAGGTGCCGCAGCTTTTCGTCGCCACAGGCGCCACCACCTTCATGGCCGACTTCAGCGCGCACCCGTACACGATCGGCTGGCAGCCTCCGTACCAGGGCGAGTCGCGGATCTACGCCAAGGACGTGATCGCCAACCACCCCAACGCGAAGATCGGGGTGCTGTACCAGAACGACGACTACGGACAGGACTACCTCAAGGGCCTCACCGACGGCCTCGGAGCGAGCGCGTCGATGATCAAGGACAAGGAGTCGTATGACGTCACCGCCGCCGACACCCTGTCGCAGCTTTCGAAGCTGAAGGCGAGCGGCGCGGACACTGTGTTCCTGTTCACGACGCCCGGGTTCACCATCAAGTCGCTCGTCATCATCACGAAGCTGGGCTGGGAGCCGACCATCTACCTCAACTCGGTCTCCAACCCGGCGGTCTACATGGGCCTTGCCGCCTCGAACGGCGCGGCGCTGAAGAACGTGACGAGTGTCGGCTACATCAAGGACCCGACCGACCCTCAGTGGGCCAACGACGACGGCATGAAGCTCTACAAGACGGTCATCGCGAACTGCTCGAGCTGCAACGTCAACAACGGTTTCAACATCTACGGCGTCGCCACTGCTTACACGATGGCCGATGTTCTCAAGCAGGCGGGCTCAAACCTGACGCGTGCAAACGTGATGAGCATCGCCGCAAGCAACCTCAGCGAGACCAACCCGTTCCTGCTTCCAGGCGTCGCTGTCAAGACCACGTCGAGCGATCACTATCCGATCACTCAGGAAAAGGTGATCACGTGGTCGTCGAGCGCTTGGCACCTGCAGGGCGACCTGATCGACGAGCCCGTCTCGTAACGCAGACTCAACGGGGGGCGGCCTGCCGCCGTCCCCCGTTAACATTCGATAGCCGTGTCGGCCCGACTCAAGCCTTACTGGATGCACGTCTATCTGCTGGCCTACACGCCGATCCTGCTGTTCGCAGACAGCCGCGTCACAGCGCTTTGGCAGCAGTGGGTGCTGGGACTCCTCACCTTTGCCGCCCTCTATCTCGCGGCATTCAAAGCTCCGCGCGAACAGCGGTTGCAGGTGTGGATCTGCGTGGTCGTCGCCACCGGCTTCGAGATCTTCGGCTCGCTCATCTGGGGTCTCTACCAGTACCGACTACACAACGTGCCCCTTTTCGTGCCGCCGGGCCACGGCGCTGTGTATCTCTTCGGCCTGATGGCAGCGCGTACTCCGGTTGTCCTGAAATACGGAAAGCGCGTCGCGCACGTGATCCTGGCCGGAGCCTCGACCTGGGCGCTGGCCGGCCTCACTGTGCTGCCTCTCATCACGGGACGCTTCGACCTGCAGGGCGCGATGTGCCTGCCAGTCTTCGCCTGGTTCGTCCTGCGCTCGCCGCGCTGGCCGCTGTTCGCGGCGATCTTCATCGCGACCGGCGAGCTGGAGATCTTCGGCACCCTGTTCCGCAACTGGTACTGGCTTCCGATAGCACCGTGGACGCACATTCCCTCCGGCAACCCGCCGTCGGTCATCGCGGGCGGCTACTGCGTCATCGACGCATCGGTCGTCCTCGCGATGCGCGGGGTCAGCGCTCTTCGAAACCAGGTTCCAGCACTCCGGCCGGTACCGGTGATCCAGGAAGCCTAGCTACAGGGTCTCCCAGCGTGGACCCCTCTCCCCTTCAGGGAGAGAGTTGATGCTACCTAAAGAGTGGGTTTGAACACCATCATCGCCAGGATCAGCAGCACTATCACCGCCAGCAGCTGACCCAGGATCTGTCCCCGCCTGCCCAGCCTCGAAAACTCGGCTGAAGTCGTGTCCCCCGCCTCGGCGAGCTTGATCTGCTCGCGAAGGCTTGGGGTGTAGAGCACCAGGCCGATGACGATCAGCCCGGCGTACAGGACGAGGGATATATCGATCCACAGAGTCGTGATGGGGTAAGGCAGGAGGATGACCATCAGCAGGCCGGTGAGCAACAGCAGGCCATAGGCCGGGTTCGCGAGACGATCGTCCAGGAACTTCACGCCTTTGAGCGCGAACGCGGTGTGGGTGGGGTCGCGCTGCGAACGGACGATCCAGACCGCGTAGCTGATGTTCAGGCCGACGGCGACGATCGCGGCCAGGATGTGGATGTACTTGACGATGGCGAAAATCACGCGGTGAGCTCCACGACGGCAGTACCCACGGTGGTGCGATTGCCCTCCGGATCCTCGCCCCAGACCTCGAGCTCGGCGCGACCACCCACGACGCTGGTGACGCGGCCGCGACATCGATACGGCCGGCCCGGCACGTCGATACCTCGGTAGCTGACCTCGAAGCTCTTGAGCGTTCCGCGCTCGCCCAGCCAGTCGGTCACGAGCTGACCGAGGAAAGCCGCCTTCAATAGGCCGTGCAGGATGACGCCGGGCAACCCGACGCTCCGAGCGAATTCCTGGTCGTAGTGGATCTCGTAGAAATCGCCCTGCGCCCCGGCGTACTGGACCAGCTGGCGCGTGGTCGGGTGCTTGATCAGGTCCGGCAGCTCGTGACCGGGCTCGATGTTCATCGCCTGATCGCCGTCCCGCGAAGGCGGGCCACCGTCCGGCCGTGCCGGTTGAAGTACTCGGTCTCGAAGATGATGAAGAGAAGGTTGCCGCTCGACCCGGTCTTCTCGTAAACGTCCACGAGCTTGCCGATCGCCGTGATCGCATCGCCGACTTTCACCGGTTCCAAATATTCGAAGCGGTTGCCGCCGTTCAGCCAGCCCTTGCCGTACTCCTCGGCCTCCGGCAGGTGCGCGGTGACGGGTGCGAGCGCGACCAGGAAGGTTGGCGGCGCTTCCGTGAGCCATCGCGGATACGAATCGCCGATCGCCTCGGCAAAGGCCTTGAGGTGGCCCGCCTCGACGACGGCAGTGGTCGGTGGACCCGGCGTGCCGATGCGCGCCCGAAGCCGGTCGATGACAGGCGGGGCGGCGCTCACCTGCCTCGCGGCAGCCCCAGAACCCGCTCGGCGATGATGTTGCGCTGAATCTCCGACGAGCCGGCGTAGATGGTCTCGGCCTGCGCCCACATCCAGCCGTACTGCCACCGCCCGTCCTCGACCGCGAAGGGCGAACCTGGCGCCAGCGCTCCGTATGGGCCCTGCACGTCGACCGCCGTCTCCTGGAGGCGCTTGTCCATCTCGCTCCAGTAGAGCTTGGTCATGCTCGCTTCGGGGCCGGGGGCGCTCCCCTGCTGGGCCTTGGTCAGGTTCCGCAGCCCGATGAGCCGGAAGACGTGAGCCTCGATCTGCGCCTGGGCGACCCTCTGCCGGACTGTGGGATCCGAACCCGCGCCGCGATCCCTGGCGAGCGTTGCGAGCTCGGCGACAGCGCGCTCGAATCGCGCCGCCTGGGCGAGGCCGCCTCGCTCGAATCCGAACACAGTCATCGCGATCTTCCAACCCGCGCCCGGCTCGCCGACGAGATCGCGGTCCTCGACCACCGCGCCGGACAGAAAGATCTCGCAGAACTCGCCTCCGCCTGTCATCTGGCGGATCGGGCGGACTTCCACTCCCGGCTGATGCATGTCGACGAGAAAGAACGAGATCCCCTTGTGCGCGTCGGCGGCGGGATCCGTGCGTGCGAGCAGGAAGCTCTTATCCGCGTAGTGCGCCCCGCTCGACCAGGTCTTCTGGCCGTCGAGCACCCAGTGACCGTCACGGCGCTCAGCCCGCGTGCGCAGGCCGGCGAGATCACTTCCCGCATCAGGTTCGCTGAACCCCTGGCAGAAAACGAGATCCCCGCCGAGGATCCGCTCCACGTATGCCTCTTTCTGCCATGCCGAGCCATGGACCAGGAGAGTCGGGGCCAGCAGGCTCACGCCGAGGCGTCCCAGGATAATCGGCGCCCCCGCCTTTGCCATCTCCTCCTGATAGATCGCCTGCATGACCGGGCTCGCGCCACGTCCCCCGAGGTCGCGGGGCCATGACAGCTTGAGCCAGCCACCTTCGTGGAGGCGCTGCTGCCACTGGCGCTGCATCGCCTCGTCCGCGTCTTCCCGATAGCCGCCGACGCCGCCGTTGCGCCACTCGGCGGGAAGGTGGCGATCGAGCCACGTTCGGACCTCTTCTCGAAAGACCTCCTCCTCAGCGGTGAAGCCCAGGTCCATTGGTTTGGAGGCTATCAAAACGGGCATGCTTGATAAAGAGATGGCTTCGGAAATCCTCTGTGGTCGGTGCGGCACGCTGCTGACGAATCCCAACGCACCATGCCCCAGGTGCGGCGCGCCCGCCTCCGGCAGGTACCAGGGTCGGGTGGTGCGATCTCGCAAGAACCCTCTCCTCGCGGCGGCCCTGGCACTCGTCCCCGGCCTGGGCCATTTCTACCTCGGCGAGAACAAGAAAGGCGTCGCCTATCTGATCGGTATCGGCGGCCTCGAGTTCTTCGGCCTCGACCTCGACCTAAGCATCATCGGCGCGGTGATCGGAGTGCCGCTCGAGGTCGGCGGCGGCACGCTGTGGATCTTCAGCATAGTCGACGCCTACAGGACGGCACGTCGCATGGAGTCCGAGGCAGGCTTCAGCCCGAGCGTCTAGCTCGCCTTTCGGCGCCTTTTGGTCACGGGCTTGCGCCGCGTCGTTGCCGCCGTCTTTCGCCGCCGACCCTTGACCGGCGCCGCGAGCGCCTTCTGGACGCGCCTTTGAATCGTCCGCAGACTGCGCTCGACGGCGGTGCTGGCCGCGGCGGAGCCACGCGCCGTCAGCTTGTCGACCTCCCGCTTCAGCTTGCGGTTCTCCTTGATGAGCTCGGCGACCATCTCGTTGAGCTGCTCGATGAGCTCGCCACCCCCGGCGCGCTTGCCACGCGCGCGCCCCGCTGACGTGCGCCTTTGCGGCGCCTCATCCGGTGCCATTGGTGGGAGCTTACGCTGCGGCCAGGACCGGCTGCCTCGACAGGCTCTTCAGGCCTTCTCGAGCCAGCTCGTGTGCGGGATTTGCCTTGCGGCTGACGTAGCTCACGACGCGCCAACCACGCCGGCAGCGCTCGCGCACCTCGTGCACCGCGACACGGAAGCTGTCGCTCGAGGGCATGCGGCTGCGCACCACCGGCGCGCAATCGGTGCGGACGATCACACGGTGATATGGCCAGCGAGCAGCGGCGAGATCCAGCGCGCCGGCGCACACGTGCGCCTCCAGTTGAGCGGAGCCGCCGACATGCGAGAAACCGAACGACTCTGTGTAAACGGCGCGACCCCTAACAAAAACGGCCAGGCCACATCCGGCCCGGCCGTTCTTATCGAGAGCGGCGTCCACGTAGATCACCAGGCACTCCCGCAAACTGCATTCCTCCCGAAGGGATTTCGGAAGAGCCTAACACGATGTTGCGGGCTTGTAAAAACCCGCTACAAGATGTTGTGTCAGTCGGCTGGAGGCAGCTCCGCGCCCATGGCGTGATAGCCGCCGTCGACGTGGACGAGCTCGCCGGTGGTCATGTCCATGTATTCGGACAAAAGGGCGCAGGCGGCGCGTCCGACCGGCGTCCTGTCCTGCAGGTTCCAACCCAGCGGCGCGCGCTGCTCCCACACCTCTTCGAAGTCCTTGAAGCCTGGTATTCCGCTCGCCGCCAGCGTGGCGAGCGGTCCGGCGCAGATCGCGTTGACGCGAATCTTGTATCGCCCGAGGTCGCGCGCCAGGTAGCGCGTGACCGATTCGAGAGCGGCCTTGGACACACCCATCCAGTCGTACTTCGGCCAGGCTTGCGTCGAGTTGTCGAAGTCGAGCGTCACCATCGATCCGCCGTGCTCGCGCATCAATGGGAGGAAACCGACCGCCAGCTCCTTGAATGAAAAGGCGCTGACCTGCAGCGCTGTCGCGACGCTCTCCCAGGGAGTGGTCAGGAACTTGCCGCCCAGCGCGTCCGGAGGCGCATAAGCGACGGAGTGGACCACGCCGTCCAGCCGATCCCAGCGCTTGCCCGTCTCCTCCACCGCGGCCGCGATGTCGGAGGGCTTGGTGACGTCCATCTCCAGGATCTCGGGGACCGGGTTGAGCTTCTTGGCCGTCATCTGGGTGATCGACATCATCCGGCCGAAGCTTGTGAGGAGGAGCTCGGCGCCTTCTTTCTGAGCCTCGACCGCTATCGCGTAGCCGATGCTTCGACGGTCGCTCATCCCCGCGATCAGGACTCGCTTTCCTTTCAGGATCACCGCCGAATCGTAAGCCCCTAACCCGGCTCTTTGCCCGTCGCGACCGGCGCGTCTCGCGACGACCAGTCGCTCCACGAACCTGCATACAGGCGTCCGTTCTTCAGACCGGCGAGCTCCATCGCCAGCAGGTCGTGGGTCGCGTTGACGCCGGACCCGCAGTAGACGACGGCGCCTTTCTCGCCGTCAGCACCCAATGCCGCAAAACGCTTCCGCAGATCTTCCGGAGATTTGAATCTGCCGTCGGGTCCGAGGTTCTCGCTCCACGGAGCGCTCAGCGCTCCCGGGATGTGCCCGGCCTTCGGGTCGACCGGCTCCTTCTCGCCCCGATACCGCTCGCCCGCCCTCGCATCCAGCAACAGCGTGTCGGTGAGCCGGCGGACGTCCTCGAAGTCCAGGATGCGAGTTCGATCGGGTTCACGCGCCGCAAAGTCGCCTCTGGCCACGTCGGGCTGGTCGCCTTCCAACCCTCCACCCCACGCCCCGATGCCGCCGTCGAGGACCGCCTGCGCGTCGTGTCCGAACCAGCGCAGCAGGAACCAGAGCCGCGATGCGACGGAACCGCCGGAATCGTCGTAGACGACGACCCTGGTGTTCGAGCTGATCCCCGCCTTCCGCATCTCATCCTCGAACTGCGCGCCGGTGGGGAGCGGATGACGGCCGCCTCCCGATCTCCCGGTCACCGCGTCGAGCTCGACAAAGACAGAGCCCGGGATGTGCCCGCGAGCATAGGCCTCGTGGCCGCTGCCGCCCAGCAGGGACCAACGAAAATCGACGACTCGGAGATCCGGATCATGCACGTGCTCGTGCAGCCATTCCGGGCTGACGATGGGGCCGAAGCTCATCGCGCCTGGACCACGATGGTGTCGTGGCAGAAGTGGACGGCATGCGGGTGCATGTCGTGCAGCCTGCCCAGCGATTCCGACCACGCATCACGATCGGCGTACTGGCCCCGCCAATTCGTCAGATCCGCCTCGTCACGATCGCGATAGATGTCAGACGTGTACGCGGCGTCCCCGATCATGAGAGCGCCGCCGTCAGGCGTGTCGACCACCACGCTCTGATGTCCGGCTGTGTGTCCAGGAGTCGCCACGATGCGAACTCCTTCCGCGACCTCGCCATCGCCATCGAGAAGCTCGAAGCGTGCGCCTGCGAAATCGAACCACTCGGTGGTGATCTTCTCCTCGCGCCGCGCTCGCTCGAGCTCCGCCCGCTGGA